>JAJYSL010000032.1 GCA_021793595.1 Acidobacteriota bacterium
ACCAAGGATGAGGTGACGAATGAAGGGTTGGGCAAGGTCTACATGGACTTTCTGATCCAGATCCACCAGGCGCTGCAGCCGTTGCACAAGCAGCTGTTGTTCTGGGGAGATATTGCAATGAACGATCCGGACCTGGTGAAGACGCTGCCGAAGGACATGATCGCGATTGCTTGGGTGTACAGTCCGAAGCCGGAAGGCTACGACAAATGGCTGTTGCCATTTACCAATGCTGGACTGCAGACATGGGTCGCGCCGGGCGTAAATAATTGGAGCCGGGTCTATCCGGACTTCAACGCGGGACTGCTGAATATTCAGGAGTTTGTGCGCGACGGCCAGCGGCTCGGTTCCACCGGCTTGCTGAACACGGTGTGGAACGACGATGGCGAGGGATTGTTCAATCAAGACTGGTATGGCATTTTGTTTGGAGCCGCCGCAGGGTGGCAGCCGGGCGCGAGCAACATTCCGCAATTTCAAGATAGCTATGGGCAGGTGTTCCATGGCGATCGGACGGGTAAGATCAACCAGGCGCAGATTGAATTGATGGCGGCGCAGAAGACGCTGCAGGATGCCGGCATCAGAGTTTCGAGCGATCATCTTTTCTGGATGGATCCTTGGAGCAAGGAAGGACAGGAAGTCTCCGCGAAATTGTTGCCGGTGGTGCAAACGCTGCGCGAGCAAGCGGAGCAGGCCATCGTCCTGATGGAGCAGGCGCGAGCCGCAGGACCGCTGCGGGAAGAAGATGCTCTGGATGCGATGGAAATGGGGGCGCGTCGCATGGATTTTCTGGGATACAAATTCGAAGCGGCGCAGGAAATGTTGACCGCGTATGACCAGGCGTATCAGCAGCAAAACGATCCGACGGCCAACAAACATCTGGGTTCGGGGCTCTATGAGATCTCCTCCAACAACGGCCGGTGCCAGGATTTGCGCGATGGATATGGACTGACCCGCGATCTGTATCGCGCGGCGTGGCTGAAAGAAAATCGCCCCTACTGGTTGGACAATGTTTCCGCGCAGTATGAGCTGGCCATGCAGTCGTGGATCCAGCGTGGCGTTCGATTTGGAGAAGCGCAGGCGCAGTGGTATCGGACGCATACGCTGCCTCCACCCGAGGCGGTGGGATTGCCGCCGATTTCGATGACGCCGACCGGCGAAGCGAGTCCGCCAACCGTCGTTCCGCGCCAAGCCAGATGCGGTTGCAGGGATTCCAAACAATGAGGAACCCCTTGCAACTGCGTTCCTGTTTGGCGCATCCAGACTTATTGGCTCGGTACGTCTTTCAGGTCGGTCTGTTCGCAGGTTTCGAGTATGCCGCCACAGACACCTCGCTTTTTCGGAAGTCGAGGCGGTCTTGGCGGTGCGAGAGAACATAAGCCAATCCAGGTAAGATTCGCACTCTGCGAATGGCTTCACCGTTTTTGGGGGCCCCCAATGCAAATCCACACACCACACAAATTCGCTCAATTTTTCGCACTTCTTCTATCGCTGGTCGTCAGCTTCGCGTTGGTTCTTCCAGCCCGCGCGCAGTTTCGCGCATCCATCCAGGGCACAGTCACTGATCCCACTGGTGCAATTATTCCTGGCGCGACAGTGACCCTGACGGACACTGCAACCAACCACACCATGACCACGACGACTTCTGGAAATGGCGTTTACACCTTCAACGCTTTGCCGCCGAACCAATTCATATTGACGGTGACGGCACCTGGGTTCAAGAAGAAGACGCTGAACAATGTCAGGATCACGCCGGAGCAGGCGAATGCGCTGAACGTCACCCTGAACCTTGGATCGACGACGCAGACGGTCACGGTGAGCGGCGAGCAGGCTAACCTGCTGAACACCGAGACAGCCACTCTTAGCGGCAACATCGACAGCAACCAGGTACAGCATATGCCCTCGTTCAACCGCGACGTTTTCCAACTCCTGCAGCTAGCGCCCGGCACTTTTGGCGATGGTTCTCAGGCCAGTGGAGGAGGCACCAACAACCTGCCGGGAACCATGGGGCCTGGAGGCTCCGGCACGGGTGCCGGCGGAATTTTCCAGACAGAAAATGGGCCGCAGATCAACACGATGGGCGGCCAGTATGAGACGAACGGCATCACTGTAGACGGCATCAGCACGGTGAGCGCAGTCTGGGGTGGCACGTCGATCATCACCCCAAGTGAAGATTCCGTGCAGGACGTCACCATCGTTACCAACAGTTACGATGCTTCGAACGGTCGCTTCAGCGGCGCCAATGTGGAGGTCACGACTAAGTCGGGCACCAACAATCTGCATGGTAGCGCCTTCTTCAAGGCTTCGCGGCCGGGCCTGAACGCTTATCAGCGATGGAATGGCTACGTTGCGGGGCTGGACGGCAACACATCTCCTTCCGCGAAGGGCGTAAATAGGGACGACGAACGCACCAACAACTATGGCGGCAGCCTCGGAGGACCCCTCTGGAAGAACAAGATCTTTGCATTTTTTAACTATGAGACCAGCCCACAATCGGCCCTGACGACGTCGCAGGGCTGGTATGAAACACCGCAGTTTGACTCCTCAGCCGCGGCAACTGGCAGCATTGCCTCAAAATTCCTTTCCTATCCGGGAGAAGGCGTCGCCACCAACGGCTTGATTGCTCAAACCTGCGACCAAATCGGGCTGACCCAAGGCGTGAACTGCGCTGCCACGCCTCAGGGGCTGGACGTTGGATCGCCGCTGAAAAATGGCCTTGGCATGCAGGATCCAACGTATGGCGGGAGCGCCAGCGACCCTGGCGTGGGCGGTGGGTTGGACGGCGTGGCCGACCTTGGACTTTTCAATTCCCTCAACCCAAATACCGTGTCGCAGGCGCAGTACAACGGCCGGCTGGACGTGCAGGCGACCCAGATGGACCACATTTTCTTTACCATCTATTGGGTGCCGGTCTCGAGCACTTCTTACAATGGACCGACGCGCAAGGCCAATTTTTGGCACCATTCGCAGGTGAACGATGCTTTTTCCGGCGTGTGGAACCATGTCTTTTCCCCAACGTTGCTGAACCAGGCTCGCGCCAACGCAGCCGGCTGGCGGTGGAATGAGGTCACTTCGAATCCACAGGCCCCCTTTGGCTTGCCTCAGGACAGCGTTGGCCAGCTCAACAACAGCGCCTGCGGAGGAGCGGCCTGCGCCTATGGCAGCGCATCGTTCCAGTTTTTTGGAGCTCCTGGGCCGAGCAACCTGAACCAATGGACCTACGACTACAACGATGTCCTGACAAAGACTCTGGGCGGCCAGAACATCAAGGTCGGCGGCGAACTGACGCGGCTTTATTACCTGAACAATCCCGTCTATGCTGCACGCCCAGGTTTCAATTTCGACAACCTGTGGGACTTCGCCAATGATGCTCCCAATTTTGAAAGCGGACAGTTTGACTCAGCAACCGGCGTCCCGTTTGCCAACCGTCAGGATGACCGGATCAATCTGTGGGCATTTTTTGTGCAGGACGATTACAAGATCCGTCCGAACCTGACGATTAACGCCGGTCTGCGCTGGTCGGATTTCGGAAGCATGTACTCGAAAGAGAATAATCTCGATGTACTGCGGTTCGGTACCGGGGCCGACACGCTCACAAACATGAATATCCGTGTGGGCGGCCATCTATACACGCCGCAGAAGAGCAACTTCGGCCCGCAGCTTGGCTTCGCCTGGCAACCGAAGGTGGCCAACGGCAAAGCCGTACTTCGTGGCGGCTTTGGCATCAACTACAACCAGAACGAAATTGCCATCCTCGCCAATGGAAACGGGAACCCGCCGAACGCAGTCCAAGCTAGTTTTACCTGCCCGTATCCGTACACAACGAACCCAACCTGCGCGGGCAACGGCATTCTGTATGAAACGGCCGGGGATATTCATTCCCTCTTCGGATATGCGCCCAACCCGGCGACCATCACGAAGTTTGGGCCTGACAACCTGCCGATGAACGGACAGCCGATTTTTGTGACGGGGTTTCAGTCCAACCCGAAGACCATCGCCACCTACCACTACTCGCTCGAAACCGAGTATCAACTGCCGTACAATTCTGTGGCCACCCTCGGCTATCTGGGAAACCAGGTGCGCCACGCCTACGTGCAGGCGAATTTCAATGTGATTGCGATGGGCAACGGCATTCCTTTGAACCCGAAAGCCAATTTCGTCGACTACTACGCCAATACCGGTAGCGGAAATTACAATGCGCTGCTCGCCACACTGGCCCATAATTTCTCGCACAACTTCCAGGCGCAGGCGCAGTACACGTGGTCGAAATCCATGGATGAAGGATCGGGCCCGTACTACGAAGATCCCTATCCATTCGATTCGCATGCCGCCTACGGACGGTCGGACTACAACGTGCAGAACGCGTTCAAGTTGTTCGGTCTATGGCAACCGGTGTTCTTCCACGGAAGCGATACCTGGCTGGAGAAAACGCTGGGCGGCTGGTCGCTGAGCGGCATCTTCAATGCCCACACCGGCTTCCCATTCAACCCCGTCTATAACACGACCACGAATCCCTATTATCAGGGTGCCGGGTATACGCAGCTCCGTCCGGCAGCTTATCTGGGAGGCGCGGGATCGAAGACAAACAAGGATATATTCATGGCCCCGGTCAATCCAAACTATGGCGGCGATCCGACGAAGTATTTCAAAGCGCCGTCCTACGTTGCCGGGCCGGCCTTTCCGGCGACAGCGCCTGTGCCGACGCCTGGGATTCACCGCAACAGTTTGACTGGACCCGGCTACCAAGACCTGGACGGCAGCTTGAGCAAGGCCTTCGGGTTGCCGAACAACCGGGTGTTAGGCAAAGCTGCGGTGTTTGAGGTCCGCGCCGATGTCTACAATGTCTTCAACAAAATCAACATCAACACGTCATCGATTGACACGCTGGTCGGAGCGGCGAATCCGGACGGAACGGTTCATTCATTCAATCCGCACTTCGGCGTTCCAACCGCCAGCAGCGGCGGCGCCGCGCTAGGAAGCCGGACCGTTCAGCTACAGGCGCGCTTCAGTTTCTAGAATGCACTTTCGGCTTTTTCCGTTTGAGGGGTGCATTCCGGTGCACCCCTTGTTTCTTTTGTTCAGGATCATCCAACGGAATTTAGGGGGGTAGATTCACATGCTAGAGCGGAAATCCTTTTTCAGGCTGGGGGCGGGCCTCGCCGCACTTGTCATTGCACTCGGCGTCCGTGCAACCGCAGCTTACGCGCAGGAAACCATCACCGTGGATGCGCATGCGCAGACGACGCCGTTTCCGCATTTCTGGGAGCAGATGTTCGGTTCCGGGCATGCGATTCTTTCGCTTCGTGCCGGCTATCGCGACGATCTGCGCGCGGTGAAAAGCGTGACTGAATTTCGCTATGTTCGTTTCCACGGAATTTTGGATCACGAGGTGGGAGTGTACAACCTGGGCGACGACTGCAAGCCGGTCTACAACTTTTCTTATGTCGACCAGATTTACGACGGGCTGCTGAAGAACGGAGTGCGGCCGTTCGTTGAGATCAGCTTTATGCCAAGAAAGCTGGCGTTCAACCCGGATGCGCTGCATCCCTTCTGGTACAAGCCGAATGTATCGCCGCCGAAAAGCATGGAACTTTGGGACGACATGATGAAGCATTTTGCGCAGCATCTGATCGATCGCTACGGCATCGATGAAGTGTCGCAATGGTACTTCGAAGTTTGGAATGAACCGAACATCGATTTCTGGGGCGGGATCCCGCGGCAGGCGTCGTACTTCGATCTGTACGATCACACGGCTCGCGATCTGAAGAGCGTGAGCCCGCGCCTGCGCGTCGGAGGGCCGGCAACGGCGGCGGCCTCGTGGATCGTTCCATTCCTGCAGCACGTCGCGGAGAACCACGTGCCCATCGATTTTGTATCCACGCACGGATATGCCGATGACACGGTAGAAAATTTATTTCACAACGACAAGCCAATGCCGATGGATGACCGGGTTTGCGGCGCGGTGAAAAAAGTTCAAGGGCAAATTGAGGCTTCGCCGCTGCCCAAGCTGCCGTTGTTTTGGACAGAGTGGAATGTGCAAGGACAGGACAATTCGCGCGACACTCCGTTTGTCGGACCGGGAGTGGCAAATACGATTCGAGAGTGCGATGGACACGTGAAGATGATGTCGTTCTGGACTTTCGACGATGTGTTTGAAGAGGGTGGTGTTCCGCAGACCCCGTTTGACGGGATGTTTGGTCTAATCGCGCTGGGCGGAATCAAGAAGCCGAGCTACTACGACTTTAGCCTGCTGCATCAACTGGGCGATGAGAGGATCGCCAACACCGCCGACAATGTTCTCGTAACTCGTAGCAAGGATGGGAACTTAGCGGTTGCAGTGTGGAATATTGTTGATCCGGGAGAGAAAGGCGCGGCGAAAACTGTTCGGCTGGATTTTGCAGGCGTACCTAGCGGGGCGGCGATCACGGTGAGCCGAGTGGACGATAGTCACGGCGATCCGATGCCGGCGTATCGCGCGATGGGAAGTCCGCAATATCCGACGATGGCGCAAATCGCCAAGTTGAATGCGGCTTCGGCGCTGCCACCGCCGACGGAGGAGCATTTGGACGGCGGTCATTTGACGCTGGAGCTCGCGCCGAATGCGTTGGTGTTGGTTAAGATTTCAGAGGTGAAATAACGCGCGGAAAATTTAGTTGCCTGAGCAACTAAAATGGCCGATTTTGAGCGATATGGTTGCCTGAGCAACTAAATTTGTCGAGCTATTTTGCACTGTATTTGGTGCGAAATAGCTCGATTCCGTGTGGGGACGAGAAAACGCTACGTCAGGCGGCGAAGTTGCTGCTGCGGGGTGAAGACTCTGCGCGGGACGAGATATGTAGCAGTGAGGCAGCTGACGGCGCCGGCGATGAAAATCATGCTGAGGATAACGAACTGGTACAGCGCGGCGTAGACCGGGGAGGTGCCGGAGAGCACCATACCGGCCATCATGCCCGGAATCCAGACGATTCCAAGCGAGCGCAGATTGTCGCTGGCGGGGATCAGGCTGGCATGGAAGGATGCGTGCAGGTAGGGCTCGGCAGCATGACCCGGAGTCGCGCCCAGCGCCAGGGCAGATTCAATCTCGCCGCGATGGGAGCGTAGTTCGCCCAGGAATCGATTGAGAAACAGGGACTGAATATTCATGTTCTGCGCGATGATCATGCTGCCCACCGGAATTAGGATGATGATCTTCGGCTCGACAATGCCAAGCAGCGTCATTACGGTGAGAACGCCTCCTGCGCCCGCGGCCATGCAGAGCAGGGAGAGGGTGTAGGCACCGGGTAGCTCCGGCACGCGGCGGCGGACGATGGTGGCGGCGATGAAGATCATGACGATCAGGACGGGAATGCCGGTCCACCAGGGACCGCGCAGCATAGCGGCAATGAGAAAGCCCACGAGCGAAATCTGAACGATGCCGCGCAGCAGAACCAGGGGAATCTCGCGGCCGATTTTGGCTCCGCGACGACTGGCGAACTGAGCGACGATGATGGCGAGGACGGCGACGGCGGCAGCCTGCCCGAGGCCGAGCGACATTTGCGTGTGAAACAGGAGGTTAAGCATGCAATAGCTCCTGTGGGCTGCCAAAGCCGGAGGGTTCGCCGGTTTCGAGCTTGAGGACGAGATCGGCGACGCGTTTGGCCTGGGCAACGTCATGCGTCACCCAGACGCAGGTCATATTTCGTTCGCGGACAAGCGCAGCCAGCAGATGTTCGATGTCTTGCTTGGAGAGGTCGTCGAGGGCAGAGGTGGGCTCATCGAGCAGCAGGACCTCGGGCTGGTTGGCAAGGGCGCGGGCGATGGAGATGCGCTGGGCCTCGCCGCCGGAAAGGGTGGTGACATCGCGATCTTCATAGCCAGCCATGCCGACCTGGGAAATCAAGTCAGCTATTTGCGAATCCCGCAGGGCAATCCCGTGCTGTGCGGGTCCAAAGACGATGTTGTGGGCGGCGGCGCCGGGAAACAGATAGGCCTGCTGCATGACCATGCCGACGCGACGGCGCAGGGTCCTAGGGTCCATTGTGCGGGTATCGACGCCTTGCAGCAGGACGGCGCCGCTGGTGGGTTCATCCAGCCGGTTCAGCATGCGCAGCAGGGTGCTTTTGCCGGCTCCGCTGGGGCCGAGGACGGCGAGAACCTGTCCCTGGTCGAGACGAAAGCTGACATTGCGCAGCAGAGATTTGGGGCCGCCCGGCTGATCGAGCGTTCGGGACAGATCCCTGGCTTCCAGTGCGGCCGCATTTGTCGTCAAGAATTGACCCTGCTGTTACTAGGGCCAGTGTAAACCGGCGGTGTAAAGTTGCCCAAACTGGATGAAGCTGAGAGTCGCGATCATAGTGGGGTCACAGATCTCGCGACGGTTTCGGGAGCTGGGTTGATTTTGCCGTGAAGGATACTGCTGCGGGTGACGGGGACTGAAGGGCAGTGACAGCCCTGATCCTCAATGAGTGATTTGCCCTGTAGTCAAAAATTCGCCATCCAGGCTGGAAACGCTCGTCGCCAACCTTCCGTTACCAATTGCACCGTGGCGTGAAACTGCTGGGTTCTAGCTTCCATGGCCGAGGCAAGCAGCCAGGCAGTACCTTCGTTAGTATGTCTCTTATGCCGACACCCGTTGTCGCCCAGAACGGCGCAGCTATCCCCACCACGCTTGCGAGTCCGGGCGCACCGCGATTCTGGCTGGCAGTCTGCCTGATTGGCGTGACCACGGGTCTGGCAGCCGCGGCCCTGACCCGATTGCTTGAGTTGGTTCAGCACATTGCATGGCATGGATCCGGCACGAACATACTTGCCGCCGCGCGTGGTGCCAGTGCGGCAAGACACATCGCTGTTCTCCTCGCCGCAGCCATTCTCACCGGGGCCGGGCAACTTCTTCTCAAACAGCTCTCCAGTGGCAACGGCATCGATACCACTGCGGCCATCTGGTTCTACGCCGGCCGCATGCCGGCCTGGCGAACTCTGGGCAGCGCTGTGTTGTCCATCTTCGCCGTCGCCATGGGCGCGTCCATGGGGCGCGAAGGTGCGCCCAAGCAGGCCGGAGCAGTCTTTGCAAACCTCTTCTCCGATGCCGGAAAACTCTCCGATGAGCAGCGACGCCTGCTGGTGGCTTGTGGCGCTGGCGCCGGAATGGGAGCGGCGTATGGCGTTCCATTGGGGGGTGCGCTTTTCTCGCTGGAAGTGATGCGTGGGAAGCTGGCCTTGCGCTATGTTTTGCCGGCACTTCTTGCTTCGCTCATCGCGACCGGGGTTTCCTGGGTGGCTCTGCCGGATGCTCCCACCTACATCATTCCCTCATTCCCGCTTTCGGCTTCAGGGATTGTGTGGGCGATTCTGGCCGCTCCCTTCTTCGCGTTCGCTTCTATCCTTTATGTTCGACTCGTTCGTTGGGCCGACCGGGGCAAGCCGCGCGGATGGCAGCGATTCATAGCCCCCGTAATCGTCCTCGGACTGCTGGGGGCGGCCTCCGTTCGGTTTCCCGAGATACTCGGCAACGGCAAAGACCTTTCGCAGTTGCTTTTTACGGACCAGGTCGGACTGCGGCTGCTGCTGGCCCTTCTGCTGCTGAAGCCGCTGGCCACGATCCTGTGCATGCGCAGCGGCGTTCCTGGCGGCCTGTTTACGCCCTCCCTCACCTTCGGGGCTCTGCTGGGCGCAACGCTCGGGTATGCCTGGAGCACGATGTGGCCGGGCGTGCCCCTCGCATTCTTCGCGTTGCTCGGCGCTGGCGCTGTTCTCGCCGCTACCACGCAGGGGCCCATCTCGGCCGTTGTCCTGATGTTGGAACTTACCGGCAGAGACAGGTCTTTCATTCTGCCGCTCATCCTCATCGCTGTCCTCTCGACACTCATCTCCCGTTCCGTCGAGCCTCGTTCGATTTACGATGCGCGCCTCAGCGACGAACAAATCCAGTCAAGACAAAAAATGCGCGAACAGGAACCAAACGAAATCGGCATTCCGCAATAGGCGCCTGTGCGGAAGAAAGCGCGAGGGCGGCTTCACTGGGGCGATCGGCATTCGCTTGGACTGGCTGCTCTCGCGCAAATCTCGAGAAGCGCCAAATCGCCAACTCGCGTTTCCAGCTGTCCCGGTCTGGAAACGTGATTTGGCCTGTTGGAAACAGTTGACAATTCGCGCTGCGGAAAATCGCTTGCAGCTGGCGCGGTTTTCTTTGCACATGCCAGCGCTTTAGTCACTACTGATGTAAGAGCCGGGCAGTTGACCTCGTTCTACAGATGCGGAATAGAATCAAGCTGATGCTACGGTCAGATGAGAAGACAGCATGGACAGGGTTCCTAACCGCTGCTCCGCTTTTCGCAGATGAAGCAATGGCGAATTGGTCTGATGGTCCGGACCCACCCGATGTTTTGTGTTCCGGTGTATCTAGCAAGGCAATTGGCGTTGAACTCACCAAATGGGTAGAACACAATCAGGTGACTGCTGGCGCTGGCAGAGAACGACTGGAAAAGAGCTACCTAAAGATCATTGCCAGTGAGAAGGAACCACGGCCAAGCCATATACGGCAAGTGCTTTTGTACGATAAGTCGTTGCGCATAGAACAAGCTGACAGAGTCGAGTTTCGGAATCAGTTGTACAGGTTCATTACTGCTGAAAACGCGAAACCGCTGCCGGAATTCCATCCCCATTTGCAGATCACAGCGGATTACTGGAAAACCGTGCGTAGCTGGTATACACCGCAGGGCGCACCCCTAGATGACTTCAGTAGGTATCCATTGCTCGAAAAGTACCTTGAAAAGGTTTGGATAAATCCACGCTCAAACAACGACCCGGCGCTTGTAGATGTTGAATGGATAGAGTTCGAGTTGCCCGGTGGTTCATATACAGCGCAATGGATGACAGATGCTGCTGTTAAGAACATCGAAAAGAAGATAGCCAAATATCAAAATGCAGATATTCGTTCCAAACACGCGCTGCATGAGTTTGATTTGTTGTGCTTCTACTGTGATGAAGCGATGCTGCACAACACACCAATGCACACCGTTGGATTCGGGTTCCCACAATTAGCTGAACAAGTCAGACAGAACTTGAGAACTGCGCCAAAAGTCTTTGACCGAATCTTTCTGTTTCATCCCTATGAAGAGCCAAAGGCTATTCGAGTCTATTGACGTCTCCCGTTGCCTATTCGCTACCGCCTCCGGCCTGAATCACGCCGGGATGTTCTCTGGTAACGCGGCGCTCTCTTCACTCCCTTGGGGCGGGGCGGATTGGCGCGGCGCTTGTGCTCTGGCACGGAATAGTGCTCTTTACCGTCAACAACGGTTGTCTTCATTGGCAGGGCGCTGTTGCCGCACATGAAGCACTGGACTGTACCTGTAGGCTCATCCGGCCCGTACACTACCTGCCCACTTCCTTCGCAGCGAATCATCTTCGGTTGCGTCATGGCGTTATCTCCCATTGCTGAGACTTCAACATGGAAGTTGCGGTATGTCCAGCGAATCCGCCCCGTCAAGTGAAAGTCGAAAGCGAAACCGCATTTAGAACGATGCCTTACGCTCGGTCATCTCAATATCCGAATCGGCTTCTGACAAGTCTATTTCTATTTGAGCTGCCGAGTCCGCTCCTGCCGGAGATGCCGTTCCGGCTCCTGTTGGGTCGGCGCGACCATACAACTCATCGGCAGTACGATCTCTTGCACTTCGTCAATAAGCGCATTATCGCCGAGTCGCGTTTCCAGCTGTCCCGGTCTGGAAACGTGCTTTGGCCTGAAGCCGTCAGTGGGCGCGGTCGCTGACGAGGGACCGCTCCGCCGCTGAGGAGGGGATGAGGGGATGCTCCTTCCAATCCTGCCAGATTTCGCGCTTCGCTGAAGTGGCAAAGTGTCGCAAAAGGGACCTCAGTGCCGGCTTCGTCCTTGCCGTGGTAAACGAACTGGCCGGTTCCCGGTTTCCGAACCGCTGCCTCCGGGTCCCGTGAACCCGCAACGTTCCAGGAGCGATTGAAAGGGAAGATAAACGCGAAGCGCGTTCCACTTTGGCTCGACTGGCAGAAACACGATATGCACATCGCGGATAAACCGGGCCTTTTCGAGCCACTCGCAGGCGGCGTCGGATGCGCCCAGGCCTGCGTAGAGCAGGGCAATGTTGTACGGGGGCACGAAGCGGGTCCGTGATGTATCGACAAGCGTTTTCAGAATCTGATCCGCTTCCCTGCGTCGGCCCATTTGCGCCATCACATAGCCCTTGATCGACAATGCCTCCGTGTTGCCTTCCGAAAGATTAAAAGCCGCATCGCATTCGGTCACGGCTGCGGCGTAGCGCTGCGTGCGTTCGCACACCTTCCCGAGAATGAGGTGGCCGAGCCAGAACTCGGAATTCAGGGCGAGAGCTTGACGCGCCTGCTCCTCTGCCGCGCCGAACTGCGCGGCCTGGTAGAACAACTGCCCCGAAACGGCATGCAGGGCCGGTGACAATGGATCGATTCGGCATGCGTTGGCCATCATGGCGAGAGCCTCGGCATGCCGTCCAAGGTTCGACAGAACGTGCGCCAGATAACGGTGTCCTGAAGCGTAGCTTGGATTTCGGGCGACGGCTCTGCGCAATTCCTGCTCCGCCCGGCTCCAGTCCCAGTCGAGCCAAAAGGCAACGATGCCCGAGGAGGCGCAAGCTTCAGCCAGCGCAGGCTGCAGGCGCATGCCCTCATCCGCCGCGTGGCGGGCCTTCTGCCAGAGGTAAGCAGGGTCACCGTCGCTGGTGACAGGGAGCACCGAGTAGGTATCGGCCAAGCCTGACCACGCGAGCGCAAAGGATGGATCTTTCGCAACCGCGGCCTCGAAGCACTCGATGGCGCGGCGCAGGGCGCTCGGTCGGATCTGGTTCCAGTAATGCTTTCCACGCAGGTAGAGATCGTAGGCGTCGGGATCGGCGGTCGTGTAGCGCGTGGGAGGGGCGGCTGGCTCCGAGGTAAACCGGCACCCCACATGATGAGCGATGGCGTTGCCCAGTTCCTGCTGCAACTGGAGAACCGATTGCCAGTCGCGGTCATAATTCCCCGTCCACACCTGCGCCTCGTCGCAGGCACGCACCAGTCTCGAAGTGATGCGCACCGATCGTCCATCGCGCCGGAAAGTGCTTTCCAGGAGATAATCGGCTGCCAGTTCGGCGGCAATTTGCCCTGCGGATTTTCTGGAGTGCTTGTAGCGCATCACCGAGGTCCGGGCGAGGGCGACCAGCCGCGAGGGGGCCAGGTTGCCCAGAGCGGCAATGGTGTCTTCTGTCAGGCCATCACTCAGATAGTCCTGGCTCGTATCCCCGGTCAGATTTTCGAATGGCAAAACCGCAACCGCGATGCACTGGCTCGATGAGGAACGAGGATGCTCGGCCCCGAGGCTCACCGGTGCCAGGAACCGGTACCCCTTGCCGGAAACCGTTTGCACAAAGGATGGTCGTCGTGCTGAGTCGTTCAGGGCTTGGCGAACTTTTCGAATCGCTGTGTGGATCCCGTTGTCGAGATCGTGGAAAAGGCTGGGATCCCAGAGCCGCGTGGCGATCTCCTGCCGGGTGACGAGCGTTCCCCGCCGCTCCACCAGTAACAGCAACAGTTCCATCGGCAGACGCTCCAGCCGAATCGGTCTTCCGCGCCGACGCAATTCCCAGGCAGCCGGATCGAGTTCGAAGTGGCCAAAGGTGAGCACCATAGCAGGGCTCTCATTCTATCCGAATGGTTGAGAACTGTCCGGCCATCAACAACATCCTCCTACAGAGATTCTTAAGATTTTCTGCGGGCCCCGTCCATTGGCGTCGGGGAGACAGAGGCACATTCTTCCCCTAGGAGGAACTCTCAATGAAGACGGCAATGACAATTCTGCTGCTGATGGCGACGGCCGGGTGGGCTCAGGAGTCACGTCGACCCGCGTGTTCGAATTCAACTCTGACCGGCGATTACGGATTCAGTGTGACCGGCACCCGCCCTTCCGGACCCAACCTGCCCATCGAAACGATTGTGGGAACTGCGATGACCCACTTTAACGGCGACGGAACCCTGACCCAGATCGATAACATCCATGGATCCCTGTCAGGCTTCACCGCCCCCGATCGGCCCGGCTCGGGAACCTACGATCTGAACGGCGATTGCACGGGCACGATGACCCTGAGCAGCCCGGGGAGTCCGACCCTCACGCTGGCCATTGTGGTAGTAGACAATGGCGATGAGGTCAGGACGGCGGTTGTCGATCCCCCTCCTGTGATGGTGAGCAGCAATGGACGGCGGGTTGTTACGTGGCCCGCTCTTTTTTCCCTGCTCCGATAACGCACCGCGCAAAGACGCGCTCTCCGCAGCATTCACAGTATCGATCGTCAGCACTTGTGCGGACTCAGCAGTCCGATGGCTGGTGGGCTTCTCTTCCTTCACTGCTGGGTTCGCCACATGGGCTCGGGCCGGTCGCCGCCATCGTAGCCTAGCCCGTTGTCCTGTTACTCGGAAGAGTAGCGCTGGTTCCGACGAGTGATAAATCGCCAACTCGCGTTTCCAGCTGTCCCGGTCTGGAAACGTGCTTTGGCCTGAAGCCGTCAAGCGACAAAGCAGGCATTCGAGAGGAATCAGTAGTGCGACAGGCTGTCGGGCTCGGGTGGGTTTTGGAAATCGCGAGAGTGAGGAGACCATTCCGGGTAAGGAATCGTCTAAACCTGATAGCTTCTAAAGGTCGACGGGGCAGGAACGGACGATCGATCGGAACCATGGAGGGGTAGGGGTATGAAACTGAAAGGCAATTTCAACTTTCTGAAAGCGAGCGTTTTGGCTCCAGGGTTATTGCTTTTGGCGATGACACCGGCGGTGCGGGCGCAGATGCATGGTGGCGCGCCGATGGGCGGATCTGCCCCTAGCAACAACAATATGAACAACACCAATGGCAATATGCCGCCGGACGGGATGCAAACGCCTGGGACGATGGGTTCGCAAAACAGCGCCCAGATGCTCGAGCAAAATACAGTTGGGAATCTTCGCCGGAATTTCGATGTTGAAACCAAGTTGAGCAAGATGGCGCTGAAGAACAGCAGCAATGAGGACGTGAAGAAATTTGCGCAGCAGGTGATCACGGAAAACCATGGCCTGTCGAACAATCTGATCCTTCCAAACCCCACCGGCGAAATGATGGCGCCGGAATTGGTGCCCAGCGAGACGAAAAAGGCCGAAAAGCAGATGAAAAAAATGACAGGGAAGCCATTCGACCAGTTGTACCTGGTGCAGATGGACGCGTACATCAAGAACGACCAACAGGTAGCCCAGCGTGCCGAGTCCATGATCCCTGAGCCCAAGATGAGCGAAGTGACAAACCGGGTCCAGAGCGTCTCTGAACAGCGCGCGAAGCAGATTGACACGCTGACCCAGGAAACGGGCTTCAAGATCCAATAATTGGCACGGATCGCTGAGGACGCGGCGGGTGCTGGGCCGATCTCGCCATTCGGAGGAGGGAACTTTCGCGGGCGCATCGTCGTACAATCACGGTAAGCATGCTATCGCAAGGGTTACTCCGGCTTCCCTGGTTGGACCGACAGCGAAGTGTGTCCGCTGACCGCTTGGGGAGCCGTATTCAACGCGATGCACTTTTCCACCCCACGCGGTTACGGGCGCGCTGGGGTTTGTGTTTTCTGCTGTTGCTGGCGCTCTTTCCCGGGCTGACGGTTTCGACCGCCCGCGCGGAGAAGGTCAGCGATCTGAAGCCTACGGGCTACGTCAATGACTTCGCGGGGGTGCTGTCGCCGGAGACGCGCAGTCACCTGGAACAACTGTGCACCGAGGTTGACCAGCAGGCGCACGCCCAGATTGCCGTGGTTACGATCCACACCACGGGCGACGACACGATCGACGATTTTGCGGTTCGCCTGGAAGAGAAGTGGAAGGTGGGGCAGAAAGGTACGGATCGCGGCTTGCTGTTCCTGATTGCGACCGACGATCACCATTATCGATTTGAGGTTGGATACGGGTTGGAAGGCATCCTGCCGGATGGCAAGGTGGGAAGCATCGGCCGGGAGATGGTGCCGTATCTGCGCGAAGGGAATTACGACGCCGCCGTCACGCTGGCAATCCAGGACGTGGCAAATGTGATTGCGCAGGATGCCGGCGTCACCCTCAAAACTCCTGTCGAGGATTTGGGACCGCAACCGCAGCCTCATCCCGGGAGTGCTGTGAAAGATATTCTGCTGGCGCTATTCGCGATATTTGTCTTGATTTCGCTGTTGCGATCCGGGCCGAATGGCTGGGCCGGATTTCTGCTGGGCATGTTCCTGGGGAACATGATGGGCGGAGGCCGCGGCGGCGGGGGCGGTTTTGGTGGCGGAGATGATGGCGGCGGTGGATTTGGCGGATTCGGCGGGGGGAGTTCTGGCGGGGGCGGCGCTTCCGGAAGCTGGTAATCGGCGGACGGTATTCGAATTGAATCATCCCAGGTCTCAAAGCGAGACCTGGGGCACCCGGGATTCTGTGCTGTCAGCGCTTTCGTGCAATGCGCCAGGATTGGACACCCGATGAAGATTTCAATGCTGAACGAGAAAGCTTAGGGGAGAAGAATCGAGATGAAACGAACAGGCGTCGTGCTTCTGGCAGTGCTGGGAATTATTGTTGTGGTGGGGCTGTTGGTGTTTGGCAGCTACATTTCCGCCCGCAACCAAATGGTGGCCAAGAACGAGCAGGTGAAGCAGACATGGTCGCAGGTGGAAATCGTGATGCAGCGTCGAGCTGACCTGATTCCCAACCTGGTGGCGACGGTGCAGGGATTCGCCTCCCATGAAACCACGGTTTTCAGCGATATCGCCAATGCGCGGGCGGCGTTGCTGGGGGCGAAAAATCCGCAGGATAAGATCGCGGCGAACGGGCAGCTGGACAATGCTCTGGGTCATTTGCTGATGATTTCGGAGGCCTATCCGCAGCTGCGGTCGAATCAGAATTTTCTGCAATTGCAGGATGAGCTGGCGGGAACCGAGAATCGCATCGCCGTGGAGCGGCGGCGGTACAACGAGGCGCTGCAGGATTACAACACGTTTATCGGGCTGTTTCCCAATAGCGTCTGGGCAGGGATTGCCGGATATCACCGCAACAATGCGTATTTTGAGGGGACAGCTGCGGCGCAGCAGGTTCCAAAGGTGAACTTCTCAGGGAAGTAAGTAGTCTTGCGTTTCGCAGGAAAAAGGCTGGTCGCCGAGGCGACCAGCCTTTTTACTTTCAGGCAAAGGTTTATGCGTGGCTGAAGGACGCGATGGCTTGCGCTTCATCGTCCTTCACATCAAAGACGGTGTACAGCTTGGTGATCTGCAGCAGATCGTGAACTTTTTTCGTGAGCTTCAACAACTTCAGCTCGCCACCCTGATTGCGCGCAGCGGTAAAGGCGCTCACCAGCTCGCCGATGCCGGAACTGTCGATGTAGTTGACATCGGCCAGGTTCAGCAGGATATCTTTCGATCCCTTGCCCAACAATTCACGAACCGCATTGCGCAGTTGCACACTGCCTTCGCCGAGTGTGATGCGACCGCTCAGATCGAGAATGGTAACTCCATCCACTTGGCGGGTACTAATCTTCATGCTCACGGTGGTATTCCTCCTTAGGCGCTTTTCTGGGTTGAATCCAAATGCTTAATAAGTGTTAGCTCGGTGCCGGGGTGCAGTAGCTTGAAGTGTACCTCGTCCATAAATGATCGGATGAGGAAAATTCCGCGGCCGGAGCCGCTGAGCAGGTTTTCCGGCGCCAATGGGTCGGGAAGCGTGGCCGGATCCAGGCCTTTTCCCTGATCGCTGATGCGAATGATCAACGAAGACCCATTATTCTCAAACGAAGCCGTCATCTTTTTTTCCGGATCGTAGGCGTTGCCATGGAGCACGGCGTTGACTGCGGCCTCGCGCACCGCCATCGCCAACTGGAAGGTTTGATCCTCGTCCAGTCCCGACTTCTGGGCCAACTGTTCCGCCGCATCTTCCACTTTGTTCACGCTGTCGAGCGATGAGTCCAAAGTGTAACTGAATCGACTAACCATGGAATCCACCACACGCCCCGAGGCCGCTAAATTATCGGTTCCTGGTTCCGATTGCGGTCATTGTCGCCAAGGACACGCAGAATTTCTCCACAGGGGAAGTTTGCTTGTGCGGTTGCCCTAGTGTCAAGGAAGTCTTTTCCCTTTCCGCACGCCTGGACTCTGATCTGTAAGCTTTTTTTGAAGCTCGCGAGGCGCATGGAAGGGCGGTCATTGCATCCCATGGAAGAGCTTGGAAGGCGGATTTGAGGCGCGGCACAGCGAGCGGGCAAAGAAACTGCTCTCGCGTTGGCTTGAGTTGAGTAGACTGTCACTGCGGGCGAAGGCAGCGCTTGGACTGGGGTGACGTCACTTCCGATTCGCGCAGCCTTGCTTGCGAGGACATGTGTATCGCCGCTGAATCGCATACGCAAGAACGATCGACCCGTAATCGAAAACAAGAGAGTACAGCCCATGCCGCCGGACGAGACAAAGAAAAATTATAAGGAGGGGTCGAACGCGAAAGACTCCGTCCTGATTCATCTTTCCTGGTTGCTGGGTAGTCCAATCCTGGATGCGGCTGGGCATTCTCTTGGTCGTGTGCGCGAAGTTGCGGTCACTCCGGGCGTGCGCGCTTCGCTGGTGACGGAACTGATTTGGGGAAAGAAGGATGACTTGCAGGCGGTTTCGCCGGCGGGACTGGAGCAGACGCCGAATGGCGGGTTGCGGTTGCGTGGGGATGCCCATCCGCGGCCGTTCAGTATGAGTGAACCGCTGCTGTTGCTGGATCGCGACCTGATGGATCAGCAGATTATCGACGTGCATGGACGCAAGGTGGTGCGGGTGAACGATGTCTCGCTGCTTTGGCTGCCTCACGATTGCGGCGGAGAACTGCGCGCGATTGAGGTGGAGGTAGGCACCCTGGGAGCGATGCGCCGCCTGCTGAAAGGCATCGTGACCAAGCGAGCCATCGAGCTCATCACGAAGAAAATTCCATCGCGTGCCATTCCCTGGGATTTTGTCGATCTGATTGAAGTGGATCCGGCGCGCCGGGTGCGGCTGAAGATTTCTCATGAGCGCCTGGCGAAGTTCCATCCGTCAGACCTCGCCGATATTTTGGAAGACCTGGCGCCCGTGCAACGAGAAGCGATCTTCAGCCAGCTCGATGAGGAAGTGGCGGCCGAGGCGCTGGAGGAAGTGGAGCCGAAGCTGCAGAAGCAATTGCTGGAATCGATGGATTCCGAACGAGCCGCCGACATTATGGAGGAGATGGATCCGAGCGCGGCGGCGGATTTGCTGGGCGAACTGCGCAAGGAACAGTCGGAAGCCATTTTGGAAGAAATGGAGCCGGAGGAGCGGGAAGAAGTCAAAGAGCTGCTGGAGTTCAGCGAGCATTCGGCAGCGGGCCGCATGACGACAAACTATGTCGCGGTATCGACGGATGCGACCGTAGCCGAGGCGATTGAAGCGCTGCGCAATTTCGACGACGATCCGGAAATTGTGACGGAAGTGTACCTGCTGAACGAAGACGGGATGCTGCTGGGCGTGGTGCCGCTGGCGCGGTTGCTGCTGGCGCTTCCGGATACGAAAGTGGCAGTGCTGAGCGAATCGCGTTTTGTGAGTTGCCCGGCGGATATGCACGACAAGCAGGTGGCGGAGCTGTTCGATCGTTACAACCTGTATGCGCTGCCGGTGGTGGAGGAGCATAACAAGCTGGTGGGCGTGGTCAACGTGGATCAGGTGATCGCGTTTATGAGGCAGCAGGCGTAGCGATGCCGCACGGCACGAGCAAGGAACAGGGATGACAGATTTAATTCACCCCACTCAAGCTAAAGAACGGCTTGAATGGGCCACCCGGCGGCCATCCCCGAACGGGCTGCGGATTCTGTACATCGCGCCGATGAATTACGGCTGGTACGGACTCTATCGGCAGCACAGCCTGCAGCGGCTGGGTCACACGGTATTTCCCATCGACATTATGCAATACGAAAAGCACGGCAATCCGTGGATGGCGCGGATTCGCTATCGCCTGCAGATTGGCAGCATGGTGACGCGGATGAACGCGGACGTGCTGCGGCTGGCGAAGGAACATGACGTCGATGTGGTGTGGTTCGACAAGCCGTTGTTTATACGCGTGGAGACGTTGCGACAATTGCGCGCGATGGGTATTGCGACCGTGGATTACATGATCGACAATCCTTTTGGCCCACGGCGCGATCCGGGATTTCGGCTGTACGTGCGGACGATTCCGGAGTACGACCTGCACGTGCAGCAGCGGGATGTGAGCGTGGCGGAATATCTGGCGCGGGGCGCGCGGCGGGTGGTGAAGGTGCAGACGGCGTTTGAGCCGAGCGTGCATTTTCCTCCTCCGGCGGGCTGGTCAGACAAAGATCGAACGCGCGAGGTGTCATTCATTGGAACACCGTATGACGAGCGGCCGCAGTTTCTGACTGATTTATGGCGCAAGTACGATTTGCCGGTGGTGATTTCCGGGCCGCGAATCTGGACCCGCAAACTGGAGCCATCGGCGTTGACCGCTTTGTATCCAGCGCCGGACGAACTGTACGATGCGGCGTATCGCGAAGGCATCTGGCGGTCGAAGATCAATCTGAGTTTCCTGACGCACGGCAATCAGGATGAGTACGCACACAAGAGTTTTGAAATTGCCGCATGCGGCGGATTTCTGCTGGCGGAGCGATCGGCGGGGCATAGCGAGCGATTTCGGGAGAATGAAGAGGCAGTCTTTTTCTCGGATATTGAGGAGTGCGCGGACAAGATTCGCCGCTATCTGAAGGATGAACCGGCGCGGGCGCGGATTGCGGCTGCAGGGCGGCGTCGAGCGGTCACGTGTGGGTACGACAACGATAGCCAGCTCGCCAAGGTGATGGACGTGGTGGAGGAACTGTTGCCGAAGATTCGCGCGGTTCGCGGTTCGCGGAAATGATCGTCGATTTCAAACGCGAGCGGACGCTGCCGGCCTTTGTGGCGGACGTGTGCATTGTGGGCGCGGGGGCGGCGGGCATTGTGCTGGCTGCGGAATTGACGCGGAAGGGCAAGCGGGTGCTGCTGCTGGAGAGCGGCGGGCGCAAAGAGGATGAAGCATTCCAGCAATTGAACCGCAGCGACAGGGTTGGCCAGCCGCTGAAGCGGGTGCATGCGGGGCGATTTCGCGCGCTGGGCGGGACGACGATTCGCTGGGGCGGGCAAATCCAGGAGATGCAGGCGTGGGATTTTGAAGCGCGGCCTGGAATTGCGGGGAGTGGATGGCCGATTTCGAAGCGGGAGCTGACGCCGTATTACGAGCGAGCGCTCGAAGCGGAGGGATTGCTGCCGGTGCTGCGGACCGATGAGGAAGTGTGGCGGGAGGCGGGCTCTGCTGCGCCGAATCTTTCGGAGGACCTGGTTTCTTATTTCACGCGCTGGTGTCCGGAGCCGAATTTTGCCCGGCTGCATCGGGCCGCGCTGGCTTCGACGAACATCTGCGTAGTGCTGCACGCAACTGTTTGCGAAGTGATGATGAATGAGGCCGCGGATGCGGTGCTGGGGCTGCGCTGCAGAAACCTGGCGGGTGCAGAACATGTTTTTCATGCGCCGACGTATGTGCTTTCCGCGGGGATGATGGAAACGCTGCAGCTGCTGATGCAGCCGATGGAGAAGGGGCAGACGCCGTGGCAGAACAACGAGTGGCTGGGGCGGCATGTGCAAAGCCATATCGATTACAACTCCGCGAAATTGGTGAACGTGGATCGCGAGCGGATGGAGCAGGTGTTTCCGAATGTGTACCTGAAGGGGAGGAAATATCAGCCGAAGCTGCGAGTGACGGAGGAGCGGCAGCGTGAAGAAGAAACGCTGAATATTGCGGGGGCGATTTCTTTCATCAGCCTGGGGAATGTGGAGCGGGATGTGCGGCAGATGAAGTCCGCGGCGCGGAATTTGCTGCGCGGCAACTGGTCGGCGATTGGCGTGCGCGATACGCTGCCGGCGCTGCGGCGGCTGCCACTGCTGATGCAACTGGCGTACAGCTTCTATGTGAGCCATCGCGCGTATTGGCCGCAGGATGTGACGTATTGGCTGCGGGTGCATTGCGAGCAGGAACCGCTGTCGGCGAGCCGGATTACGTTGACGCCGGAACGAGACGCGCTGGGGATGTTTCGCAGCCGGATCGACTGGCAGGTGTCGCCGCTGGAATGGAAGACGATTCAGCGCTTTACGCAGATGGCGAAGGTCGCGCTGGAGAATGCGGGTCTGGCGAAGCTGGAACCAGCGCCGGAGCTGGCGCTGGCGGACGGTTATCGTCAGGTGACCTTCGACGACAGCTATCACTGGATGGGGGGCACGCGCATGGCTGGCTCGGCCGCGGATGGCGTGGTCGATACGGATTTGAAAATCCATGGCGTGCGCAACCTGTATGTGTGCAGCGCGTCGGTATATCCGACCTCGGGATTTGCCAATCCGGTGCATACATTGCTGGCGCTGGCGATTCGACTGGCGGATCACCTGGCGGGGCTACCGCCGGTAATCGACGAGCCATTGGACACGCAGGTGCGGGCCGATGCTTGAGACGATTGCGTTGCCGGGGAGCGGGCGCGTGACCACGCGGCTGGGCTTTGGCGGCTCCGGATTGATGGGCGGGATCAGCGAGCGCGAATCGCTGCGGTTGCTGGAAACGGCGTTCGACGCGGGGATTCGCCACTTTGATGTTGCGCCGGCGTATGGGCATGGGCAAGCGGAACGCTGCCTGGGAAAATTTTTGCGGGGGAAACGGGACCAGGTCACGGTGGCCACGAAGTACGGCATCCTGCCCCCGGCGCGGGCGGGACTGCTGGAGATGGCGCGCGGGGTGGTGCGGCCTGCGGTGGCGCGGCTGCCTGCAGTTCGAAAGCGAATGGCGCAGGCGGCGGCAGGATTGCGCGCGAAGGCGAAGTTTTCCGCAGAAGAAGCGGGAAAATCGCTGGAGCATAGCCGGAGGGAACTGGGTATCGACGCGATCGATGTATGGCTGCTGCATGAGGCGACGGCGGAGGATCTGGATGGCTCGGATTTGCTGCCGTTTCTGCGAGATGCGCAAGCGCGGGGGATGATCGGCACGTATGGCGTGGGTGCGGAGCGCGGACGCATTCGTGACATTTGGGCGCGACATCGAGAGTATTGCCCGGTACTGCAGTTCGAGCGGTCGGCGCTGGAGAAAGAGGAGGCCAGTTTTCCTGGAGCGTTCCTGATTCATCATCGTGCCATTTCAGCAGCGATGGGCACGATTCTCGATCGCTTCAAGGGGGATGCGGGGCTATGCCGGCGCTGCTCCGATGCACTCGATCTGGATTTGTCGGATGCGAAGGCTTTGGCGGGAGTTTTATTGCAGGCGGCGCTGGCGGCACATCCTGAGGGAGTGGTGCTGTTCTCGTCGCGTGTGCCGGAGCACATCCGCGCGAACGTACAGGCGGCGGAAGAGACCGACGCGCGCGCGAGGGGGAAGCGTTTTCTGGAACTGGTCGCGGGGAATCGAGACGAGTCGGGCCGTGCCTGAAAAGAATGCCTGTATTGGTTGATGCAGGTGCGGATATTCATTGGAATCGTGTACCCTGTAACATCCGGAGCCCCGCATGAAGCAACGCTGGAAGACACAACTCGTATTGTTTCTAGCGGTCATCGGGCCGGGCATTATTACCGCCAATGTCGACAACGACGCAGGCGGAATTCTCACCTACTCCCAGGCAGGCGCGCAGTTCGGCTACATGCTGCTGTGGACGATGATTCCTGTCACGCTGGCGCTGATCGTGGTGCAGGAAATGTGCGCGCGCATGGGCGCGGTAACCGGCAAGGGACTCAGCGATCTGATCCGCGAGGAGTTCGGGCTTCGCATCACGTTCATCACGATGATCCTGCTGGTGATTGTGAATTTTGGCAACGTGATTGCGGAGTTTTCCGGCATTGCGGGCAGCATGCAGCTGTTCCACATCAGCAAATACATTTCTGTTCCAATTTGCGCGGTGCTGGTGTGGCTGCTGGTGGTGAAGGGCGATTACAAGGGCGTTGAAAAAATCTTTCTGGGGGCTTCAGCGTTTTACATCGCTTATATCGCCGCCGGAGTTCTGGCCGGTCCCAACTGGCATACCGCGGTGCTGGCCACGGTGACATTGCCACCGCGGGAGGCCTGGCATAGCTCGTCGTACATTTACATGATTGTCGGCGTCATTGGCACCACGATTGCGCCGTGGATGCAGTTTTATCTGCAATCTTCCATCGTGGAAAAAGGCGTGACGGAGCGTCAATTGACGCCGTCGCGGTGGGATGTGATTGTCGGCTGCATGTTCACGGATATCGTTGCATGGTTCATCGTAGTGGCATGCGCGGCCACGTTGTATGTGCATGGGATGGGCGCAATCCAGGTGCCGTCCGATGCGGCGGAGGCGATGAAGCCGCTGGCAGGACGGTATGCGTTTATTTTGTTTGCGGCGGGATTGTTCAATGCGTCGTTGTTTGCGGCGTCGATTCTGCCGTTGTCGACCGCGTATACCGTTTGTGAAGGCATGGGATTTGAATCGGGCCTGGATAAAAGCTTCAGCGAGGCGCCGGCATTTTATTGGCTGTATACGTTGCTGATTGCGGCGGGCGCGGGAGTGGTGCTGTGGCCGCACTTTCCGCTGGTGAAGGTGACGATTCTTTCGCAGGTGCTGAACGGCGTGCTGCTGCCGATTGTGATGATCCTGATGCTGGTGCTGATCAACAAGCCGGAGCTGATGGGCAAGCACACCAACAATCGCTGGTTCAATGTGATTGCGTGGGGAACGGCTGTCATCGTGATTGGACTGTCTGTGGCGATGCTATTTTCGCCGAGCAGTTAGTTGTGCGACCAAGTGATTTGGTTCGCTGCGGTGGGGAAACCAAATTCTCCACCCCACTCAAGCCAAAAGAAGGCTTGAATGGGGCACCCCGGCCGAGCAGCTAGAGAATTTTTCCCTGGGCCAGGTCGCGGATGAATTTCCGATCGGCAGCGAGGAAGTTGTAGGCAGGCAGGTCGCGCAGTTCGGCCCAGCGCATGTCCTGAAAGATGCGGTTTTGCATATCGCCGTCGAAATGATAGACGGCGAAAAATCGCAGGTGGATGGAACCGCCGTTGCGGTAGTTGTGCTGCACCTCCGCGATGAAGGGGCCGATTTTGGCTTGAATGCCGAGCTCTTCCTCCAACTCACGACGCAGCGCCTGCTCGGGAGTTTCGCCGGGCTCGATTTTGCCGCCGGGGAATTCCCACTGCAATCCCATGGCAGTGCCGGCCTTGCGCTGACAGATGAAAACCTGCTTGTCTCGCAAGATCAAGGCCGCGACCACGGCACGCATCCGAGGTTTTTCTGGCCGAGGCTGGGCTGCTACTTCGAAGTCCGGTTGCATCACTTCCTTAGGATAGTGATTTACGACTGCTTCTGCGAATGGGCGAGTGAAATGAGTCGCGGATGCGGAGGAAATCGATTTGGATCTATCGCCGCCGCCAGACAGGCAAGCCCTTCGAGGATCGGGTGGGCGGGAGTGTTGAGAAACTCGTCGGGGATGCAGTAGACGCGGCCGTTTGCGACGGAGCGCAACGATTGCCAGCCGCGCTGCTCGATGACGCGAGCCAGGGGGACGCGATCTCCAGCGCCGCACCAGGCGAAGATGAGGACGTCGGGATCAATGGCCGCGACGGTTTCCGCGGAGGTCGTTTTGCCGGCGTCGCCGACGAATTCTCCGCCAGCGGCTTCGACCAATTCTTTCACCCACGGTTGAGAATGGATGAGCGGCTTGCCCCATTCCTCGCAGTAGACGCGGGGACGGTCGGCGGTGGCAGATGGAACGCGAACGGCGTCGATGGCGGCGGTGAGTTCGACGACGAGTGCTTCCGCGCGATCGGAGGCATGAACGACGGAGCCGATGAGGCGAATGTCGGCGAAGATGTCGGCGAGGGTATGCGGGGCGAGCGTTAACACCGGGCAGCCTGCGCGGAGGATGGCGGCGAGCGACTCCATGCGGTAGGGGACGGAGGCGATTACCAGAGTGGGTTCGATGGCCAGCAGTTCCTCCATGGGGGAGGACCAGGAGTCGGCGATGATTTTCAGGTTGCGGTGGGCGAGCTCCGGCAGCGCCTCGACACAATAGCGGGTGCAGGCGACCAGATCGTCGAGACGGCCGAGCCGTTGCAGGGTGAGAGTGATGCTGGGTTGCAGGGATGCAATGCGCCGTGGCGGCGACTGGATCCCAGGTCTCAAAGGCGAGACCTGGGGCACCCGCTCTTGGTTAGGCATGGACGACAGGGCCGGGCTGAAATACCGGCCATCCCTGGAGAGCGGCAATCTCTGTCAGCTCCGCCGTAGGATTGACGACGAACGGATTTTTTGCGATGGCGAGCATGGCGGCATCGTGAATGGAATTGCCGAAGACCGCGTCGGGTTCGGTGATGCCGACCCGCGCCAGAGATTGCACTTTGCCTTCGTCGGTGGGGATGTCGAGCACCTCTTCGGTGATCAATCCATTGGTAACGCGAACGCGGGCTGCGAGCACGCGCTCGGCGGGGATGCCGAAGTGCTGCACGGCATCTTCAATGAGCCAGTTGTTGGTAGAGCTGACGGCCCAGACGATGGTGCCGCGCTGCTGGAGTCGAGTGCAGGCTTCGCGCATCTCCGGGAAAATGTTGGGGCGCATCATGGCATCGAAATAGGTATGCACGGCCTGGCGCAATTCAGAGTCGCGCAGGTCGCGGTAGATCTGGACCATTTCGCCGCAGATGGCGAGCTCAGAAACTTCGCCGCGCATGTAGGCGCGATAGCGTGCATCCATCCAGTTGCAGGCTTCGCGGGAGAGCAGTCCGGATTCCATGGACCATTGCATGAAGCCGACGCCGGCATCGCCGGACCAGAGGGTGCCATCGCAGTCGAAGACAGCAACAGCGGCCTGGAGGTTGTCGATGCGACGGAAAAATTCAGAAGAGGACAGGGTGGAGGTTCTCGGGGTGATGAGTTGTTGTGCCAAAACGGACGACCTTATCGAAAAATATAAAAAAGAGAAATTGTAGAGGGCGCACGATGGTTGGTCATCGATGCGCCTTCCCTTCTATGATGCAGCATCGGCGGGAACTATGCCAGCGTTGTAACCAGCTTGTAATCTGCGATGCACGGTGGGCTGGCGAAGTTGATTCCACGGGAAAGACTTGCTGGAGGCGCCGCGCGATGTTCGATAATTTCTGCAGGCGAGGCGCTGCATGGAGAACCATCAATATTCCGACGGAAGCAATCTGAAACTGATCCAGAGCTACCTGACATATTTGCGCGTGGAAAAGGGTCTGCGTCCGCTGACCTGTGAGGCGTACCAGCGCGATCTGCTGCAGTGCGCGGAATTTCTGGAGAAGACCAACGGTTCGCTGGCATCCGCAAAGCATGAGGATCTGGCGGGGTTCGTGGCGCATCTGCAGGCGCACCAGGTGGAGGCGCGCTCGCGGGCGCGAAAACTTTCTTGCCTGCGCGGTTTATATCGATGGCTGCTGCTGGATAAGCGCATCGCGTACGATCCAACGATTCATCTGGAAACGCCGGCAGGATGGAAAGTGCTGCCGAAGTCATTGTCGGAGGCCGAAGTGGTGACGATGATCGACCAGACCGGGCATGGTGCTGCGGGCAACCGGACGGAAGCCTGCACGCCTCAGTCGTTGCGCGATCGGGCGATGCTGGAATTGCTGTATGGCGGGGGCGTGCGGGTATCGGAACTGGTGGGGCTTGCGGTGGAAGACATCTCCCTGCTGCAGGGCCAAATGCTGGTGCGCGGCAAAGGCGATAAAGAGCGCATCGTGCCGCTGGGACAGCCAGCGATTGAAGCGCTGACGGAATATCTGGAACACGGTCGGGCGTCCTTGATGCGGAAGGCGAATGTGCGGGAGGTGTTTTTATCGCAGCGCGGGCATCCGCTGACGCGGCAGACGGTGTGGGCCATGGTGAAGCAGGTGAATCATCGCGCCAGCCCGCACATGCTGCGGCATAGTTGCGCAACGCACATGGTGGAACACGGCGCGGACCTGCGCACAGTGCAAACCTTGCTGGGCCACGCCGACATTGCGACGACACAGATTTATACGCATCTGGCGCTGGGCCGGTTGAAGGCGGTGCATCGCGCGCACCATCCGCGCGGGAATATACAAGCTCGTGCTTTGGATGGTGCGGAATGAAACCCACATCTCAAAAGCGAGATGTGGGGCACCCAGATTCCAAGTGGAAGCTGAGGGATTCGATGAAGGCCAAGGAGCAGAAGCAGGACGGGAAGGCGGAGCCGCAGGCTGCGGAAATTTTGCGGCTAATTGCGCAATATATGGCGGTGCTGACGGTGGAGCGGGCGTCGTCGGAGCATACGGTGCGCGCCTACCGGAGGGAGCTGCATTCCTTTGCGGCGTTTCTGGCGAAGCGGTGTGGCGCAGACGTGACGCCGTCGCAGATTGAACATCCGGTGATCCGGGAATATCTGGGGACGCTGTACGAGAAGAAATTGTCGAAGCCCTCGGTGGCGCGGGCGCTGGCGGCAATACGGTCGTGGTTTGGCTGGCTGGCGAGAACGGGACACATTGAGCAAAATCCGGCGCGGCTGGTGTCGACGCCGAAGCTGCCGAAACATTTGCCGCGGGTGCCGGGAGCGGAGCAGCTGAATCAGGCATTCAACGATGTGGATACGGAGACGGCGTGGCCGGAGCGCGATCGCGTGATCATGGAGCTGCTGTATGGCTGCGGCATCCGCAACGCGGAGCTGGTGGGGCTGAATCTGGAGGATATTCAGTGGGGCAATGAGTGCCTGCTGGTGCGCGGCAAGGGGCGCAAGGAGCGGTATGTGCCGCTGGGGGATGCGGCGGCGATGGCGGTGCGCGCGTATTTGCCGCAGCGGGCGCAGAAGCTGCAGGAGGCGAAACGGGCGTCGGAGGCGTTGCTGCTGAATGTCCGGTTGCGCGGCGATGGCCGCCTGACGACTCGCAGCGTCGGCCGGATTGTGAAGCATGTCGCGCTGTCTCACGGGCTTGCCGCGGATGTTCATCCGCACACGTTGCGGCATGCGTTTGGGACGCACATGCTGGAGGAGGGAGCGGATTTGCGCGCCATCCAGGAAATTCTTGGACATGCCCGGCTGTCGACGACGCAGCGGTATACGCATTTGACTTCTGGACAGGTGGCGGCGGTGTATGACCGAACCCATCCGAGAGCGAAGTAATCCCTGTTTGGTTACGGAGGTGTGTGGTGATCATCTGTGGCTAAAGGTGGTGTATAGTAGTCATATAAGCGCCCAGGCCGTACGCCATTCGCATTCCATCTCGCGGAGGCCGATCCCTAGGGCGCGTTTCTCGTTAGAGGAAGACTAATGCCGACAGCGGTATTAATTGATGGTGGATTTTTTCTTAAAAGATTTTCTGTTTGTTACCCTTCGCGAAATCCTAAAGACCCATCGAGTGTTGCCAAGACTGCCTTTGAGTTGGCGCTAAGTCATCTAGACGATAAGGACTATAACGGCAAAAAGCGCGAGTTGTACCGTATATTCTTTTACGATTGCGCGCCGATGGCCAAGAAGGCCCACCAGCCCGTGAGTCGACGGGCGATCGATTTCTCTAAAACTGATCAATCCATTTTCCGAAGGAAATTGCACACTCGCCTGCGATGTCAGCGCAAGCTCGCATTGAGACTTGGGATGCTGTCGGATCATAGTTCCTGGGGGTTACGGCCTACAGCGTTGAAACAAGTATTGGCCAAAGAGCGCCAATTTGCCGACCTACAAGATGCTGATTTTTTCTATGATGTTCGGCAAAAGGGTGTTGATATGCGGATTGGTTTGGATATCGCTTCCATCGTTTTCAAGAAGCAAGCCGATCAGATAGTACTTGTTTCAGGAGATTCGGACTTTGTTCCTGCAGCAAAGTTGGCTCGACGAGAAGGCATAGATTTTGTACTTGACCCAATGTGGAGCACTATCAACGAGGATTTAAATGAGCATGTGGACGGGATTCGCTCCACGTGCCCTCGCCCCGGGTCTATCGCATCTCTTGATGCTTCGATTCGCTCCTAACAGCTGCTGGTCCATACAGCATAAAATAATGCTTAAGATAGTTTTACAAAAGGTTGGATTTTCTCGTGATACAGCTTGGCGATGCATTAACCAAAGTTTTTGGAACCAGCAACGAGCGCACTGTGAAGCGCATGTTGCCGACGGTCCAGGCGATCAATGCCCTGGAGCCGGCGATGCAGCAGCTTACGGACGAGCAGATGCGCGCCAAGACGGACGAGTTTCGCGCCCGCATTGCGGCGCATACCGCAGACATCAAGGACCCCGAGGAGCGGTACAAGGCGGAACAGGATGTGCTGGAGCAGATTCTGCCGGAGGCATTCGCGTTGGTGCGCGAGGCGGGGCGTCGCACGATCAACATGCGCCATTTCGATGTGCAGTTGATTGGCGGCATGGTGCTGCATCAGGGCAACATTGCGGAAATGAAGACCGGCGAAGGTAAAACGCTGGTCGCTACACTGCCTTGCTATTTGAATGCGCTGGCCGGTCATGGCGTGCATGTGGTCACCGTCAACGATTACCTGGCGAAACGCGATGCGGAGTGGATGGGCAAGATCCACAACTACCTTGGACTTTCGGTTGGTGTGATCGTGCACGACCTAAGCGACGAACAGCGACGGGCTGCGTATGCGTCGGACATTACGTACGGAACCAACAACGAATTCGGCTTCGATTACCTGCGCGACAATCTCAAGTTTGAGTTGTCGGAGTGTGTGCAACGGCCGCCGTATTACGCGATTGTCGACGAAGTGGACTCCATCCTGATCGACGAGGCGCGGACGCCGCTCATCATCAGCGGACCGACCGACCAGACGACGGATAAGTATGCGCGGGTGGTGCGCATTGTTCCGCAGTTGGAGATGGGCGAGGAGATCGACTCGCTGGAACAGAAGATCCTGACGGGCGATTATGTGGTGGATGAAAAGCATCGCACCATCGGCGTCACCGATGAGGGCTGGGTCAAGATTGAAAAGCTGCTAGGGATTGAGAGCATCGCCGATCCGGAAAACTGGGACCTGAAGCATTACGTCGAAACCGCGATCAAAGCGCATGCGCTGTACAAGCGGGATGTGAATTACGTCGTCAAGGACGGCGAAATCATCATTGTTGACGAGTTTACCGGCCGCCTGATGCCGGGACGGCGCTGGTCCGATGGGTTGCACCAGTCGATTGAAGCCAAGGAAGGCGTGAATATCCGGCGCGAAGATCAGACGCTGGCGACCATCACGTTCCAGAATTATTTTCGCCTGTACAAGAAGCTTGCCGGGATGACCGGAACCGCCGACACCGAAGCTGCCGAGTTCGAAAAGATTTATGAGCTGGACGTAGTGGTGATTCCGACGAATATGCCGATGCGGCGTATCGATAACACGGACGTGGTATTTCGCACGGCGAAGGAAAAATATTTTGCGGTGGCCGATGAGATTGCGCGGCTGAATGAGCTGAAGCAGCCGGTGCTGGTGGGCACCACTTCGATTGAGAAGTCGGAATTGCTGTCGCAGATTTTGCAGCGGAAGAATATTCGTCACGTGGTGTTGAATGCGAAGTTCCACGAGCGCGAGGCGGAAATCGTTGCGCAGGCGGGTCACCTGGGGATGGTGACGATTGCCACCAACATGGCGGGCCGCGGTACGGACATCGTGCTGGGCGGCAATCTGGAATTTCTGGCAAAGCAGCAGCTGGTCAAGACGAATCGTGCCCGGGTTGTGCGCGC
>JAJYSL010000267.1 GCA_021793595.1 Acidobacteriota bacterium
ACTACACATGGGTTCTCTCGACTTTATGTTGCGTCGTCGCGCTTGACGCGATTGTGTACGCGACCTCTCGCGCGAAAACCGCGATCGAACTTTCTCTTTTTTGGAACGGAGCCCATGGCATTGCGCCGTGGCGTTCATCTTCCGCTCCAGTGCATGTCGTGACAGGGTTTACAACCAACGACCTCGTGTCGGGAAAGCGTACTCATCATGTCTGAGATTGCAAAACTTGAAGCTCTTGAAATCCTCGATTCCCGAGGGAATCCGACCCTCGCAGTCACCGCAACCTTGTCGAACAGTGTGAAAGCGACGGCGAAAGTCCCCTCCGGAGCCTCCACCGGCAAACGCGAAGCGGTCGAACTGCGGGACGGAGATAAAGCCCGCTATGGCGGCAAGGGTGTGCTGAAGGCGAAGAGCCACGTTGAAGGCGAAATTCAGAATGCCATCCGCGGCTTCGATGCGAATGATCAGAAGGCGTTGGACAAGAAGCTATGTGAACTGGATGGCACGCCGAACAAGGCGCGCCTGGGAGCCAACGCAATTCTGGGAGTGTCGCTCGCGGTTGCACGAGCTTCGGCGGAAGATCGGGGACTCCCGTTTTATGCCAGTCTGGGAAACGAGACTGCCAATCTAATTCCGGCGCCATGGTTCAACGTGCTGAATGGTGGAAGCCACGCCGACAGCAATGTGGATTTTCAGGAGTTCATGATTTCACCAGTCGGCGCGCCTCGCTACAGCGAGGGACTACGGGCAGCGGCCGAGACCTTTCATGCTCTGAAAGCCGTGCTGCACAAGAAAGGCTACAGCACGGGAGTCGGAGACGAAGGCGGATTCGCGCCGCAATTGAAGTCCAATGAAGAGCCCATCGAGCTGATTCTCGAAGCCATTCTGAAGGCCGGGTATAAGCCGGGCAAGGATCTGGTCATCGTTCTGGATCCGGCTACCAGCGAGTTTTTTGAAGATGGAGCGTATGTCTTCGAGAAGTCGGACAAGAGCAGGAAATCGCCGGCACAGATGGTCGAATTCTGGAGAATCTTGCTCGATCGATATCCGGAAATTTGGGCCCTCGAAGATGGGGTTGCCGAAGACGATCGCGCCGGCTGGCAGCAACTGACCAAAACCCTGGGAGACCGAATCCAATTGATCGGCGACGACAATTTTGTCACCAATCCAACTATCTTTCGCCAGGGAATCAAAGACGGCATAGCCAATGCCATCCTGATCAAGTTGAACCAGATCGGCACGTTGACGGAGACGCTCGAATGCATTGAGATTGCTCGTGCGAACGGCTACGGCGCGGTCATCTCTCACCGCTCGGGCGAGACCGACGACACCAGCATCGCGGATCTGGCGGTGGCTGCGGGTATGGGTCAGATCAAGACCGGCTCGACCAGTCGCGGCGAACGCATTGCAAAGTACAACCGCTTTCTGGAGATCGAACGCGAACTCGGAACCAAGGCCCGCTACGCAGGGGCCTCCGTCTACGACCGCTGGCAGACGTCCGTGAAGGGATAGCAGTTCACCGTGGGTGTTGGAGTCCACCGCAAACCGCTCAACTGGGCAGATGACTCCTCGAAGCGTCAAATACTTGGAGGAGTCATGCCCGAATCCGAACCGGACCACATAGAGATACGATATCCCGGGGAGTTAAACGACCCCCAACAGAGACGCTTGAGAGTGACTTGCCAATATATCGACAAGCTGCTCAACGACGTTGAACATGTTCTTCATGCGGCGACGTCTCCATCTCCGTTCCCCCGCTACGTCGTGGACATCACACCCGCGCAGACCCGTGCGATTGAAGACCACATCCGCCGCCTGCGTTCGCAACTGCTGCGCACGCTGGCCTGGCAGCGCATGAGACCAAACCCGCCAGAAATTCCAGCGACACGCGCGGTGATGACAGACCTGACTTTTGTCGACATCGCGATCGAGGAGCTAAAGCCCAGTTACATGCGGGGCTATGGCCTTGTCCCGCAGGATGCGGTAAGCGAACTCAATGGGGTGGTCTACGAGCTTCGCTCCCTGGTCGCAGGCATGGAACGCTATGTCCGCCAGGAGTTGGGTACCAACCTGGAGGCGCGCCTCCGGAAGTTGGAACAGACAGGCTGCGATGTGGATCTTTTGCGGCTGATCGAGCAGATCATCACTCGTCAGGGCTTGGTGGAATTCCGATCGCGCATCGAGTCCATCGCTTCACGCCTGGAGGACAACAATCTGGAAGTGGCCCTGTTCGGGCGAGTCAGCAGTGGAAAATCCTCCTTGCTGAATGCTCTTCTTGGCACCGACGTTCTTCCGGTAGGTGTAACCCCGATCACGGCCGTGCCCACGAAGTTGCGCTATGGAGTTTCATTGCGTGCGGCGGTGACTTATGGCGACGGAAGAAGCGAGATCGTCCCGATCGAAGAGCTTTCGAAGCTGATCACCGAGCAAGGAAACCCCGGCAATTCAAAGAATATTGTTCGAGCTATGGTCGAAGTTCCGTCTCCGCGCCTCCGGCATGGCATCGTGCTGGTGGATACGCCCGGACTCGGCTCCCTGGCAAAACGCGGCGGAGCCGAGACTTTGGCTTATCTGCCGGCCTGCGACCTTGCGCTGGTGCTGATTGACGCTGGGGCAACATTGAACGACGAGGACATCGGAACACTGCGACTGCTATATGAAGCGGGAATTCCGGCCATTGTTTTGCTTAGCAAGGTGGACCTGCTCGCGGAAACAGACCTGTACCGGGCGATGGGCTACATTCAGGAGCAGTTGCAGCGCGAGTTGCGATTGGCATTAAATGTCCATCCTGTCAGTTCGCTTTCAAGCCATTCCATTCTGCTGGATCAATTCTTCGCGCGGGAATTGCTTCCTCAATTCGAACAGGCACGAAGCCTCCGCAATGATTCTGTCGCGCGAAAGATCGGAGCCTTGCGCGAGTCGGTAATTGCGGCGCTGGAGACGAATCTCGACCAGAAAAAACGAGGAGCGCGCGCTCTCCCGATCGATGCGGACGGTCTTGAAGCGCGATTGCGTCAAGTGACCGGCATGATTGGGGAACAGCGTACAACCCTCAACTATGCCTTTCTCAGGCTTGGGGAGACGCCTGAGACAGTGATGAATCAGGCCGCGGATGCCGCGCTGCGATGGATGCGAACTCATTCCAAGGCTCGCGTCACGTCGTTGCAACTTTCAGAATGGATTCATGATGCCGTTCAGCAGGAAGTGCAGCGATCCATTGGAAACGTCGGCTGGGTGAGCCAGCGCGCCATAGACATATTACAAAGTGTGGCGCAGGAGATGGGGCGAACCGACGTGCCTGCCCAGGATGACCTGGAAATTCTCTTGCGCGATATGCCTCGCTTTGAGATGGCGGCGCTACCGAAGGACATCAACACAAGCCATTGGATGTTCCTGGGAGATAGCCTGGTCCGCGCCAAAATCAGAAACAGCCTGCGGCAAAGTATCGGCGAATTGCTGCAGCAGGAACTTCACCTGTACGGTCGCGCGCTGTCGCAGTGGAACCAGCAGTTCGCCAGCAAGATGGAGTTCCTGGTAAGTTCCTACGCCGACGCCTATCGCGTCCAGCTACACCGGCTCGCGGGAACTGCAAAAGACGCGATCGATGCGCCGCAACTGGAAGACGACCTGACTCGCCTGAAGAACTGGGAGGCAGGCGAAAGTTCTGAAGTTATGCAAAAGCTTTGATAGGGAGGCATGAGTTTGTCGAAATATATGTATATTGCGGTGGGCGGGGCGCTAGGCTCCATTGCTAGATTCTGGGTTGGTTCTGCGGTCGCCAGCCGCCTGGGAACAAAGTTCCCTTACGGGACGTTTGTCATCAACATTACAGCCTGTGTGGTTCTTGGCTTCTCGCTGACGTTTCTGGCTAAGCGAACGGACCTGAATCCTGCGTGGAGGTTCCTGGTGCCGATTGGTTTCCTGGGCGCATACAGCACGTTTTCGTCATATGAGTGGGAGACGATTTCCACGCTGCGGAACGGAAACTTCTCCATGGCTGCACTCTATGCCTTCAGTAGCCTTTTTCTTGGACTGGCGGCCGTCTGGTGCGGCATCCTTCTCGCGGAGATGATCTCATGAGGACCCACAAACAGCTCACTGGCTGAGAGCGGAGGCGGTCCTCTGCAATCCCGCACGGGATAAAATTGCGGGGGGAAATTCCGATCGCTCTTGCCACCCGGATTGACGCCGTCATCGAGAGTCATCGCGAGTGGCTGGCTCAGGAATTGTTGCAACTCAGCAAAGAACCGGAAGTAGACAGATCTGGCTGGGGATCGCTCGGGCGAACTGCCGAGTTTCTCGTTGCCCAGCGTGGTTTACGTGGATAAAGGAGATGGCATGTTGCAAGCAGGCAAGGCAGTCAAGGTTTCGATCTACTTGAGCGAAGGGTCGACACATCATGGGGTTTCGACCTATTCCAGTATCCTCGACTTTCTTTTCTATCGCGGAGTTTCCGGCGCAACCGTGCTGAAGGGTGTAGCCGGGTTTGGCGCGGACCATCACATCCATTCCGCGAGCTTCGTCGAAATTTCGGACCACTTGCCCCTGAAGATTGAATTCATCGAATCGCGGGAAAAGGTGGATGCGCTTCTCGGAAAACTGGAGGAAATGGCTGGTACCGGCATGATCGAAGTGCAAGAGACGACGGTGACCAAGCCGGCCCAAACTTCTCAGCAAAAGAGCGCCGTACTCCCAGCACACCTGAAGATCGAAGGCAGGGCCAGACTGATGCGTATCTACATCGGTGAAGCGGACCAATGGAGGGAAAAGCCCATGCACAAGGCACTCGTTGAGGCGATGCGCGCCAATGACATCGCCGGTGTCACCGTCTATAGAGGCATTCTTGGATATGGTGCGCACCGAAGAGTCCATAAAGATAAGTCTTTGCATTTGTCGCATGACTGCCCAATCATGCTTTCGGTGATCGATACGGAAGAGAAGCTTCAAGCCTTCCTGCCCATCGTCGAGCAAATGGTGCAGGAGGGATTGGTCGTTATGTCGGACGTAGATGTCATCAAGTACTCGTATCGCGCGCTGGATACGAATCAAGGCGCGGTATGAGCGGAGGATCGGTCATGAAAGAGCAGTTTCAAGCACGTATGCTACGCATTCATTTTGGTGAAGATGACAAGTGGCAGGGCAAACCATTGCATGAGGCGATTATCGCCAAATGTAGAGAGTTGGGAATTGCGGGCGCAACAGTGTACCGGGGCATCGAGGGATATGGAACCAGCACCAGAATTCATCATGCCAGCTATTGGCACCTGTCCAAGGATGCTCCGATCGTGCTGAACATTATCGACACGGAGGAACAAATCGCCAAGCTCCTTCCCCATCTGGACGCGATGGTCCAGGAAGGCCTGATTGCGACGTCGCATGTCGATGTCATCCGCTTCTCCCCTCAGGAAGGTGTTCGGTCGCAAGGGTGACAAGAGATGCAGGAATATAACAGCACCTCGATATTGCAAGATGACGGCAGCGTTCCCGCTGAGACATCTGTGCCTATGAATGGCGCCTCTCGTCTGTTTCGACTTTCCGATCTGGCTCAGGAACTTGGGGCTGAGCCTGTCGCCGAGGAAGCACGTGAGCTCGCAGCGCGAGTTTCCGAAGGACGTTTCTATGTAGCCTGTGTCGGTCAGTTTAAGCGGGGCAAATCTACCCTGCTCAATGCTCTGGTCGGCCATACAGTTGTTCCGACCGGGTTTGTTCCGGTCACGGCGGTGCCTACCGTGATCCGCTTCGACGACAAACCTCACGCGCGCGTTCGCATGCGAGACGGGGCCTGGCGGGACGTTGCAATGTCCGACCTGAAGGAATACGTCACCGAAGAACGAAACCCCGAAAACAAGAAGGCCGTGGACGGAGCGGAAGTATTCGTGCCCAGCCCATTGTTGTCCTCGGGAATGTGTTTTGTGGACACGCCGGGTTTGGGCTCAATCTTCACCGGAAATACGGCAACCACGCAGGCGTTTATTCCTCACATTGATGCAGCCTTGATTGTGGTCGGAGCCGA
>JAJYSL010000268.1 GCA_021793595.1 Acidobacteriota bacterium
GGTTTTCAGATAAAGGGCGAATACGTCGGCCAGAATCGCGTTCATAGCTCCCGAAACGTCCTTGGTGGCAGCACCTTCAAGGTCGGTGGGGGTAGCCAGCGGAGCCCGTTGTCTACGCTCTATGTCGTTTTTCATCTCAATAGAGTTTTCCATATCATCTCCTTTAATTCTCTGGACAAACATGCACCATCAGTTGCCGGGGCTATACATCTAGTTTGCCTTTGCGCGCTTCCACCGGAGGTGGGAGTTCACTTTCTTACCGCCTGACTCTATCGGGTTTGCTGTGCTTAGGTAAAGAACATCTCCTTCTATCTTCACCACGCGAGGCTGCGTCTGGCCGATCCAATTTGGAAAGAGTGAAATGAACATGGAGTGGGTGAGCGTTTTGGCCCCTTCATCGACATGGAACTCGCCTGTATAAGCGATGTACGTGGATGCTTCCTGCTTGTAGTCTTCGTCAGAACCCTTAAACCAATCTCCCGAGGCGAATGGCTTGCGATCCGGCTTGCTCAATTGCGCGGACATGTAGCCGTCCGGCGTATACATGATGATTCCCATGGGCTGCTCGCTCATGGGATAAAACGAGGGTGAACCATCGACCGGCTTCTCCTCGTACGAAATGAGCTTCCATGCTCCGATCAGTTGTTCACGAAGTCCTTTAGCCATGACAAATGCTCCTGGTAGTGGGATTATGCGGCCTTGAGTGCACCGTTATCGATTGGGATGACCTGCCCCGTAATCGATTTGCCTGCGTCTGAGGCGAGGAAGACACACAGCGCAGCAATGTCCTTCGGGTCCACGAACCGCTTGAGGTCCTGAGTGCTTAGTGCGGACGCCCGCTCTTCTTCCACGCTCTTGCCCTCTGCCTTTGCGCGGCCTTGAAGGACGTTCTCGATGCGCTGACCTCCTACAGCTCCCGGGGCAATCGCGTTGGAGCGAATGTTGTGATCGCCTAATTCGATAGCGAGTGTTTGTGCGAAGCCGATCAGTCCTGCTTTCGCAACGTTGTAGGGGCTGCGGTTGGGATAGCCGAAGCGTCCTCCAACGGAGGACATCGTGATGATGCTTCCCGCCGCCGATTTCTTGAGATGTGGAATAGCAAGACGCGTCACATTGAACGTGCCGACCAGATCGACCGTCATCACCTCTTCCCATTTGTCTGGGTCCATCTGTTCGACAGGAGCGGTAGGGCCCGAGATGCCGGCGTTATTCACGAGCACGTCCAGGCCACCTAACGCCTCAGCTGCCGCGGGAACCATCCGCTCAATATCAGAACGTTTGCCGTTGTTGCACAATGTTGCAAGCAAGCCGGGAATCTCCTTCTTTGCGGCCGCAATCGCCTGTTCATTGATATCCGTGATGAACACCTTGGCACCGGCTGAAGAGAATGCACGAGCTATCTCAAGGCCGATGCCCGACGCTGCCGCAGTGATAAGTACTTTTTGCACCATGATGCCTCCTTCAATCTGGAACTGTCGGTGAGGACCGAGCCAAGAGAGGTGAGTCAGACTGACTCTGTGGTCAGCCGCCGCACGGCAAACGCCACGAACATCTGCGAGCACCCGGTAGTAATTAAGTTAATTCCGATGAACAGGCCGATAATCCACAGGGCCGCCATAGGCCACTGCGCCCAGACCAGTATCCCGAGGATCAGGGTGATGATGCCGTCCACAAGCATCCAGCTCGAGCCTGGGACCCGCATCGTCAAAGCGGCAACAATACGAAAGATACCAGTCACAATGAAATACATGGCCAGAAGCAGCGTCATCACCAGCAGACCCGCCAGTGAGTTCCGCAGCAGCATGATACCCACGATGAACGAAAACACCGCATCCAGCACATGCAGGAAAAAGTGGCTGCCCTTCCGATGACGAAGTGCCTGCACCGCCTCGATGATGCCGGCGAAGATCAACACCCAGCCGAAGAAAATTATGGAGATTACGGAAACAGCGACTGAGTCGATCAGGGCAATCACGCCCAGAAAGATCAGTACAATCCCCAGCGCAAGCAGCCACCCCCAGTTTCGGCGCAACTCATGCACGCCAGTATCGAAAACGGTCGACGTCATAGCAGTCTCCTTCGGGTTGAAAACACTCTAGATTGCAAGCAGCAAGGTAAGCGCGAATCCAAGTCGTAACTTGCCAGCGCGTGCCTATTCCAAGTAATCGCATCTTTTGCTTTCTGTTTGCACGACGATGCTACCTCTTCAAGTGGTCGTCAAATCGTGAAGCAACTTGAAACCTATTTGCGTACCCATTCCCAACCCATGGCCAAGTTGAATATTGAGGTATCCAAGAGGCTCCAGCAGGCGTGCGTTCGCGAGTGGGCCAGCATCAATCGCATCAAAGCCGATGCCGCGCGCGAGTTCGAGCACGCGTTCTTTGCACCAGCGTCGTCTCCGGCGACAAAAGCGGTGAGCTGCTGGTCGCCCAATCTCCCGGTCTCCATGTGCTGGGCGAAAATCGTGTTGAACGCTTTCACCACACGTGCTTTCGGGGCTTTCTTCTGAAGCTCCTCCGCCCCGCTTGTGGTGAAACCGATGGCCCATTGCATACCCACTCCGAGCGCGTCGGTGACGTCGACCAGCGTCTCACCGTCGAACGAACTGTCTGCTTCTTTAAGCACACTGTCGATTGCCTGGAAAGGTACCGCGAGAATGGCAATCTCCGCCCAGAGGGCGGTCTCACGCACTTGCTCGTTGCCTATCGCCTTCACATCGTGGCCAGCCGTTTTAAGACCACGCGCGAGTGCGCTTCCTACGTGACCATTGCCAATAATGCCAATCCGTTTCTTTGTCATTTTGCCCCTTTCAGTTTCTTATCTTCTTCGTCATCTTTCCAATTGATCGGGGCGGGACGATCGAGGATTTGATCGACCTGCACGTTGCCAAAATAGTCCCAGGCCCATTCCACAAATGCTTCGACCTGTGCGCGTACCGTTGTAAGCAGAACAGCATGTACGCCAAGCCAAGCAGCGAAGGCAATTGGGCCGGTGAGTTCGTGGCGGTGCTCGCCAACCTCAGCGACGGCTGCGTTGCGCCCGATCATAGCCATGATTCCTTTATCGAGGTAGTCGAACGGCTTGACTGGCTTTCCCGAGAGCTTGGCCGCGATGTATTTCGCGCAATACTTGCCCGATTGTTCCGCGACGGATGCAAGTTGGGGCAGGGGCTTGCCGTCCTTTCCGCTGATGTTCGCAAAATCTCCCAGAGCGTACACGCCGGGAAAGCCCTCGACGCTGAAGTCCGCTTGCACATCGATGCGTCCGCCATGTCCGCCGTTAACGCCCAGACTGCCAGCCAGCGAACTCGCCTTTAAGCCGCCAGCCCAAATTACCGTTCGACTCGCAATTGTGGTTCCGTCCGAAAGCAGGACGCCGTCGGATGTAACCTCTTTCACGGCGGCCCCCAGGCGCATTTGTACGCCATGCTTCTCCAGCATTTTGGCGGCATACGCCTGGGACTTTGGGGAAAATGTGCTGAGTACGCTGCGGCCCATATCGACCAGGAAAACCTGAGCTTTGCTCAAATCCAGATCTCTGTATTCGCCTTTCAACATCCGCTGCACCATGTCGCCAAGCGTCCCAGCCGTCTCCGCGCCAGTGGGGCCCGCCCCCACCACCACGAAATTCAACGCTCCCCTGGCGATCAAAGAGGGGTCGCGGTCGGAGGATTCGAGAGCCTCCAGGATGCGCGATCGGAGCACTTCGGCGTCCTGAAGGGAGTACAACGGAAAAGCATGCTTGTCGGCCCCTGGCGTCTCAAAGAAATTTACCTGTGATCCTGCCGCAAGCACGAGGAAATCGCCCTGATACTTTCGTCCTTCCGCGGTTTCGACGGTGCGCGTCTTGAGATCGGCCGAAACCACCTCGGCCATCTTCACATCCACGTTGGAGTGGTTTGCAAGAACATTGCGCAAAGCAAAGGCCGCATTGCTTGGTGCCAACACGGCGGTGGCCACCTGATACAGCAGCGGCTGGAACTGTTGATAGTTATTCCTGTCGATCAACGTGATCCGCACATTGGAATGCGAAGCCAGCTTGCGAGCACAGTTCAGTCCGGCAAAGCCTCCGCCAACGATCACAACGTGCTTCATGGTTCGCGATTCCGATGTTGTGGGTTTGGACACGGGTGACTCCCATCACCACAGGCGGATCGGAGTATACGACCAAAATACCGACGAGCACAAGTTAGAGAGAGGCATCGTGCACTATGAGAGTACATGGAAGAAAAAGTAATAAATGCCTTTGTGTGGCGCACGGCGAAACACAGGATCGGCGATTTCGGTTTCAGAATTCGGATGTTCCCGGCTTGAGCTGATCGTCCACGGCCATGGTGACCTTGCCAACCCACCCTCTATGCGCATTTCTCGCGGACAGTCTCTACACGGTGAAGGCGACGGAGCCAGGATTCATAGACCTACGCTCGCAGCTCGAACCCGGCAACAAAACCAGCCAACGCTGACCGCATTCCCTGGAGCAAGCGTAGACTCGTAGTCCGGAAGGAAAACTCCCAGTTCTGGAGGCCAACATGTCCATTCGTCCAGTGAAGCGGCTTATCCAATCGAAGCCAACCTTGGAAGGTGCAGGCGTACACCTGCGCCGCGCATTCGGCTTCGACAATACGTCCGAGTTCGACCCCTTTCTCCTGCTCGACGACTTCCGCAATGACGTTCCAGCGGACTATCTGGCGGGCTTTCCGTGGCATCCGCATCGCGGCATTGAAACGATCACTTATGTTCTGGCCGGAACCGTGGAACACGGCGACAGTATGGGAAACAAAGGGGCCATAGCCGCTGGTGATGTGCAGTGGATGACGGCGGGGAGCGGAATCATTCATCAGGAGATGCCCAAGGGCGATCAAACGGGACGCATGCATGGATTTCAGTTATGGGCGAACCTCCCCTCTGCGCAGAAGATGACGCCTCCGCGCTACCAGGAGATAAAGGCACTCGACATTCCTGAAATCAAGGATGATGACAGCACGCAAGTCCGTGTCATCTGCGGAGATTTCTGGGGCAAGGTTGGCCCCGTTGAGGGCATCGCAACCAACCCGACCTACATCGATGTGTCTGTCGCTCCGGGCCGAAGAAAGACACTCCCGGTGGAGACCATGCGACACGCATTCGCCTATGTCTTCGGAGGATCAGGGAAATTCTGCAATGCATCCGGCCCCCTCGCAGTCCCGACCGAGGGAGTGAAATGGCTGGACACAAATCCTCCTTCGGCAGTAAACGATCGCTCACTTGTACTCTTTGATAGTGGGGATGAGATTACGGTACAAGCAGGAGACGATGGAATCCGCTTTCTGCTCGTCTCGGGTAGGCCACTTCAAGAGCCCGTAGCCTGGTACGGCCCGATCGTCATGAACACTCAGGAACAGCTCCGGCATGCGTTTGAGGAACTCAATGAAGGAACGTTCTTGAAATCGTAAGCAGGTTCATAGCATCTTCGTAATGCCTGGGCGGGGAGCCACATGCGAATCCAGGAAGAGGTCGGCAGATCGGACGTGTTCTGGGTGTCGGCGCTATGCTTGGCGAACAGTAGAATCCTGCGCCACGGTTTCCGCTCGCATTCCCGTACCGGTGGTCAGCGCAATCTTTGTTTCCTCAGTGGAATGTGTCTTCGGCGCGTTGCTCGTGGTCGGCTTGCTTGCTCCACTTTGTTGCCTAATGCTGACCTTTGTTATGGTTGGAGCGCTATCGACCACAGTGTTGCGCGGTATCAAGGTGCGATCGGCAGTTAGCTGGCTTTCCGAGTTTCTGTACCTGCCGGAAGTCCTTTATATTGTAATCCTGGTGTGGCTATTGCTTTCTGGACCAGGCTGGTTCAGCCTGGATCATCTACTGCTGTCTTCGCCATCTCAGTGAATCTCCAAGTCGGAGTAGGGACCATGATCGCTCACAGCCCCCTCCACGGATCCGGACGAGCGGGATTCCCGCATCCGGCTCTTGCCTTAGGTAATGACGCCCGTGCGGCGCAGAGGATAGGGATGACAGACC
>JAJYSL010000033.1 GCA_021793595.1 Acidobacteriota bacterium
ACGCTTCCGCCGAGGTCGCTGCGTAGTAACATCAACCTAACCGCCGCCCGCCACTTTCAACTATGCGCGGGACATGCTCGATCAAAAAAAAATCAGGATTTCATACCATGTTTCATTCCGCGTTTTCTTTTGTGCACCCGTGCAGTCGGCTTCTCGTACGGTAACTCGTATTACGATGAGAACGGATCGCGAGAGCCAAAGCGGCGCGCGACGGGAAGGATTACCGATTTGGCATATAGCGATCTGCGGCAATGGATTGGAGCACTCGAGAAGGCAGGGGAACTGAAGCACATCAAAACGGAGGTCGACCCGATACTCGAAATATCGGAGATTGCCGATCGCGTGTCGAAACTCAGTCCTCCTTCCCATGCTGCCGGTGGTCCGGCGCTGCTGTTTGAAAATATCAAAGGCTATCCCGGCGCCAAAGTTTTCATGAATCAATTCGGCAGCGAGCGTCGCATGCGACTCGCGCTCGGCGTCGATTCACTCAATGACGTTGCAGATCGCATTCGCGAGCTGATGAATCTCCGCTCCCCGGAAGGCTTTCTCGACAAGGTCCGCATGCTTCCCATGCTCGCCGAGTTGGGCAAATTCTTCCCCAAACTTGTCAGCGCGAAAGATGCGCCCTGCAAGGAAGTCATCCTCCGCGAAAATTTCAGCGTTCTTGATTTTCCCATCCTGCAATGCTGGCCTCAGGATGGTGGCCGTTTCATCACGCTGCCCTGCGTCATCACGCGCGACCCGCGTAATCCAGCAGGGAAGCGCAATGTCGGCATGTACCGCATGCAGGTCTACGATGGCCAGACCACTGGCATGCACTGGCAGCGGCAGAAAGTAGCCGCCGAACATTATCGTGAACGCCTGCGCCAATCCGCAGAATCGAATTCAGGCGCCGCGGCCAATTCCGCAGCCGCAGTCTCCGCCCGAGTCGCCGTCATGGCCGAAACCGGCGGCGGCGCAACGCTTCCGCCCAACATGACAGTCCGCACGGATGTCGATTCGCAAACACCCGACCGCCTGCAAGTCGCCGTTGCCATCGGCACCGATCCCGCGACCACATTTTCCGCCATCGTCCCCGCGCCGCCCGAAGTGGAAGAATTCATCATCGCAGGCTTTCTCCGCCAAAAGCCCGTCGAGCTCGTCCAGTGCGAGACCGTCGATCTGCAGGTCCCCGCCGCGTCAGAAATTGTCCTCGAAGGCTACGTCCGGCTCGACGAGCTGCGCTCCGAGGGTCCCTTCGGCGATCACACCGGCTTCTACACCTTGCCCGACGACTATCCCGTCCTCCACATCACCTGCATCACCCATCGCCGCGATCCCATCTATGCCACCACCATCGTCGGTAAGCCGCCCATGGAAGATGCCTGGATGGGCAAGGCCGTCGAGCGCATTTTTCTGCCGCTCATGCAGCTCACCATTCCAGAAATCGTCGACATCAATCTGCCCGTCGAGGCGGTCTTTCACAACCTGATGATCGTCTCCATCCGCAAAAGCTATCCCGGCCACGCGCGCAAAGTGATGAACGCCATCTGGTCGCTTGGCCAGGCCATGTTCACGAAATGCGTCATCGTTGTGGATGAGGATTGCGACGTGCAGGACATGCGCGAAGTCGTCCTGCGCGTCACCAACAACATCGATCCCGAGCGCGACATTCAATTCACCCTCGGCCCCATCGATTCGCTCGATCACGCCTCGCGCCTGCCCAACTACGGCAGCAAGATGGGCATCGACGCCACCCGCAAATGGGCCGCCGAAGGCTTCACCCGTCCCTGGCCCGAAATGCTCCGCATGGACCCCACCACCAAATCCAAAATCGACGCCCTCTGGTCCAAGCTGGGATTGTAAGATTGGAAGGTGTCCCATGGTTACGAAAAGCACCACAAAAACTAAACAGCCTCAATCTCTCACTGACTTCATAGAAGCATTTGAGGAATACTCATCGAAGTCTAAATATAAATATTGGTTGAATTGCTATCGCGGTCTGCGCGACTCCTCTTGGCAGAACGTAGCAGGTATATTCCGACCTGAGCTCAATGCGCTTCTTGAAGATGAGAAATGGGCAGTTCGTAAATTGATCTCAGTTCAGCCTCATGAGTTTGCTTCTGACGAAACCATGTTCGATAAGCTCGTCCGGATGCAGCATTTTGGACTGCCGACTCGATTGCTGGACGTTTCGCGGAATGCATTGGTCGCACTTTATTTTGCAACGGACCCGGGCCCTTTTGATAGCAAGCCGAGTGACGGCATGGTCACAGCTTTTGCAATACCGCAGGAGCTCGAGAAGTATTATGACAGCGATTCCGTAAGTTGCATAGCCAATTTGGCCAATATGACTTCTGATGAGAAGGACAAGATTTATCGATTGACAGAGTCGCTAATTGAACAACCTGAAAAGGAACAAATTGAAAAATTCAATGAAAGCGAGGTTGTTAAACGACTTCTGCAATTTATCAAAGCTGAAAAATCATATTTCCAGCCAATTATGAAACCCATAGATTTGTTTGTGCCATATTTTGTCCATCCAAAGATGAGCAACAGGCGAATTCTGGCCCAATCCGGAGCCTTCATTCTCTATGGTATAGATCCATTACAGTCCAAGAAGATAATTATCCCGGATAAGATCGAAGAAGCACAATTCCCGGTTCCTCAGAAAGCGAAGAAACCCATCCGGAACGCGCTCGAAATTCTTGGTATCAACGAAAGCACACTTTATCCTGAGATCGACAAGGCTGCATCCTGGATCAAGGATCGCTACACAAGGCCATAGGCCAACCGCTGTAAGGCGGTTTGAGAACCGCCAAGAGCGGAAACTCAAATCAAGCAGTGACGCTTTTGACTTTTAGAGTCTCCGCCATTTGTCCCTGCCACCAACATTGGTATCACGGATGCGTTCAACGTGAATGGCTGCATTCGGGTCCATCTTACGAGCCCTCTCAATGGCTTCAGCCTGGGTTGGAAGGATCGCACTAGCCTTTTCCGAACCAGGTTTTCTTATTGCATAATCTCCCCGCTCGCGCCTTTCGATATACACTTCATTTTTAGCCATGCAACCCCCTTCCTGCGATTAGAATATACCCATTGGTCACCAGTCAGGATGCAATACCGGCATGTTCTCGACGGCGCTAACAACGTCACTCGCGTACCTGAACAGCTTTTTAACATGAGCTACGGACAAGGCTTCCGAACCATCGTTGACATGCATCAAGTCATTGCTCGCTTTCTCATCCGCCTGAAATTTTCATAGTCGAATGCTTTTCGGATTTGGGGCAGAAATCGCGCGAAATCGATAGGCCCATCCGGCAGTCCAATCTCGAGGGTTTCGATCAGAACCCTCCTCCCCTCAAACTCATTGGCTGCAAATCCCTTCCTCGAAGAAGGGAGCCATTCAGCAAAAGCACCTCGAACGGCAAGGATGAGAATGATCCTCTCGGAAAGCTTCTTAGGGACTAATTGTGTGTATCCGCGCTCTCTAAAGCCCTGGAGAGTTGATTTCACTGACTCCTCAATCGCTAGCCAGCAGAAGACTGTTGCTGCCCGAAGAAAAATATCACGAGTGCGCTTTCCTTTTGGAGTGTCAGGCAGACCAATCGCGAGATGGAGCAACTCCCTCGCGTCATCTAGTTCCGTGCTGCGGACCAGCCAGCCCATTTTGGCATTATAGGCGGGTGCCCCATTTCAGCATTGTCTTCTCGAAAGAGTAATTCTGACTCTCAGAACTTGATAAAGTAATCCCAGTTCATTCCTTGGAGCACCCGATGCCCACCACCTCCAGTACCAGCGTCAAACTCGACACCAAAACGAAACAGCGTGTCCAGCGTCTGGCCGCTCTGCGTCGTCGTTCACCCCATTGGGTGCTCCGTGAAGGCGTCGAGCAGTATGTGGGGCGGGAAGAGAGGCGGGAACAGTTCCGCCAGGACGCCCTCGCCGGGTGCCCCATTCAAGCCTTCGTTTGGCTTTGACTGGCTTTGAGCGAGAGAAAATCTATTCTGTTTCGTTCAGAAAATCTGCGGGCCGCAAGATGCGCACTTCATTCCACGGATGGAGCGCCAGCAAATCCTGATCGCTGCTGACGATTGCGTCCGCTTCCGACTCGAAGGCCAGTGCAAGAAACTTGTTGTCCAGCGGATCGCGGCACGCGGGTGCAACGTCCAATTCCGTCCAGTCCCGTACCGTCACAATCCGCACGTTGTTTTCCACGGTGCGCACGAATTGCCGCCGAGCAGTTTCCGGCAGGTAACGCTGGAACTTGCGCCTCGTCAGGACTTTTTGCAGCTCGTCCAGAGTCTCCCTGCTGGCACAAACGTCGCAAAAGCGCAGCGCCCGCAGGAGCGTCTGGTGGGGAACTGAGTCGGGCCGCAACGCTGCAGACACCAGGGTGCTCGTATCGAACACCACCCGATGAACCTTCATCTTGACTGGTGGGTCAGGCGATTCACTTCCTCATCGGTCAACTTCGTCGCAGCGGCGGCCTGTGCCGGGGAACGGCTCTTTCTGGCCTGGGCGGACCATGCTTCTAATTCGGTGACGGCCCGACTGCGTCGCCTTCGGGAATCCAAAAGTTCTTCCATATCGCGCGGAGAGACGATGAACGCAGCCGGACGGCCATGTCGCGTCACCGTGACAGTCTCTCGCTGCGCCATGTCGATCAACTGCCCAAAGCGGTTCTGTGCCTCTACGGATGTAACTGTGACCATTGCTCGTCCTCCTCAAAATAGCTAATATCGATAGTTTATCCATTATGGTCAATTGTGTAAATGGATATTCAGCAGCTCTCGCCATCTATGCACCACGCGACGTGATCGTACATTACGGATGAAACACCTTGCCTTGCTCCATCATGGCAAGAATCGTCTTCATCCGTTTTTCTCTGGTCTCCGGCTTCTTCGCCGTTTCCAGTCGATACACAATCGCATACACATTGGCTTTGTTGAGCGCCTTGAAAAATGCCTCTGCCTTTTTATTTTTTCTCAACTCCTTGAGAAAATCCTCCGGCGGCGCAGCACTTCTGGAGGAAGCATACGCAGCCTCCCATCGACTATCGGCCTTGGACGGTGCCCCATTCAAGCGTTTGTCTGGCTTGCGTGGGGGATGAGTAAGCTGCCTCCATGCCATCCGGGCTGAAATGATTTCACGCGTCCGGACAGACCCACTTCCTGACTTTCTCCTGTCATCAGCGCCGTCCATTCCGGAACGCCATAGAATCAAGATTGATCTTGGAGTCTGCGCTGAGCTCGATGGGTCGATTGGGCCGCTTGCATCAGGGGCGAAAATCCACGATACTGTAAGTTCAGGATCCAAGGGAAGAAGTCCATGTGTGCAGATATCGCTCTGCGTTCTCTCCTGCTATCAGAAAGGAATATATAAGCTGTGTTGATGATTCGTCTTTCGCGCGTAGGCGCTCGCAAGAAACCGTACTACCGAATCGTTGTGATCGAGAAAGACCGTGCCCGCGATGGACGCTCTCTTGAAGTGGTTGGAACGTACAATCCCCGCACCAATCCTGCAACCGTCGATTTGAAGAAGGATCGCGTGGAGTATTGGACGAGCAAGGGTGCTCAGCTCTCCGATCGGGTCAACAAGCTGGTCGCCAAAGCCTCGACGCCGGTAGCGCAAGCGACCTAGGCGGAAGGGTTCACAACGATTTTTGATGGCGCGAACAAAAAGCGCCGATTATTTTTAGAAGCGCGGTCCCTGGACCGCGCTTCTTCATTGGTGCCATGATCTGACTTTTCCAGCCTGCGAACGATGTTTTCTGCCCGAAAATAACAATTTCGTTCATGGCAGACGCAAGATTTCTCACAATAGTAACCTTACTAGTGACTAATGAGTAAACCATAAATAAGCAGACAAATTGACTTTAATTCGGTATAAACGCAATCAGATTTCAACGTTTCACTTTATGGGGTTGAGCATGTCAGAAAGTTCTGCGGAGCCGTCCGCAGTCGAGTTGGTTACGGCAATCGCCCGTTCGTTAGTGGATAAGCCGGAGGAAGTTTCAGTCAACGCAACATCGAGCGAAGCAGGCACCGTCTTGCGGCTGAGGGTCGATCCGACGGATGTCGGAAAGGTGATTGGCAAGCAAGGACGGACGGCTCGTTCGTTACGAACAATTCTAGGAGCCGTCAGCGTTAAGCTGCATCATCGCTACAGCCTGGAGATTGTGGAAGAAGCCAAGGCGAATTCCGAGTCAGCCTAGTACTACAGTTGCAGATAGTGAATCGTTTGGGGTAGCTGGACTGTAAACCGTTGATTTTTGGAGGGAGTGCGCGAGTGGGTCGCGATGGAAATCAGGTGGAATCCACTATCTACAACTGTAGTACTAGTATGTTTCCCAACGCAGTTTGCGGCATGCGTCGTGTTCCCCCACGTGCAACAATTATGCTGTGACGGACTCAAAGCCAGCAGCCATCGAAGCCTGGGTGCACGTAGCTCGTTTGGTTCGACCCCAGGGACGACGGGGCGAAGTGCTGGCGGAGATCCTCTCGGATTTTCCCAATCGATTTGCCGAGATGCGCAACGCATTTCTGTGGCGGAGCGATCAGCTTCCTGTCACATCAGTCCTTCTTGAGAATTCCTGGCTGCACAAAGGGAAAGTTGTGTTGAAGTTTGCTCAGGTGGATTCCATCTCTGCAGCAGAGACGTTGCGGGGTGCGGATCTGGTGATTTCCGCTTCGGAGCGCAAGCCGCTCCAATCCGACGAGATATACATCAGCGACCTGATCGGGTGCGATTGCCTGGATGTAGCCGCCGACGGAGCTACTCCCGGTCGCGTCGTCGGTACGATTCGAGATGTCATTCGACAAGCGCAGACTGCGGATTTGCTGATCGTTGCCGGTCCCGACGGAGTCGAGCATGAAATTCCGTTTGCGAAGGCGTATGTTGTCAAAATCGATGTAGCGGCCCGACGCATAGAGATGAGGCTGCCGCCAGGGCTTCTGGAAGTGAATGCTCCGTTAACGGAAGAAGAGCGATGCGCGCGAGACGCCTCGCCCGAGTCAGAGACCTAACGCGCTATAACGCTGGCGCTGCAGCAGTCCCGATCTGGCCGCACACGAGCTTGCATCGACAATGTTGCGACGGTTCACCCCTCGCGCAGGACAGCTTACATCTCGGACATCAACGATTTCGAAATCGTCCGAAAGGGCTATTTTGTAGGGGGCTCCTGGGGAATCGCTTCTCCATCTGAACGAGGATCGGAGCCGGCGAAATTGACATTGCGTTTGGTATCGCGAACGACGGCTTCGCCTTGCCCCACGGTGAATGAGAACGGCTGCAATAGCTGAATCTGCTGTCCACGTCTGGTCAACTCCGCCCGCACAGTCTCTGGAATGCCGGGTTCCATCTGTACGTCGCAACCATCAAAGGTTTGCTTGGTAAATCGGGCTTGTTCCAGCGCGGCCTGAACGTTCATCCCATAGTCGACAACATTGGCGACAAACTGCGCGTGCGCCTGGGCCTGGTTCCACCCACCCATGATGCCGAACCCGATGTGGATGTCTCCTTTTTCCATGAACGCCGGAATGATGGTGTGTAGCGGCCGCTTGTGTCCCGCCAGTGAATTGGGCTGACCGGGAGTCAGGCTGAATCCGGCGCCGCGATCTTGAAACGAGAAGCCCAGTCCGGGCGCCACCATTCCGGTGCCGTAGCCTTCGTAGTTGCTCTGGATCAGCGAGACGATATTGCCGTCTTTGTCGATGGTGGAAAGATAGATGGTCGTTTTGCCGTGGGCATTCAGGTACTGCGTAAGGTCCGAAGGCAGCACCTGGCAGGACGCTTTTTTCATATTGATCAATTTCGCGCGCTGCTTCGCCAGATCTTTCGACAGCATCGCTTTGACCGGAATGGGGGTAAAGCGCGGATCGCCGACGTAGCGGTACATATCCGCATAGGCGAGTTTTTTGGCCTCGATCATCACCTGCAATGCATCGGCAGAATTATGTCCGTACTTCGCCATTGGGAACTGTTCCATGATGTTCAGCATGGAGAGTGCGGCAACGCCTTGACCGTTCGGCGGCAGTTCGTAGACGGTCCAGCCGCGATAGGTGGTGGAAATCGGTTCCACCCATTCGGGTTGAAAGTCCGAGAAGTCCTCTCGCGTATGCGTGCCGCCCTGGGCACGCAGAAACTTGACCATCGTATCCGTCATGGGGCCGTTGTAGAAAGCCTCTCTGCCGTGCGCCGCAACCTGTCGCAACGAGTTCGCGAGTGCGGGATTGCGAAACAGATCGCCCAATTTTGGCGCCACGCCCCCGGGCAGATAGGTTTCCCGATAGCCAGGCTGCTGCATATCTCTCTTGCTGACCCAATAGCGCGCGTTGCGTTCGGCCAGCGGGAATCCGTTCTGTGCATAGTAGATTGCCGGTGCTAACGTTTTGCTGAACGGGAGCGTCCCGAAGCGATCCTTCAGCGCTTGCCAACCCGCGACGCACCCCGGTATGTCGATGCTGTGAACTCCGATGGGATCGATGCGGTCGATGTGATGGGATTTCAGATAATCGATGGTCAGCGCTTTCGGAGTCCATCCGCTGGAGTTGAGTCCATAGAGCTTGCCGGTCTTCGCGTCGTAGTAGAGCACGAACAGATCGCCGCCCATGCCATTTACGTAGGGCTGCACGACACCCATCACGGCGTTGGCGGCAATGGCCGCATCAATCGCATTTCCGCCTTCTTCCAATATGTGCGCTCCGGCCTGCGACGCCAGAAATTGTGGCGCAGCAACAATGCCGAACTTTGTAACTACCATGGAGCGGCCTTGCCCGGGCACCGAAGCAAACTGCTGACCGAGTAGCGTCGCGGACGCCAAGAACAACAGAGCGGTTGTACGAGCAATGATCTTCATATCGTTTCTCCTACTGGAGCGCCTGATTATTTTGCCGCCGCGGCATTGTCGAGTTCGGTGGCGACATGTTCAACAAACGAGGCTTCATCTTCAATCGCGTGACCGACCAGAACGATCTGCGCTGTGGCTTCGTCATAGCGGTTCTGCTCGATGGCCTCGCGAACTCCGGGCAAGGTTTTCGCGTCGTATCCCGTGTACCAGCCGGGCGCGTAAATCAAATTCTGCATCCACGGACGACGCGGCAGGCCCTGCGGACTCGTGAGTTTCCGCGCAGCCTGGGTCAACTCTAGATTGATGGTGGCCAGGCGCTCGGGCGCAATACCTCCGCTTAGCGCGCGAGTTCTAGCTGCATTGAAATGGGCAGCGGATTTGTCAAGGGCGGCCAACGCGTTGTCGAGCGGGGCGAAGTTGAGATAGGGCGGCATTGCCATCGGTGGAGGAGCGAACATGGGATGTTTAGGATCGCTGGTCAACGCGTAAGCATTCATCTGCAGTGCGGCGGCGCGCTCCTTTGCTTCTTTTTGTTGGGTCGCAAGCAGGTCCTTCACTTCACGATCATAGATATGCAGCGTGTCAGCCAGAGCTGCGAAATCGTACGGCAACACGTCAGCCTGAGTCATGCGTAGCACTAGGGCGCCGTCCGTCTGCGCTAGTGCGCGACCATAAACATAGGTCGAATCTGCATAGTGCGAGTACCAATAAAAATCGTCGTAGATGGAATGGTAGACGCCGGCATCGTTGTCTTCGCCGCCGTAGCTGACGTTGAGAGAAGCTATTCCGAGGTGATGGAGAAACGCGGTGAAGTCTGAGCCTGTGCCCAGCGGACCGATGCGAAAATCGCTGCGCGTGGAAATTCCATTACGTACCTCCGGCGAACCGTTCAGGAGCTCCCACGCACGTAGTCGCTGCCATGAAGTGACGTTGGTCTCTGGATCGGTGACGGACTGAGCGACCTGATTGACCAGTGGCTCCAGCGAGTGCGAACCCTGGGCAGCCAGATAGCCGCGTTCGTTGCCATCGCTATTGATGTAGACGGCGGCGTGCTTGCGAAGCTCGGCAGCATGTTGCTCCGCCCACTCGGTTGAGCCAAGCAACATGGGCTCTTCGCCATCCCAGGAAAAATACATAATCGTCCGTTTCGGCTTCCATCCGTTGGCAGCCAACTGGCCGATGGCTCGAGCCTCTTCCAGCAGCGCCACTTGTCCGGAGACAGGATCGTCGGCTCCGTTGACCCATGCATCGTGGTGGTTGCCGCGCAGCACCCAAACATCCGGTTCTTCTGCGCCGCGCATGGTCGCGACCACGTCATAGACCGGCTTCAAGTCCCAATTGAACGCCAGCTTCAGATGAACTTTGGTTTTCGACGGACCAATTCGATATGTAATAGGAAGACCACCGCGCCAGCTGGCAGGAACGGGAGGCCCTTGCAGCGCGGCCAGAAAAGGCTCGGCATCGTGATAGGAAATAGGAATGACAGGAATCTTCGGCAGGGAAGGCGCATCTTCCCGCTTCAAACGCTTCGCGTCAGCGGTCGCTCCGATTCCCGGCGTCAGCGGGTCGCCGGGATAGGATGGCGCATCCAGCACGCTGCCACGTTGGACACCTTCTGCGGGGCGCATCGGGCCATCCGGAAAAACCTGGTTGACCGCGTATCCGTCGTCTGCAGGGTCGGAATATATGATGCAGCCGATCGCTCCATGTTCAGCGGCAATCTTCGGCTTGATCCCTCGCCAGGAATTGCCGTAGCGCGCAATGACAATTGCGCCTTTGACAGAGATGCCATAGCGCGCCAACTGCTTGTAGTCCTCAACCAACCCGTAGTTCACATAGATCAGTGGCGCGGTCACGTCGCCATCTGCGGAGTAAGCGTTGTAGGTCGGCAGTTGTTCGTCCTTTTGAACGCTGGTTGGATCGACGGCGATGGCAGGTTCAGCCAGTGTGGCTCGAAAGTTCCCCATCTCCAGCCGACGGGTCTTCGGTGTGGGAAAGAGAACCTGGAAGGTCTCGATATGAGCATCCCAGCCCCATTTTTTGTACTGCGCCAGGATCCATTCCGCGTTCTGCTTGTCGTAGGGTGACCCAACATGATGCGGACGAGCGCTCAGCAGCTTCATATTGTCTCGCATGCGTTGCGGGTCAGGAATGGCGGCAAAACGCTTCTCCAGATCGGATTCGATCTTCGCGTTGGCAGAAGAGAATCCCAGCATGGCCGGTACGCCTTGTTGTTGCGCCTGTGCAGAAGGCGAAAGGGTAGTGCCTGGCATGAGAAACAGGGCGGATAGAAGTAGAGTCGCGTTGCGCAAAGTTTCCTCCCCGACTGCGGGAAATTTTTCGATGCGAAGTGCGGGGGATTTCTCGTGTGCGGTAATCGTACTACGCCACGCGGCTCAAACCCTGTTCGCAAAAATGGTGTCGAACTATCGTTTCCGTCTTTGCGAGTGTTGTTGTAGGCTTGGCAAGGGACGGCGCAATCGGCCGATCCTGCGTAGACCCTATGCCGACACCAGAGAAGCCCGACAACCAGCGCAAGATCGCACTACGAGAGTTCGTGCAAGCCGAATCGATGATTCAGATTGCGCTGGTGCTGCCGCTTTCCTGCATCATCGGATGGGCGATCGGGGATTTTCTCGACCATAAACTGCACCAATCCTGGATTGGAATTGCTGGCCTGGCGCTGGGAATTGCCGCCGGATTTGTTCAGGTGATTCGCATGGCTAACCACGCCAATCGTAGTGACGATAACCGATGACTCCCGAAACCACCATGCCAGTACCGACACGTGAATCCAAACCGCCGGAGACTACGCCACCCACACCTCCGAGCAGCTTGATTCAGTTCAATGAGGAGGATATTCGCCGCACGCTTCGCCGAGCGTTGATTCTCGCAGGCGCAGCTGTGTTGGTGGCGTCGCCTATCTTATGGGCTTGGCTGGGCTGGCGGACGTGCCTGACGTTTATCATTGGCGTAGCGATTTCTGCCACCGGAATTGTGGAATGGCTGCAGTTACTTTCGGCGATGATGTCGAGGATGGAAGAGGGGCGCACCCCAGTGCCGATGGGTCGGGTTTTGGTGATGTTTTTCCTGCGCTTGGCAGTCGCAGGCGTGCTCTTATATGCTAGTCTAAACAGTTTGCATGGCTCTGTTTATGCGTTGCTGGCTGGGTTGGCAGTATCGCTGCTTGCCCTGACGGTGGAATCGATCCGGCTGGTATTTCGCACCGGATGATTTTGCATACCCATTCGACGTTGGCCTGAAGCACCAAAGCTTGAAAACCTGGACAGAAAGTACGAACGATGCCCCTCCAACATTTTCTTGCCCACATTCTGAACCACCTGTTTGCCGGACCGGTGACGGCCGTGTTGAACTGGATTGGCCATCCGCCGCTCAATCCTGCGGCGCCAATCAATGGCGTGTTCACGATGGAAGTGATCGCGTTCCTAATCCTGCTTGTGTTCTTCATTCTGGTTCGGTTGACGTTGAATGTGGAGAGGCCAAGCGTGCCGCAACGGTTGGCGGAAATGGTGGAAGAGTTCGTTACCAACCAGACCGAGCCGACTATCGGGCACAAGTACAAGATTTATTTGCCGTATCTGGCGGCACTGGGAATGTTCGTGCTGGTCAACAATCTGCTGGGGCTGGTGCCGGACGTCGAAACCCCCACCTCCAGCCCAGTCGTGCCTCTTGGATTCGCATTAGTGACCTTTTTCTATTACCACTGGCAGGGCCTGAAAGAAAACAAAGCAAAGTATGTCAAGCAGTTTGTTGGCCCGGTCTGGTGGCTTTCTCCGCTGATGGTTTTGATTGAGCCGGTCTCTCATATGGCGCGGGTGCTTTCACTGACGGTTCGTCTGTTCGCAAATATGTTTGCCAGTGACTTGCTGATTCTGATTTCGTTCATGCTGGTTCCGGTGTTTTTACCGGTCGTGTTTATTATGCTGCATCTGCTGGTATCACTGATTCAGGCTTATGTTTTTATGATGCTGGCCTCCATTTATATAGGCCAGGCGATTGCGCACGAGCACTAGCATTTAAGTTTTGCTGGAGTTGCATTCCCCTCCAGCGGTAGTACCCCCCGAAGGTGTGGCAAGGGACGCAGCAGGGGAGGCGTCCACGCTCCACTATCGGGAGATCTTAAGAAACTATCGGAGTTACAAATATGCGTACCATGCAAAAGGTTTTTATGACGCTATCGGTGCTGTGCCTGGCCGTTCCAGCCTTCGCGCAAGCCAGTGGCGGCGATTCCTCCCATGCCAGTATGGTGGCGATTGCAGCCGGAATCTCGATGGCGATTGCCTCCGGGCTTTGCGGATTGGGTGAGGGTTACGCGGTGGGGTCTTCCTCATTGGCGATCGCTCGCAACCCAGGAGCGCGGCCGGCGATTTTCCTGTTCCTCGTGCTCGGCCTGGCCTTTATTGAGTCGCTGGCGCTGTTCACATTCGCCATTATTTTCATCAAGGTAAAGTAAGCAACTTCAAGTTTCACGCAAACAGCCTCCGCCCACGGAGGCCGTTTGTGTTTGTATGCGGATGTGTGCGGAATGGAGCACGCCGACGAGATTTGTCGTCGATCAAGAAGGCTGGGCTGCGATCAGGTCGCTCGCCAATTACGGTGTGAGCGACACCATCGCCGGTGGAGGGGGCGTAGTTTCAGGCTGAGCGGTAAACGTGGCGGCGCCGGCACGGGCCAGGTCGAGAATGCGTCCAGGGAAGATTCCCAATGCGAATACGGCCAGTACCAAAATTGCCATCCCCAGCACAAATGCAGGTCGCGCTTGGGCCGTCTCTGCCTCACGAGATGGCTCCACAGGCACCATATACATCTGCCCCAGCACTCGCAGGTAATAAAACGCGGCCACACCGCTATTCATCAGGCCCAAGATCGCCAACCATGCGTTGCCAGAGTTAACGGCGGCAGTGAACACATAAAATTTCCCGAAGAAGCCGGCCGTGAAGGGAATCCCGATCAGAGAAATCAGAAAGACGGCAAAGGCGGCAGCCGCGACAGGATGACGTCTCGCCACTCCTGCATAATCGCTGAGATTCGTTCGGGTTTCATTGTAGCCGGAAAGATAGCTGATGATGCCAAACGCTCCGACGTTCATGGCGGCGTAGGCCGCGGTGTAGAAGCTGGCGGCGGCAATGCCCATGGGAGCCAGCGCGGTGAAAGCGACCAGCAGATATCCGGCATGGGCAATGGAAGAATAGGCCAGCATGCGCTTCACATTGCGCTGCGTGAGCGCGCCCAGGTTGCCGATCGTCATCGACACGACGGCGAGGATCCAAACCAGGGGCATCCAGACGTGGGTTGCCGTGCCAAAAGCGCCATAGGTAATGCGTAGCAATACAGCAAATGCAGCTGCCTTCGGTGCGGTCGACATTAAGCCGACCACCGGAGCGGGAGCGCCCTCATAGACGTCGGGAGTCCACACATGGAAGGGAGCCAGCGATACCTTGAAGCCGAGACCGATCAGCAGCATGCCAAAGGCGATGGTTAACAACAGCGGCGACGCTCCGCCGGCGACACCTTTCGCGATCTCATAGAGATTCGTCGAGCCGGTGGCGCCGAAACATAAGGCGATGCCGTAGAGAAAAAATGCGGTGGCGAAGGAACCGAGCAAGAAGTATTTGATGGAGGCTTCAGAGCTGGTGGCGCTGCGTTTTCGATAGCCGGCAAGGATGTAGGTGGAGATGGACGAAATTTCCAGGCTGATAAAAACCATCAGCAGTTCCACGGAGCAGGTCATCAGCATCATGCCGGTCGCGCCAAAGAGGATCAGCGCGTAGTATTCGCCGACATAACTGGTATGTCCCTCAAAATAATCCAGCGAGATCAGCAGTGTTACCAGAACAATGCCACCGATGACCAGATGGAAGAAGACGCTGAAGGCATCCGACTGCACGGTGCCGAAAAACGCTGTTCCCGCCGGGAGAAGAAGTTGATACACACTGGCCGCGATGGCTGCGAGCGTGCCAAGGATCGCGACAATGCCGAGAGGCTTGCGGCTGGTTTTCGGCTTCAGTACGGGCTCAATCAGCATCACCAGGACGCCGGTTAGGGTCATCAAAATTTCCGGCAGAATCCGTAACGCGGGAGATACGGAGACAATGGAGGAGCTCATCGACTGGTTCATCGGGCCACCCCTTGCGTCATTGCATGCGTCGCCGGAGACAAAGCAAGCTTGGCATACGCTGCAGAACCCGTTGACACTTTTGCGGGGGCCAGCGCGGGAACGGTCAGGTCAATCGCGTGCATCCAGAAGACAGAGGCAACGCCCATGGCAATCATCAGGGCAATCGTCGGCCACACTGCGGCTCGTTCGCGCCAATTGACATCCATGGCCGACAGCGCGGCGACTCCAGCGGAGGGCTGGCCATAAAATACTCGCTGTACCATCCAAAGCATGTAGGAGGCGGAGAGAATCACGCCCAGCGTGGCTGCGGCCGCGATGCCGGGATGGGTCTGAAAACTTCCGCTCAGGATAAGAAATTCTCCCACAAAGACATTCAGCGACGGCAGTCCAATCAGTGATAACGTCGTGATGACGAACAGCACCGCCAGACCTGGCATCTTGGTCGCAATGCCGCCGAGTTGGCCCATATCGTAGGTTCCGTACCGCTCATACAAGATGCCGAGCAGCATAAAGAACGCACTCGCGGAAACGCTTTCATTCAGGATTTGATACGCTGCTCCGTCCATGCTGGCCGCGGTGAAGGCATAGATACCAAGGACGATGAAGCTGACCGCGCTCAACGTGGCGTAGGCGGCGAGACGCTTCAAATTCGTTTGCACCAGTGCCATCAAGGCTCCATAGAGAATGCCGATCGCGCCGAGCGCGACCATCAGTGGCGCGACATGCTGCGCTTGCATCGGGAACAGGCCCACATGCCAGCGCAGTAGCGAATAGAGGCCTAACTTGCCGGCCAGAATCATGGCTGCGGCTGTGGGGGCTTCACTGATGCCATCGCGCAGCCAGCCGTGCAGCGGAAAGACCGGCACCTTGACGGCGAAGGCGAGCAAGAAGGCTAGAGAGGTGATCCACAAACCAGTTGCGTGCGCTCCGTTCCAGTGACGCATTTGCTGCTGCAGTTGCACAATGTCAAATGTTCCCGTCTGACCATAGAGCCACAACATTCCGACCAGCAGCAGGGCGGAAGGAATGAAGGCGTAGAGGAAAAACTTGATGGCAGCCCCGCGACCATTCGTGCGGCCATACATGCCGATCAGCAGCGCGAGGGGAACAATTGAAAGCTCCCAAAACGCGTAATAGAGGATCAGGTCGAGCGCTATGAAGACGCCGTACATGGCGGTCTGCTGCAGTAGCAGCAGCGCATAAAATTCGTGGGTGCGATCCTGAATCACGCGCCAGGAGATGAGCACGCCGAGTGGCGCCAGGAAGGAGACCAGCACCACCAGCCACATCGACAGCCCATCCACGCCAACGTGGTATTGGATGGCAGGATTGCTGATCCAGGGAATGTTCAGCTCAAATTGGAAACCCTGCTGCTGTTGATAGTTAAAGTGCGCGGGCAGATGCAGCGCCATCACAAAGAGAAACAGAGTGAGCAACAGAGAAAATACCTGAGGAGCCCGCCCGCGCCTCGGCAACAACAGCACCACCACCGCGCCAGCAGCGGGCAGAACGGTGAGCCATGTAAGAATGCTTGCGTTCAACTTGAAATTCCTTCCTTACCTAAAACGAATGCGCCAAATACAAAACCACCACCAGAACAGCAGCCGCGCCGGCAGCCAGCCATCCTGCATAGGAGCGGATATTTCCCGATTGCATGCGACGAATGCCCGCACTTGCGCCATTGGCCGTTGCCGTCATGGCCGTATTGGCGCCGTCAATTATGCCGCCTTCAATTCCGCGTCCAAAAACAAGTTTTGAGAACGTAAGAACTGGGCCGACGACGACGGCGCCATAAATCTGGTCTACCCAATATTTGTTCCAGATCAGGTTGTAGAGTCCCCTCGCGCTTTGGGCGGCACTTTCGGCCAGTTGTGGTTTGCGGCGGTACATCAGGTCTGCGAGCCACCACCCAAACAGTGCGGTCAGCATGGACACTCCGGCCAGAATCCTATCCAATTGACTGTCGGCGGCCGTCGGAATCGCGACCGCCGCGGCATTGCCAGCGCCGGCGAACACGGGATCAAGAAAGTGTGCAATCCAATCGTTGCCCCCCAGGGCTGCAGGCCAACCAATCCATCCTCCAGCCAGGGAAAGAAGGCCGAGAATCACCAGCGGCAGCAGCATGGTCCAGGGGCTTTCATGTACGCCCTGGGAGCCATGTCCGCCGTGACCCGCGCTGGCTTCGTCATATCGGGCTGTGCCGAAAAACGTCATATACCAAAGGCGGAACATATAGAACGATGTCAAACCGGCGGTGATCAGGCCGACGGCCCATAAAACCTTTCCATCCGGAGCAACGAAGGTTGCCGCCAAAATTGCATCTTTACTGAAGAAACCGGCGAAAGGGAACAATCCGCTAATCGCCAGAACAGCGGCCGTCATGGTCCAGAAAGTAATCGGCAGCTTTCTCCGCAGACCACCCATATTCCGCATATCCTGCTCGCCGCCAAGGGCATGAATAACGCTGCCTGCGGCCAGGAATAACAGCGCTTTGAAGAACGCGTGCGTGACCAGGTGAAAAATTCCCATCGAGTAGGCAGTCACGCCACAGGCGAGAAACATATAGCCGAGTTGCGAAATGGTGGAGTAGGCGAGCACGCGCTTGATGTCGGTCTGCAAAATGCCAATGGTTGCCGCAAAGAAGGCGGTGGCCGCGCCGATGATGGCGACAATCGCGAGCGCCAGCGGAGACCGTCCGAACAGGACGTGTGCGCGCGCCAGCATGTAGACGCCCGCCGTCACCATGGTGGCAGCGTGGATGAGCGCCGAGACTGGGGTGGGACCTTCCATCGCATCTGGCAACCATACGTAGAGTGGAATCTGCGCGGACTTGCCGGTTGCTCCCAGCAGCAGCAAAAGTGCGATCGCCGTTAGAAAGCCGCCTTGCAACTCAGGATGCGCGAAGATATTCGCGAACACGTCGCGAAAACTCAGCGTGCCGAAGTGGGCAATGATTAAAAACATCGCCAGCAGAAAGCCGAAGTCGCCAACCCTGTTGACGATGAAAGCCTTCTTGCCTGCATTCGCGGCGGAATCCTTGGTGTAGTAAAAGCCGATCAGTAAATAGGAAACGAGTCCGACACCTTCCCAGCCAACAAACATCAGCAGGAAATTGGCGGCCAGCACCAGTGTCAGCATGAAAAACAAAAACAAATTCATGTAGCTGAAGAAGCGCCAGTAGCCATCCTCGGCCGCCATGTAGCCAACGGAGTAGAGGTGAATCACCAGGCCGACGCCGGTAACAACCAGCAGCATGACCAGGGTTAACTGGTCCAATAGGAAGGAGAAGTTGGCGTGAAAGCCGGAGACGGCAATCCATGGAGTGGCAAACGTCTCGAGGTACGGCAGCACCAGGCCTTGATGCACACACGCCACAATCCACAAAACCTGCGCGAATGCTGCAGCAGGGAAGAGCAGTGCGACTGCGGATACCAGCGCTTTGGGCAGACGACTGCCCAGAATCCCGTTGATTGCGAAACCTGCCAGCGGAAGCAGCGGCAGCAGCCAAAGATGCAAAGAAGGTGTCATAGTTTCATCAAGTCGATCTGGTCGACATTCAACGTGTTGCGTGAGCGGAACAGGGAGATGATGATGGCCAGGCCGACAGCCGCCTCCGCAGCGGCGACGACCATGACGAAGAAAACGAAAATCTGGCCGCTGACCTGGTGCCAGTGATTGGCGAAGGTGACAAAGGCCAGGTTGACGGCATTCAGCATCAGCTCAATCGACATGAAAATGGTGATGATGTTGCGTTTGATCAGAAAGCCGCAGGCACCGATGCAAAACAGCGCAGCGCTCAGTATCAGATACCAGACAATGGGCACGGTCATTTCAGTGCTCCTTCCGTGCGAGGACGACCGCGCCGAGAATTGCGACCAGGATCAAAACGGACGTGACCTCAAAGGGCAGCAGAAGATTGCGGAACAGGACGCGGCTTAGGTCGCCGGTCGTCACCAGGAAAGAGCCGAGCCGAGTGCCTCCAAAACCGACGCGCAATGTGAGGAATGTAGAGGCAAGCACGGTGAATAGCGCCAGCACACCGGGAATGCCAGCCAAATACGCGGCGCGGCTGCCGTGGGTGCGTTCCTCTTCCCCGGCATTCAGCAGCATGATGACGAAAACGAACAGCACCATAATGGCGCCGGAATAGACGATGATTTGCGCCAGAGCAAGAAACTCCGCGCCCAACAACAGGTACAGAACGGCAAGAGACGACATGACCACGATCAACGACAAGGCGCTGTTGATGGGGTGCCGCTGCAGCAGCAGGTTCAGCGCGCCGCCCAGGCACAAAAGTCCGAAGAGGATGAAAATCGCTACGTTCATCGTGGTCCAATTCCAGCGGATGCCTGCGAATCTTTAGCCATGGAATGCCAGCACCAGACTGGTTGCCATCACATTCACAATGGCAATCGGCAATAGAAATTTCCAGCCAAAACCCATCAGCTGGTCATACCGGAAACGCGGCAATGTGCCGCGCACCCAGACGTAGAGAAACAGAAAACTGAACACCTTAAGAACAAACCAGAATACAGGCAACAGCGCCTGCACGACCGGTCCGCCGAATGCTGGGAAAAGATTGCCGAAAGGACTCGACCAGCCGCCCAGAAAGAGCACAGTTGCCACGCAGCCAACCGTGATCATATTGGCGTACTCGGCCATGAAAAACATGGCGAACTTCATGGAACTGTACTCGGTATGGTATCCAGCGGTCAGTTCGCTTTCTGCTTCCGGCAGGTCGAAGGGAGTACGGTTGGTCTCCGCAAACGCGGCGCACAAATAGATGAAGAACGCGACAATCTGCACCCCTCCGAAGATGTTCCACGACAAAATTCCGTGCGTATTCTGCAGGTTGACAATGTCGCGGAGGCGTAGCGACCCGGTACGCAGCACGACCCCAATGACAGACAGGCCGAGGGCGATTTCATAGCTGATCATCTGCGCGGAAGAGCGCAATGAGCCGAGCAGGGAATATTTATTATTGGACGACCAGCCGGAGAGGGCGATTCCATAGATGCCGACGGAGGTGACGCCGAGGATGACCAGCAACCCAACATTCAGGTCTGCGATCTGGAACATGTCGACACCGTGCCAGCGAATATTTTCGCCGAACGGGATGACGCCGATGGAGATCAGCGCGCAGGATAACGCGATGATGGGCGCCAGGATAAACAGCGGACGAAACACCGCGGTAGGCATCAAATCTTCTTTTAGAAAAAGCTTCAACCCGTCCGCCAGCGGCTGCAGGAGTCCAAACGGGCCGACGCGCGAAGGTCCCCAGCGATTCTGGATGCGGCCCACCAACTTCCGCTCCAGAAGCACCGTGTAGGCAACTGCCATCAAGAAGATGACGGTCACCACGGCGACTTTCAGCAGATTTAAGAGAACAAAAATCAGAATATTCACGGGCGTATCATTTCCACTTCAAAACCCTCATGACTCGTGCGCGCACAAATGCAGCGCGACATGTCCGACCTCAAAGAAATGCTTTCGACATCAGTCTGCAGCGACCATGCTCTTTTTCGCTTGAAACTCTTCCACTTCATTCAGCTTTTCGCTGTAATGTCCCAATGTTCCGGAAGTGAACAGCGTGTCGCCGGAAGGCATCACGCCATCCGGTCGATTTGCAAATTGCGAAATTTGGACAAGACGCGCCCCATCCGGCGCAACATGCTGGCTTGTCCCGGCCAGGAGATCGATGCGATCGAAATCGTACCCTGGAACCAGCCGTTGAATCTCGTCGAGAATTGCATTCGGATCGAACGGGCTTACTTTGGGTTCAAGATCGTGGGCCGCCAACCAGATTCCATGACGATCCGCTTCACCCGATTGGGGACCGCGGGACTGACCCATGTCCGCGCGCACGCCTTTGCCGAAGGGCACCAGCGTGTGCACATCTTCTCCCATAGTGTCGGCGATGCGAACGATCAACTCCAGGTCGGAGCGAACGCCGGCGCGATCCGCAGCTTTCTTCACCACTTGCAGATCTCCGAATGTATTCGTAACAGTGCCGGATTTCTCGTAGAGGCTCGATGTTGGCAGCACCACGTCCGCCAGTTTTGCGGTCGCGGTCATAAACATATCCTGGACGACGACAAATGTACTGCGCAACGCCTCCGCAGACACGCCGAGCCGCTCCACCGGATCATCGCCAACAATATAGAGAGCCGCCAGTTCATTGCGGGCCGCGGCCTCGAACATCTGCGCAAGATCCAATCCTGTGTGCTGCGGCATCCGAGCGCCATACTCGGCGCGCAGGCCGCCCTCCTGTTCGACGGGCACGTAACCTGGAAGCAGATCGGGATAGACACCCATATCGGCGGCACCACGAGAGTTTACGTAATCGCCCAGGCAGGCAAATTTTGTGTCCGGCAGAGACAGCCCGAACTTCAACAGCGCATCGATGGCGTTGCCGCGGAGTTCCGATCCGAAAATAATCAGCAGATTCGGTTCGTTGCGGAGGGCGTCCCTTAGAGCTGCGGCATCCTCGCCGAAGGTCGCAGAATCACCGCCCAGGAACCCTGCAAAATCCCCGTATGCATCCGCCGGAATCCGAACAAACGATTTTGCCTGGCGGCGCAATTTAATTTCGCGATGATTCGCCAGATAGATGCGCGCGTTGTTGTGGCGAACATTGGTGCGCAGATTCCACGCCAGCAGCGGATGTTGCTCCGTCGGGTCGTTGCCGAGGACAAAGATCGCGGGTGCGGAGGCTGCATCGGCGACGCTGGCCATGCGACGACTCTGGCCCGCCAGCGCGCGCGTGAAGCGGACGTAGTCAGTGGTGCGATGATGGTCAATATTATTGGTGCCGAAGGCGCTGCGTGCGGTCTTCTGCAGCAGATAGGCTTCCTCGTTGGTAATGCGGGTGGAGCCGATGACGCCAATGCTTGCGCTACCGCGCTCATCGCGCGCTGCGCGAAATTTCTGCGCAACCAATTTAATCGCGTCTTCCCAACTGACCGGGACAAGCTGCCCGTCGGATTGGCGGACAAGTGGCTGCGTCAGGCGCTCGGCGTTGTTGGCGAAATCGAAAGCATAGCGGCCTTTGACGCAAAGAAATTCAGCGTTGAGTCCGCTCTTGTCGCGATTATCGCCGCGTACTATCTGCATGCCGTCATCGCTGCGCCGCACGCCCAGCGTGGTTTTGCAGCCATCGCTGCAGTGGGTACAGATGGTGCCGACGTGGGTCATCTCCCATGGCCGGGTTTTGTAGCGATAGGTGTCGGAGGTAAGCGCGCCTACCGGGCAGATGTCAATGCACATGCCGCACTGTTCGCAGTCGAGAGAGGTTTGATCATTGGGCGCGATGATGGAGCCGACGTTGCGCTGCTGAATTCCAAGCGCCGCCACATCCATACCTTCATTGCAGACGCGGACACAGCGATAGCAGAGGATACAGCGGGGGCGATCGAAGAAGACGACCGGGGACCACTGCTGCTCCTCGCGGTGGTTCTTGATCTCGACGAACTGTGAGCCGCCTGCGCCGTACTTGAACGTCATGTCCTGCAGTTCACACTCGCCGCCCGCATCGCACACCGGGCAGTCGAGCGGATGATTGGCAAGCACCAGCTCCAGCATGGCTTTGCGCGCCTGCTTGATCTCGTCCGTCTCGGTCGCCACGATCATGCCTTCCGCGATCGGGGTGGTGCAGGCGGTTTGCAGTTTCGGCATTTTTTCGATGCGCACCAGGCACATGCGGCATGCCGCCTGCAGCGACAGGCCAGGGTAATAACAGAAGGCAGGGATTTCGATTCCGACTTTGCGGCAAGCCTCAATCAGCAGCGTTCCCGCAGGAGCTGTGATTGTCTTGCCGTCGACGGTGAGTGTTACATCAGCCATTCGGTACTCTTTCGCTTGCAATCTTGCAGTTACGAAACCTCAACCAACGCGGGCGCCAAAGTCTGGGCTTCTGGGGCCCGGCCGTATGGGCAAGGTTTGCCGTTTAAATGATCTTCGAATTCTTGTCGAAACTTCTTGACGAACGCGATGGTCGGCATGGCGGCAGCATCGCCCAGCGGGCAGAACGTCCGGCCAAGCATGTTTTCCGCCAAGTAACGGATGTTGTCGATGTCTTTAGCTTCGCCGCCGCCTGCGTGAAAGCGCGTCAATGTCTTCTTGAGCCAGTCCGTACCCTCGCGGCAGGGAATGCACCAGCCGCAGCTTTCATGCTGGTAGAACTGGATGGTGCGTAGAGCAAACTCCACCATGCACACGGTGTCATCCAACACCACTACGCCGCCCGAGCCTAACATGCTGCCGGCTTTGCCTACCTGGTCGAAATCCATGCCAATGTCGATTTCACTCGGCAGCAGAACCGGGGTTGAAGAGCCGCCCGGGACAACGGCCTTCAGTTGCCGTCCGCCGCGAATGCCACCGGCAACTTCGTAAATCATTTTCTTCAGGTTGTAGCCCATGGGGAGTTCATACACGCCGGGGCGCTCGGCATGGCCGCTGATGCAGAACAGACGCGTGCCGCCGTTGCGGGGCGATCCGATCTTGGCGTAGGCCTCGCCGCCCATGTTCAGAACGTGCGAAACGGAGGCAATGGTCTCCGCATTGTTGATCACTGTCGGGCCGCCATACAGCCCGACCACGGCTGGGAACGGCGGACGAATGCGCGGAACGCCGCGCTTGCCTTCCAGCGACTCCATCAGAGCGGACTCCTCGCCGACTTCATACGCTCCCGCACCGGTCTGCGAGATGATATCGAAATCAAAATTGGAGCCGAAAATTCCTTTGCCCAGAAATCCCTTGGCGTAGGCATCGGCAATTGCCTTCTCCATGATCTTGAGCAGGTAGCGATATTCTCCGCGCAAATAAATGAAGCCTGTTTTTGCTCCGACGGCCAGACCGGCGATGATGCAGCCTTCAATGACGGAGTGCGGATCGTGGAGGAAAATCAGGTGATCTTTGCAGGTGCCTGGCTCGCTTTCGTCGCCATTGACCAAAACGTATTTCGGTTTTTCAGACTGCTTGGGCACGAACGACCACTTCATGCCGGTGGGGAAGCCAGCGCCGCCGCGGCCGCGCAGATTGGAAGTCTTCATTTGCGCGATGATCCAATCCGGTCCCTGTTCAATTGCCTGGCGAACTGCCTTATATCCGTCCAACTCTATGTAGCGATCGATGTCTGTCGCGCCCTGACCAAAACGCCGGCTGACAACTTTGACTTCCTCGAGATGGGAAACGAGTCTGGGCATTTTCCTATTGACCGGCCTTGCTGCGATATTGATCCAGAACCGCGTCGAGCGATTCCGGCGTCAATTCATCATGAAAGTCGTAATTCACCTGGATCGCGGGCGCCCAACTGCAGGCCCCGATGCATTCCACTTCTTCAAGAGAAAACATACCGTCGGGCGTGGTCTGTTTATGGCCGATTCCAAGCTTCTTCTCGCAGTGATGGAACAGTTCTTTTCCACCGCGCAGCATGCAACTGATATTCGTGCAAACCTGCACGTTGTATCTGCCAATCGGCTGAGTACGCAGCATGGAGTAATACGTCAGCACATTGCGGACATCCAACACGGTAATGCCGAGTCGCTGGCCAATCTCCGCGATGGCCGCGTCTGAAAGATATCCGATTTCATCCTGCGCATACAGCAGCATGGGAATCAATGCAGAACGTCGCCGCGGATATAGGGTGACGAGCTTGTCGAACCGGGCTGCGAGCTCTGGAGAAAAAATGGTGTCCCCGGGATTTTCAACGATGGTTGTCAGACTCATGCCTGCACCTTGCGCAGCAAATATTCAACGGCCGCTTCAACCTCTAGCGGCGACTCCAAGCCTTCCAGTTGAACTAAGCCGTCTTCTGTGAAGAAAAATGTTGCATATTCGTCGCCAAGCTCACCGTTCTCCGGGCGAAACTCCGTGGCGCCGACGCCGGTTGCATTAGGACCGACAATACTGAGCTTGCCGAATGGACCTAGAACATCCAGCCGAAGCTCTTTGCTGGAATGAAGACGCAATGAATGAGACGGTGCCGCAATCGAATGCATGGCCACGTGCGAGCGAAGCAGGGAAGTGAACGAGAGCCAAAATTCCCCAGCGAGCCGGGAGGGCGCGGGCGATTCCACGGAAACCTCGGCAGTTGTGCTCATCGGTCAATTTCCCCAAGAACAATGTCAATGGAACCGACGGCGGCGACCACATCGGCGATCATGCGTCCGACACACATTTTTTCAATCGCCTGCAGCGTCGCGAAAGTGGGGTTGCGCATGTGTACTCGATAGGGCTTCGCAGTTCCATCGCTGACCACGTAATAACCCATTTCGCCGCGGGAGGATTCGATGCCCTGATAGACCTCGCCAGCGGGAACTGCAAAGCCCTCGGTGACGATCTTGAAGTGATGGATCAATGCCTCCATCTGGGTCTTCATCGCTTCACGATCCGGAAGCACAATTTTCGGCGCATTCGCTTTAATGGGGCCTTCGGGCAGACCATCGAGCACCTGCGTAGCAATCTTGACTGACTCACGCATTTCCTGCACGCGGAGAACATAACGCGCCCACACGTCACAATCGGTAGACACCGGTACGTTAAATTGAAATTTTTCGTATCCGGAGTACGGCATATCACGGCGCAAATCCCAGTCGACGCCGCTGGCCCGCAGAGGCGGTCCCGTCACTCCCAGGGAAATGGCATCTTCGCGGCTGAGCAGCCCCACGCCCTTGGTGCGATTGATGAAAATTCGATTGCCGGTGAGCAGGTTTTCGTATTCGTCGATTTTCTCCGGCAGCGTCTTTAGAAAGGCGCGCACGCGGCCGAAGAAATCGAGCGGCGGTTCCAGCGACACGCCGCCAATGCGGAAGTACGACGTCATCATGCGCTGGCCGGCAAGATCGTCGAAGAGGCGGAGAATTTGCTCGCGCTCACGGAAGCAATAGAGGAACACGGTGAGCGCGCCAAGATCCATGGCATGCGTGCCCAGCCAGACCAGATGGGAATTCAGCCGCGTCAACTCGCTCAGAAGGACCCGAACCCACTGAGCGCGTTCTGGAATTTCCAGTTGCAGCAATTTTTCGACCGCCAGGCAATAACAGAGATTGTTATGCATCGGACTGAGGTAATCGATGCGGTCGGTCAGCGGCACCACTTGCTGATAAAACTTCGCCTCGCAGGTTTTCTCGATGCCGGTATGGAGAAAGCCGATGTCCGGAGCGACGCGGACAACAACTTCACCATCGATTTCGAGCACCAAGCGCAGAACTCCGTGGGTGGAGGGGTGCTGCGGACCCATGTTCAGAATCATGGTGCGGTCTTCGCTGGAGTCGACGGCAATGGGGGCGGTCATCAGGTTTCCCATTAGCGATAGCCCTCCACCGGAAAGTCTTTGCGCAGCGGATTACCCTGAAAATCCTCAGGCAAAAGTATACGTCGCATGTTCGGATGGCCACCGAAGCGGACACCAAACAGGTCGAAAACTTCACGCTCGTAAAAATTGGCGGCGGGCCACACGTCGGTAATGCTGTCGACAGAGGGATCGCCTTCCCCCACCCGGACCGCCAACCGAATGCGCTGCTTCAGCGAGTGCGAAAGGATGTGGTAGGAAATCTGAAAGCGGGGCTGGTTCGGATACCAATCGACGCAGGTGACGTCGGCCAGAAAGTTGTAGCCCGCAGCCTGCACCGCTTTGCAGGCGGCGACAATCGATTCGCGGGCGACGGTCAGGGTGAGTTCTCCGCGATCATACTTTGCGTTTTGGATAGCGCCTGGTACATGCTGGGTAAGGCCCGCAATGGCCCGGTGATCCGCATGGGCGGCAAGGACAGCGTCTCTATTTTCGTCAGTCTCAGTCACAAGTCCCATACCTTGGCGCGTAAATCCTTTTCAGGCGGTATACCGGTTAGAAACGATGAGTGGTTCTTCTTTCTGAAATCCGCGTGGAGACGGTCAACGAGTCGGGCGGCCATGTATTTGGCCTATAGGTCTGCCTTATCCTTGGACCATTCGAGAATGCCTTTTTTCCAGATGTAAAAGTAGCCCACCAGAACGAAGCCGATGTACACCAGCATTTCCCAGAAGCCGAAGAAGCGAGAGCCGGTGATGGCCGGTAGTTTGCGATAGATGACCGCCCACGGAAACATGAAAACTGCTTCCACGTCGAACAAGATAAAAAGCATCGCGACCATGTAGAAGCGAACGGAAAAACGTCCACGAGCATCGCCCTGCGGCACCATGCCGCACTCATACGTCGAAAACTTTACTTTTCCCGGCCGGTGGCGTCCGACCAGCCACGACGCCAGAACGATAATGCTGGATAGCCCGACGGCGGCCAGAATCTGGAGCAGGAGCGGCACGTAATTCCAGAAGTAATTGGGAGTTTGCATGAGGGACGCAATTGAGACGCGCGCTAATATTCCGTCGCCGCCTCTAGCTCGACTTTAAAGTTGAATGGCAGCACTGTCAAGCCGGGCTGGCCAACAGGATCACTGAGTTTCGTGACACGAACGATGAGATTGCAGTGGGCGCGGTGCGAGCGAAGCAAGCGCAATGCAGGAACAGTCGCGCTTGCGACGAGTGTAGCGTCCAAGTCCATCGAAGAAAGCACGGGAGGTGAACCGATACAAACTTCAGTAACCATCAAGTGTTCCATTTTGAATCGCGTTCCCAAATTGAGATTTTGCATCCCACAACCGCCGATTTTTCATCCCATGGCGCTGCTTGGAACGTCAATATGAATGGGAGAGGTCCCCCCATGTTGAATCACAACAGCGTCGAAGCGAATCCGATCAATGAGGATTACACCGCGGATAGGAAGAGCCCCGCGGAAGTTCGCAGGGAAATTCAGCTGGACGAGGTCCAGCTCTTCCAGACTTTATCCCGCAAACGCGATGTTGCGCCCGTCGCATATCTGCCGAAGGCACTCGCGGCGAACCCGAAAGCAGGCAGCCTGCGGAGAATTCTTACGCGCGAACAGGGACGGGCCCTGGAGATGATTGGCCACGCCGTCGACTATCTGAACGATTGCTACCTCTACCATGGCGAGGACGATGAGCTGATCAATGTCGGCGGAACTCCGAACCAAGCGATTCAGATCCTTGTGTCCTTGCGCTGGCAGATTCTGCAGGCCGTGCCGATCCGCGAGCCGAGGAGATTGCGCCTATGGAACGCCCTGTTCCATCGCCACAATAGTGAAAGACCCGCTGTCGTCTTCCGCCACGCGGAAGATCATGGGGCGCAAAGCAAATCGGCCTCCGTGCTACCCTTGTCTTCATCCAGGTGACCGCCGCCTGGCGTTGAACGACATCCATTCATCAAGGGAATCCGCTATCCAGTGAAGGCCGCGATCCAATGAAGCTCACCATCAATGGGCGCGAGCGGGAGTTTCCAGAGTTGCAATCGGACTCCAGCCTCCATCTTCTGATCGAACTGCTGCAACTGAAAGCAGACCGTGTCGCTGTGGAGCGAAATGGCGACATCGTTCCTCGCGCGACATGGGCAGAGGTACGCCTGGAAGACGGCGACAAGCTGGAGGTTGTGCAGTTTGTCGGCGGCGGCCTCGGATGGAGGCGGTCAAAAAAAAACGATAAAACCCTGCGAAAGTAGTTGACTCTATTGCTGAGCGGTGCATCTAATACCGCGGAGTAAATATTTCGCATACGGGGTCAATCATGAAAGCTCTGCCTCGTTTCACCCATCGAGCTTTGCCGGTTCTCGTCGCTCTTTTTATCTCCGCGCTTGCAGCAGGAACGCTAGCTGCCCAGAATCCCGCCCCCGAACCCGGAACAGGTTGGTCGCCGCAGGAAACTCAGCGCATTGTCGAGGAAGTACGGAAGAAGCTCGGCGGCCTCGCCTACTATAGCGTCTTCGATTGGATCACCTTCGACCTGCACGATAAGTCCGTTATCCTGCACGGATACGCGGGGCTGCCTACGCTGAAAACCAGCGCTGGCAATGTCGTCAAGGGGATTCACGGAGTCGAGTCGATCAAAAACGACATCGAAGTTCTGCCCAACTCCATGGTCGACGACCACATCCGCGTACAGGTTTACAACCGAATTTATACGCAACCCGCCTTGCGAAAATACAACGCCTACCAAGGAGGGGTGTGGCAAGCCACGATGCCTCAACCGAGTGTCGCCCGGATGGCCGGCGGCATCCTCTACGATCCACCGATAGGCTTCAACGCCATCCATATTATCGTGAAAAATAGCAACGTCATTCTGTTGGGCGTTGTTGACAGCGAAAGCGATAAGTCCATTGCAGGAATGCAGGCCCTGACCGTACCGGGCGTGTTCCACGTGCAGAATGACCTGATTGTGGCGCAAAACTCGCCGAAGGAAAAGAAGAAGTAAGTCATCTGAAGGAGGCGCCAGTTGTTGTAAAAACCGGCGCCTTTCCTCTCTCCGTGTCGATTGTGTTTTTCCATTCACAAAACATCGTGCGCATGTTTTCAAGCGGCAACGAACTGCAGATAAGACTCCACTTCGAGTCGCTGGCCTTCGCCTTTGTGGGTACGGTTCTGTTGACCCTGACTCTTGGGTTCCTGCAGGCTCTAGCGGGCGTTCCGACGGCCAACTGGGTCTGGGCCTGGCCGCTCATGGGTACGCTCTTGATCATCGGAAAAGTTGTTGCCAAGAGAAAATACCGGTGAAAAATCGAGTCAGGGAGCTGCGGGAACAAGAAGGGCTTTCGCAAGCTGACTTCGGCGCGAAGATTGGCGTTTCACGCCAGACGGTGTATGCCATCGAGGTCGGCAAATATGACCCCAGCTTGCCGCTTGCGTTTCAGATCGCGAAACAATTCGGCTGCCGCATTGAGGATATCTTCGATCCGAAGGGATAAAAACGCAGGGGGGTACTTTTTATTGGGCCAGCAACAGCAGGCCGAAGAGGAACACCCATAGCACGCCCATGACATGCCAGTACCATCCAGCGGTATCGACGATCACCTGGCGAACTTCCATCCGCCGGGAGGAACGTAAACCAGTCAGAGCAACCAGAAGCGCGGCGACTCCAAGCATCAGATGCAGTGTGTGAGCCCCCGACACCAGGTAGAAAAAATGGCTGTTGGGACTGGATGCCATAAAAACGCCTTCACCATAGAGTTGACGCCAGGCCACCAGCTGACCGGCAATAAACAGACATCCCAGGACGAGCGTGGCCAGCAGCCAGGGGAGCGCGCGTTTGCTGGAGGGACGACCGAGGCCGAGCCACTCCTCCATCACGTCCAGTTCACGAAAGACGCTGCGACGGGCCATCTCCATGGTCAAGCCGCTCAGCAGCAGGACTGCGGTGTTGATCCAGAGAATTGGAGGCACCGTGAGTGGGCTCCAATCGAGAATGTATTGGTCTTCCATCTGGATGTGGCTGGCATGCTGCTTGGCATAAAAAGCGAGAATCAGGCAAAGGAAGAAAATCATGTCGCCGGCCAGAACCGCGCCCAGACCCATGCGGCAGCGAGTCAGAAGATCCCTCGGACCCCGGCGAGATTGGTCGCGCCCCCAATTCTCATCGCCGCCTCCGCCGCCTGTGGGTCGACGATGAACGGGCGGACGACCGCCGCTACCTGGTTCTTTTCGTTCAACATCAATCGGAGATTGAGTAATAGTAGCGGGCATAGCGGGCGCGTTCCCGAATACTGAAAGTTTACTCTTGATTCGATGCGGTTATTACATGAAAAGTTCGGCGAACAAGACAGAGATGTTCACAGTGCAATAATTTTTCCCAAAACACGCTAAGGGGATGACGTCGCGGGCAGCCGGATTTCCGGAGATTCCCATTCCAGCGTCTCCGCGCCCCAGGGATTGGGGGACGATTTCTGACCGCGAATCCAGCTATGCAGCACGTTCCAAAAGAAAAGCAATTGTGCAGCCACCAGAAGGAAAGCCGCCATTGTAATGAACCGTTCCAGCGGCAGCAGATTCTGAAGGAAGGCTGCAGTCCCAGTCAGCTGCGCGTATTGGCGAGGTTCTCCGGCGAGGCCGGCAAAGTGCATGGGAAAGAACACGGCATATGCCCCGATCAGTGACAGCCAGAAATGCCAGCGGCCCAGTCGTTCGCTCATGTGTTTGCCGGTGAGCAGCGGGAACCAGTAATAAATGGCTGCAAACAACGCGAAACTGACCGCCATGCCCATGATCAGATGAAAGTGGGCGACCACGAAAAATGTGTTGTGGAGGTAGCTGTCGAGGATGGGTTGCGCCAGAATCGGCCCAGTCAATCCGCCAGTGATGAACAGTGAGACAAAGCCGAGGATGAACAATAGCGGGGTAGCACGATGAAGTCCTCCGGCAAAAATCGCTGCCAGCCATTGAATTACTTCGACGGCGGACGGAATCGCGATGGCGATGGTGGCCAGGCCGAATCCGCGGCCAACGTAGGGATTCATTCCGCTGACAAACATGTGATGCCCCCAGACAGAAAATCCCAGCAGTCCGATGGCGATGGTCGCGGCCACCATGGTTCGATAGGTTCGCGGCGCCAAGGTGTGGCCGGCGAATGTGGCCAGCAATGTTGTCGTAAGTCCCATGGCTGGGAGGACCGCGATGTAGACCTCTGGATGGCCGAAAAACCAGAACAGATTCTGCCACAGCAGTGGGGAACCGGCGGCATGGTGTAGTACGACGCCGTTGATCAGGTCGATTGGCGGAAAGAAAAAGCT
>JAJYSL010000269.1 GCA_021793595.1 Acidobacteriota bacterium
GTGGTTCCGGCGTGGACGTCGTGACATCGTTGCTCCTCTTCTCTGCCATCTTAATGGCCCTCTGGGGAACAACCCTTCCACTTATCCCCCTGTCCGAATTTCCGCAGCCAGATCATGGGACGAATCCGCTCAAACTGCTCTCGACTGATATTGCTTGGATAGGATTTTCTTGGCCCCATCCCCTACTATTGCTGCACGGAAACAGTGCGAAGATCGCTTTTTTGGCGCCCTTACAATATCATGCCTCAAGATCGTAAACAGGCTCTTACAGCGCGCGCCATACCTACGGGAGTTTCACGATGGAGGCTCCAGGAAATATATTCGCGGTTGCTGATTCGATGGGGCATGTGGATGTGCAATCCATGAAGCCGCGTATCAGCGTCCTCGATTGGAACCTTTACGAGAAGTGATCGATCACCTCAACGAGGCGAACGGTTCACGTCACGTTTTACGTCACGTTGAGGCAAAAGAGCCAAAATCATGAAGTTTGTACCGCCTGCAAGTACTTAAATTGGAATGATTTAGATTGGTGGACGCGGAAGGAATCGAACCTTCAACCTGTCGATTAAGAGTCGAATGCTCTGCCAGTTGAGCTACGCGTCCTGGAGGGATGATCGTGCGGCAGCGATCGAGTCTGCAAGGCCCAATCGCAAGGTGATCAACGCAAGAATATCACAATCGCGCTGGGCTTTATGCGGCCTGCGTAGACCCTAGAAAGAAAATGCCAGACCGCCGGTCACCAAACGCGGTGCCTGCGCAAAAAATAATGTCTGGCCAGCGACCATATAAATCGGCTGATACCCCTGCGCCAGAATGTTCTGCATCACCACATCCAACTCCAAGTGATCAGGCGAGGAATTTCCGGATCCTAGCGGCTGTCGCAGCATCACACTGAGATAGGGTGCAGTCATTCCGGTGTCGAACGGATCCACGGCGGTAATGGTTTGCTCCGGCTGCCAACGGTAGCCCGCATTCCACGTGGCGCCTGAACCGCCACGGATCCGGCCATGCAGGCTCACCAGCACGGATTCAGTACGCGTCGGAGCAACCTCTGCCAATGCGTCGACAAAGGTATTTTGTCCGGTAAACCCTGCGGTCGGCATCGCAACCGCGGGTCCTTCTGCATATTCGACCGCCGTCCACAGATTTCCTTTCAACTGCCGCGCTGCAAACACGCGAAATCCACCACCGGAATAATTGGGGCCGATGGAACGAAATGCGCCCGTGACCGGATCCAGCAAGACATCCCCGGAGGAAAACTCCGCCGCGCTGGCGTCGCCGTACCCATTCAGGATGGGATCGACGAAATGGTCATAAAAATAAGCCGCTTCCAATTGGAGGCCGGCAATTTTGCGCTGAATGGAAAACTCCTGGTGCAGCGAATGCGTCAGTCTTATGCTGCCGTCCTGCATCGCCATCGCCGGCACAGCGCCGGAGGAAGCCAGATCTGTCAATCCCTGCATATCTGTCGCGGTTGCCAGTCTATATGAGACTTCACTGCCGGCCTGCTGCACGTGGACCGCCATGAAGGGTAACGCTACGGCCGCATTTTGTCCGGCTTGCACGGCTTCTGATTCAGCACCAAATTGCGCGACAACAGCGTCGCTTAACGCCAGTTGCTCCCCACCGCGAACCTGAAGAATCTGTAGCCGTCCCAAACCGGTTCCAAAATCCATGGGCAGCGTGCGGAAGGACGCCACCGCTCGCGTGGTATCGCCAGGAAGTGGGTTTCTTTCCATGCCCGCGGCAACAAATCCAGCTCCGCTGGTCGAGGATTGCACATGCACCACGGCATCGCTGGAATTGCCCTCCCGCATGCGGAAGAAGGCTTCCTGACGGAATCCTCCTTCGCCAAACTGCGAAGAACCGGCCGTCAGCGCGGCGCGAACGCGAATCGGATGAGCGGCATCGGGATAATCCGCCGTATCATCGCGGTCAGCCTCCTCTGTGTCCGAGCCCTGCATGTTTCGCGAATCCGCATTGGGCTGCTCATTCGCTTGATCCGCGCTCGGCTGATCTGTCCAGCGCAGGATGGGGCGATTCACTCCGGAGCGCAGCAGCCACTTCCAATCCCCAGGCGACTCATCCGCGCCGCGCGGAACGGCTGGAAACCATTGCGACACATCCATCAGCGACATCAAACTGAGATTGACGATGGCATGGGTCCCGATGCCAACCTGGATGTTCTTCCGATGTGCGGGCAGCGAATACGCATGCAAAACGCGAATGCTGTAGTGGCCTGGAGCCAGATCGGAAAATTGATAATGTCCGTGAATATCGGTAAATGCGGTCAGCAGAGGAAAGGTTTCGACGGAACTAAACAACTCAACCACGACGCCCATCAACGGGGCGTGATTGGAATCCTGGACAACGCCGCTAACGCTAGCTGGCCCCGCAGCAAGCGCGGGAAAGGCTAACGATAACATTGCTGCCAATACGAATTGAGACGCGGATCGAATCACCGATCGTTCAGCTACTCACTCGAGGTTACCCTCTCTGCCGCAGCAAGGTCGTTTGGGGGAACGTACCTTCCACGCACGAGATCAATTATGCCTGCGTTTTAGACGCAGGCCATTCTATTGCGTGACCTCAAAGGGTGCGGATTGCGCCAGTTGCTGTTTCGATACTCCATCATTCACACTTATGGTGATTTCGTAGTTTCCTGGTTGCAGACTCGCCAGGGGCATGGATTTCTCCAGCGTCACCTGGTCGGAGTTGGGATTCAGCTTATTGGCCGACTCCGTGGTTTCAAACAAGGTTTTATGAGTGCCAAGGTTGATCACCTGGTAATGAACCGTAGCCTCATTTTGCTTGGTCTTTGGATTAATTTTCAAATTGTACACCTGCATCCAGAAGTCCAGACTCTGATCCCGGTTGAAGCTTACGGGCTGAGTCGACGTCGCACTCACACGCGGACGAATGAAGGTATTTCCGATGACGAATTGCCCGGTTCCGATGTCCTTGGCGGGCACCTGCTGCATTTTGTCCGCCAGGATCAGCGAAGATGCGGCAAGCTTGTCGTCGTCATACTCCGGAACTACAAAAGAACGAGCGTAGGTGCCAATGTGATCCGGATTGTTCACGTCCTTGATCACGACATCCAGGCGATAGCGTCCCGGACGCAACGGCAGCGCCTTCCAATAAACTGACTTGCTGTCCAAGGTCTTCGGCAATAATTCCGACGGTTCATCTACTTCCACCGTGTCTTCAAAGGTCTGGGCAATTCGGCCGGTAATGGTCGAGACACGTCCCAAGATGTTGACGACCCCCTTTGCAACCCCGTCCGTTGTCTTGTATGTAATATCGCGATTGCGAATCTGCAGCGTAATCGGAACCAGCACAGTGTCGTCAGTGACGCGAACAAAATCCGTCCTGACGTCGAACGGGAAGAATGGGCCGGTCAACACTTTATGGCTGGTCATGAATTCGTCAAGATCTTTGAACTTGATGGTAGGAGCCGCTTCCAACTTCGCATATTGCTCCAACCGGTCAAATTCCTTCGAACCTTCCATCGAAGACATCGGTCCCTTACCCAGTTGCTCCAGTCCGCCATTGAAGCGATCTTTTTTGGAGGAACGGCCCATCTCTTCATCCAGTGTGGGGCCGCCTCCTGGGACGTGCAGCAGCGCGTCTTTCTCAGCGCGATTGATGGTCATGTGGTAGTCGCCGCACATGCAGGGGTCGACGAACTCAATGTCGATATTTTCGCCGACACCATCCAGATGGCGATAGTTCCATACTTCGAACGGATATGTCTCCGTCTGTCCCCCGCCTTCCGACATGGGACGATTGTACGGTCCGCCGGCTGGATGCGAGTCTATGCTGTCCGGGGGTCCCCAAGCGATGTACATATGACCGCGATCCGTCATCCAGCCCGGCTTCCCGGCTGCGAAGTGTTCGTTGGCATAGGCAATGCGCCGATAGATTTCCTCCCGATAGCTGTTATCCGGGGATTCGGGATCTGGGTTGCGACGGCGCCAAAACTGTTCAATAAAGGCGTCCCGCTCCTCGTCGTTGGAAAGGGACAGAAATGCACTCCGTTCCTGGTCAGTAATAATCCAGCGCACGTCCTGATCAAGCCACTTCTTGTAGGGACCCTTTAATTCCTGGCGCAACTCTTTCTGCTGCTCGCGAATCTCCTTATCGCTCAGCTTTCTCTTCAAGGGATTAGGTTGCTGGGTGGCCATCTCGGAAGTATTCAGGGATGTATCTTGCGTCTGGGCCGCTTGTGCACGTACTTCGCTGGCCGGATATCCCCAGAAAACAACCAGGGTTGCAAGGGCGATAATAAAGCGTATCCGGAACATGTCTGGACCTCAATTTCTGTATTCTGATTGTATGGCGTTGGGATGACACTTTCAAGCGAGTGAGCGTTCCCAATTCACCGATAGACAAGCCTATTCCACCGCGACAGTTTGCAGGCAACAGCCTCTTTCGAGACCGCACTCTCCGGGGCGGAATCGTAGAATGGAACTTTAGTCAGCGCATAATCGTACATATAGACAAAGGACGCGTCGGAAGATGCCAGTGAACTTCTGTGTGATCCCGCCAATGATGGAAGAGATTGCCGAATGAAGATCAATAAAAAGATGATTGCCATTGTGGTTGTTATCCTGATCGGCTGTGCTGCGCTGGTTGCTCTTACCGTTTATCGCAGCGACGCCAAAGCGGAAAAAGTGCTGACTGCCAAGGTGACGCGAGAAAATCTCTCCAGCATTGTCAGCGGCACTGGTGAAATCAAGCCTCTTCCGAGGAATTATGTCAATATCGGGGCCACCGCTTTTGGCCCTATTACCCACCTGTATGTCAAAGAGGGTGACCACGTCAAAAAGGGCGAAGTCCTGGCGGTCATTGAGAACGTGGGACTGGAATCCGCAGTAGGCGCTCAAAAAGCCGCCATCAGTGGAGCGCAACGTGATATCACGGCCGACATCGCCGCTCAGCAAGCGGCGAAAGCGAATGTCGATCACGCCCAGGCAGACCTGGAGCAGAAGCAACTTGATTACAAGCGTGCCCAGGAACTGTATAAAGACGCTTTGATTGCGAAGCAGGATTTTGATGCCAAGAAGGCTGCTTATGACATCGCAGTAGCTACGCTGGCCCAGGACCAGGCTTCGCTGGTGCAGGCCAATGCGCAGACCGCCTCGGCCCGCGCCAAGCTGAGTAGCGCGCAACAGACACTTCGGGGCAATGTCAATGCTTACAATCTGTCGATCAGCATTGCGCCCTTCGATGGCATCGTGACCAATTTGCCGGTGCATGAAGGCGAGACGGTAGTGGAAGGCATCCAGAACGCCGTGGGCAGCACCTTGATGACGCTCGCCAATATGTCAGTCGTGACAGCCGAGGTCAAGGTAGACGAGACTGACATAACCGGGGTCCAACTCGGCCAGCCGGCCGATGTTACCGTCGATGCAATTCCCGGCAAGATTTTCAAGGGTCACGTCACTGAGGTGGGCGACCAAGCGTTGCTGCGATCGACCGGTGTTTCCACCAGTCAAAGCACAACCGGCACGGAAGAGGCGAAAGACTTCAAGGTCGTGATCACCCTGGACAATCCTTCCCCCGAAATGCGACCTGGCCTTTCAGCAGCCGCCAAGATCACCACAGCGCATAAAGATAACGTGGTCGCCATTCCACTGCAGGCTTTGGTTATGGAAGTACCGGATACCGGGAAGAAGAAGGGTGTCAAGAAGCTGAATGCAAGCCTGGCCACCGGTCCGAAGCCACAGCCGGTGCAGGGAGTTTTTGTTTTGAGAAAAGAAGGGCGAAAATTGCGTGCCGTCTTCGTGCCTGTTCAGACAGGCATCACTGGAGCTTCTGATATTGAGGTGACCAGCGGCGTAAAGCCCGGAGATGAGATCGTCATTGGACCCTATCGTGTTCTCCGCATATTGAAAGACGACGCAACCGTGAAACGCGATAAGACTCCGGCAGCGACAAATCCCGCAACGTAGGCTGTGACGAATGAAACTGATACCCTGAAC
>JAJYSL010000270.1 GCA_021793595.1 Acidobacteriota bacterium
TGCCAGGCGGCATTTGCACGTGTTCCATTTCGTTCTGCTGTTTTCCGTTCGCCAGTCGCTGCAGCGATATGGGAAAAATGCGCTGCTGCGTGATCTGGCCGTTGTTGAATCCATACACAAGAATGCCGTTGCCGACCGCCTCTTTTCCATTGGGCAGTGGATGCGTCAAAGACGCGATGCTTACGTATAGGTGGTTCCCATCACTGCTGAACGCCAGGCCGGAGTACAACGTTTGCTCGGCGCTGCGTGACGTGGATGCATTGGGAAAGTCGAGCAGTTTACCCGAAGTTGTATCCAGTACCGCGACAGATTGGTCGCCCTTGGATTCCGCCGTCCCATATCCGGCATTCACGATGGCGACATAACGCCCATTGGGAGAAATTGCCATCGCCATCGGCAGGCTGTTGGTCTTTTGCGGTGCGCCCGGTACCGGCTCAAGCAGCATTTTGCTGCTCGGCAGGGGAATGGTTCGCTGCCCCGGTGCGAAGTTTTGCGCCCACGTTGCGCAGGGAAACAAGAGGCTAGCCAACAGCAGAACAAGAGAGAAGCATGCGTTGCGAACAGTGTTTGTCACGACCCATCCACCATATCAAATTGCGCTCTCTTTTTCCGATGGAAGCGGCCGGTTTCAACGGATTTTCAATGTACCGCGGCGTGAAACCGTCCCTTAGTCAAGTCGCTTCAGCGGCACGAATCTAACCCATTATTGCAATTACAAAAGTCTTACATTCACGTTGCAACGCCGCTGATAGCCTTAGCTTTAGCAGACAATTTCCACTTCATCCCTTGAGGTAATTCGTGCCATCTATCCTGAAAGATGCAGTCGAGATGAACCCAATCGCAACTTCTCCCCTACCATCTTCCTCCATTCCGACCGCCGAGGCGTCTTATGTTGGAACTCCCGTCGCTGTCCCTGTGGCCATGCCGCCGGCGAACACCGGGCGCTCCAAATCTGCCCTCCCTGTGCTGGGAAGGGCGACACAAGACAAGGGCATGACATGGACCACGACCATTTTTCTCGCCATTTTTCACGTCGGAGCCATCGCTGCCCTCTTCTTTTTTAGCTGGAGCGCTTTGGCTGTCTTCGCTGTGACCTACCTGCTGGCCATCAATGTTGGCATTGGCATGTGCTACCACCGACTGCTGACCCACCGCGGCTATAAAGTTCCCAAGTGGCTCGAATACGGTATGGCCATTTTTGCCACCACTGCATTGGAGGGTGGACCGATGTTCTGGGTAGCCACCCATCGCGTGCATCACCAGCACAGCGACCATGTCGGCGACCCGCACACCCCCACCGAAGGTGGCTGGTGGGCGCACGCCGGCTGGATTCTCAAGGGCAAGGCAATGCACACGGAAACTTCCATGCTCGCCCGCTATGCCCCCGACCTTGCCAAGGACCGCTTTTATGTTCTGCTGAGCAAATACCACTGGGTCCCGTTGACAGTGGAAGGCCTGATCCTGCTGGCCATTGGCGGATGGCAGTGGGTGCTGTGGGGCGTCTTTCTGCGCGTGACCATCGGACTCCATGCCACATGGCTGGTCAATTCCGCGACCCATATGTGGGGTTCCCGTCGCTTCCAAACTCGCGACGACTCTCGCAACAGTTGGTGGGTAGCCTTGTTGACTGGCGGAGAAGGATGGCACAACAACCATCACGCGCACCCGGTTTCCGCGCGCCACGGCCTCACCTGGTATGAATTCGACATCAACTATTACGGCATTTGGCTGCTGAAGAAACTCGGACTCGCCCGGCACGTGAAAACCGCCCAGTTCGACCCCCTGGATCCACGTCCGGCAGGCGTGTAAATCTTTCTGTAGCCACCAAGACCCCTCTCCTGCCCTGAAGCCTGACGGTAGCGTGAGCGACTCCTGCAAAGGAAATCCGCTCTATACTGCCGTCAGGCTTTCTGTTGTGTGAAAGCGCCTGAATTACGATGCAGATCACTCGCCGCCGCGGAACCATCGCATTCTTCATCACGCTGGGCTCCTGTCTGGTGGCCCTTGCGATTGCGTTGAATGTCCGCTGGGTGATCCTTAACTGGCATGAAATTGTTCCCTTGGTCTTGGGCGTTCTTTTCTTCGGCATTCTCATCGCCGGAGTGGTATTGAACACCATCTTCCTGGTGCGGGAAATCCGCCGCAATGAACGCCACGACAGCTTTCTCAATGCCGTCACGCACGAACTGAAAACACCGATTGCTTCCATTCGCCTATATCTGGAAACCTTGCAGCGGCGTGACCTGAGCGAGGACAAACGACAGGATTTCTACCGTATCATGCTCAATGACAGTGAAAGGTTGCTGGCCACCGTCGAGCAAGTTCTGAAGGCAGGCGAGGTTGGCCAGCGAGGCCCGGACGACATCAGCATTCGTGTAAACATGAAAGCGATGGTCGAAGATTCGTGCCAGGTGGTCGCGCTGCGCAACCATCTGCCTCCCGAGACCCTCCAGTTCTTCGACGATACCCATAGCATGTCCACCGTGGTTGTCGGCAATCCGGAGGATCTTCGCGCAGCCATTACCAACATCCTCGATAATGCCGTGAAATATTCTCCGAAAGACCCAAAAATACAGGTGCACCTGACTGTGGAGCACGATGCCTGGGTGGTTCTGCGCGTGACGGATAATGGAATTGGCATTTCCAATGCCCACCTGAAACGAATTTTCAAGCGCTTTTATCGTGTGCCCAGCCTGACGGTGCGGCGCACCAAAGGCACCGGGTTGGGATTATTTCTGGTACGCACCATCGCCCGTCAGCATGGCGGCGATGCCAGCGCAGCCAGTGAAGGCGAGGGCCGGGGGTCTACAATCACCCTGCAGCTGCCGCGTGTGTTGCAGTCGTAGATGTTGTTTCGAGGGTATGTGTGGACAAAAATGAAAACAATGCGCGGGCGATGGGAACGCTGAGCCGCGTAGAGTCAAACGCCGCCAGTCGTATCCTCATTGTGGAAGATGAAGCACACCTGGCTCAGGGCCTGCTCTTCAATCTGCAGGCAGAGGGACACGAGGTCGTAGTCGCTGCGGACGGAGAATCTGCTCTCGATTGGTTGCTGAAACAGCGCGTCTCATTCGACGCCGTTGTGCTGGACGTCATGCTGCCCGGCATCGATGGATTCGCCGTGGCCCGCGCCATGCGAGCAGCGCAAAATTACACTCCCGTTTTGATGCTGACCGCCCGTGGTCGTCCGGAAGACGTGCTGGAGGGTTTTGCCGCCGGAGCGGACGACTATCTGCCCAAACCCTTCGAGCTTTCCATTCTGCTGGCCCGCCTCAACGGCTTACTGCGCCGTAGCCAATGGCTCCGCCCTCAAGCCGCACAGGAACCTGCGCCAACGGCGGACGAATATACCTTCGCAGGCAAGACCATCGATTTTTCTTTGCTGGAACTACGCGCAGCCGATAAGCAGGTGCACCTGACCATGATGGAGGTTGAGTTACTGCGCTATCTGGTACACAATCCCGGCCGGGCAATTTCTCGCAGCGAAATTCTCGACAAGGTGTGGCATCTGCATGAGGATACCGATACCCGCGCTATCGACAATTTCATTGTCCGCCTGCGCCGCTACCTGGAAGACGACCCCGCGCATCCTGCGCATTTGCAAACGGTGCGCGGCGTCGGATATCGCTTCGTGCCCGATGCAAAAGAAGACGGCGAATCGACTCCTCCCTAGGCAGCCCCCCTTCGTTGAGCTGCCATCGACAGATCCGCGGCACTCTTATTCCGGCTTGGAAGGTCCGCCCGGCATACCGTGTTTATGCTCCGGCGGCAGGACAAATACCGCCGGCATTTTTTGGCCGCGATGGCAGGTTCCGCAGGTTACATTCTTCTGATCCGGCTTCGCGTCCGGGTTGTCCACCTGCGACAGGTATTTGTCGTTGATTGTCATCGTCATCCGCAACATCGTCCGTGCAATCCGCTTTTGCGGCTTGGCATCCGAAGCAAAATCAAGATGACGTGGCTGTGGCCCCGGTTCGTGACAGAATTCGCATTTCACCCCCAGCGATCCCGCGAATCCATGCATCACTTTCATCAACTGATCGTGGGAAATATCCTTCGGTAGCACTTGCAGGTTTTTTGGCTTCGGCATGGGCCCCCGCGGTCTGTGCATTCCGGCGGGCTCCCCTTGAGGCGTCTGTGCGCCTAGTGGCAGTGCCATCAGAACCATTGCTGCCGAGAGAATCCCGGTGAGGAAAAGTCGTTTCTGCATGCAGACACACCCTGGAGGCCCCGTTGGAGCGATTTGGCGGCGAAAGCCATGAGCCTTGCACGCCATAGTACCGGGAAAACTGCACGGCGATCAATCGGAATGTTTTCTCACGCTGTCGCTCGCGATGTTCCTCCATCGCGCAGCAATGGGTAAACAAGCGCGGGGATGGATCGTTATTTGGTCAGCATCTTGCGTATCGACAGCAGTTCCGCGCGCCGTTTCGCAGTGGTCCTGGGATACGCCATTTTCAAATCGCCCAGAGCGTCCAGAACAATTTGGGATACGATCAGCCTGGCATTCTCCTTGTCGTCGGCGGGCACAACATACCAGGGGGCCTCACGGGTGCTGGTCGCGTGCAGGCATGCCTCGTAAGCCTTCATGTATTCTTCCCAATATTTTCTCTCGTGGATATCCCCCATACTGAATTTCCAGTTTTTGTCCGCCTCGTCGATGCGTGCTAGAAATCGCCTTTCCTGCTCTTCCTTGGACAAATGGAGAAACATTTTTACGACCCGCGTGCCGTTCCGGTACAAGTGCCGCTCCAGATCCGTAATCGAGCGATACCGCTGCTCCCAGATATTTTTTCGTTGCACAATTCTCGCGGCAGCCCCTGCACGGCGAGAATCTCCGGATGCACGCGCACCACCAGAACTTCCTCGTAGTAGGAGCGATTGAAAATGCCGATGCGTCCGCGCTCCGGCAAACGGCAGGTCGTCCGCCAGAGAAAATCATGTTTCAGATCCTCGGCACTCGGCTGCTTAAAGCTGAATACCTCGCACCCCTCTGGGTTGACCCCGGACATGACGTGCCGGATGGCGCCGTCCTTCCCCGCGCTGTCCATACCCTGAAAAATCAGCAGCACTGCATACCTGGCCGATGCGTACAGAAGTTCCTGTAGAGAGCTCAACGTCTTCACGTGGTCCTCCAAAACTTCCTTGTAGCATTCCTTGCTCTCGCAATACGGCTTGACCAGTGTGGGCCAATGTTTCAATTTCACCTTCGCGCCATGCGCCACCCGAAAATCCTTCGAGTCGATTTTGATCTTCGATTTCTCGCTCATATTCGGTCCCCTGATTCGCCTCCGCCTTATATTCGCCTGCTCCAGCGCGAACCACCTTACCCCAGCACACGATTCAGCAGATCAATCAGTTCTTCCGGTTCGTACACAGGCGGCTGACAGGTGGCTCCACTGCAAACCGAAACAAAACTGCGCCCGCTGTTGATTTCCGGCAGATGCGGCAGCGTCTCTGCCAGCATCGGCGGAAGTGCGCTTTGCTCCACCGCCGCACGCGGCAGGCTCAACACCGTTTTATTCACCGCATACCGTGCCGAGGCAATCACGGCCAGCCGCCTTGCTTCTTCGTCTTCGCCCACAATACAAATTTGCACCGGCGGCAGCAGATACCGCTGCAATGCCAGCCCATACGCGCCCGCATACAAACCAAATTGTTCCGCCACGCCCGCAAATGCTTCCAGCGTGTCTTCCGCTTTTTCTCGTAAATCGTGCCGCCCACTCAGCTCTGCCACGCGCAGCAACAACATCGCTGCCAGCGAATTCCCAGCCGGAGTCGGCGAATCCTGCAGCGGTTTGCGCCGCGCCGCCAGAACGCCAAATACCTCTGCGGCAAATTCATTTTGTGCGGTATCGAAAAACCCACCGCCAGTCACATCGTAAAAACGCGCCACCATGGCATCTGCAATCGCTTCCGCATTGTGATAATAGCG
>JAJYSL010000271.1 GCA_021793595.1 Acidobacteriota bacterium
CCCCCAGAATATTGAGAAGGGTCGATTTGCCGCTACCGGAAGGCCCGAGGAAAACGACAAATTCTCCTGCATTCAAATCGAGTTCAACGGAACGGAGAGCCATGATCCGGACATCGCCGGTCTGATAACTCTTCGAAACCGAGCGGGTGTGGAAGACGACCTCGCGACCCTCTTCCATGGAATTGATCGATGCAGTGTGCATAAGATCCTTGTCTGTGCCCGCAGCCAACACACTCTCTGCACCGAAAGCGATCTCAGAAACCGACGTAGCTACCCATAGAAATGCGTGACCTCTCTAGTTATCCTTCGGCCAGAGAAGCCTGGACGTCAGCGCAGTAATCACTCCGCCACAGAAATTGGCTACTACATAAATCCACAACCGATTCCACCCTAACTGCGCTGCACCCACACTATCCGCTTAGGTTCAGGAATCTCCGTCAGAGTTGCTTCAGCCTACAGCAGTACACTTGCCACAGATAGGCGTTTTCCAACGCTATCCAAACCACTTTGGCTGGATCGAGAAATCGTGCCTCCACCAAATCCACGTAGACTCCCCTGGCAGCATTGAAACCAAAACTTCCCTCTTCATGGCGATCTTGTCTTCCACTCCCGCGTCAAACCAGGAATTCTCGGATATCTGGCGTGCCGGAACTTCGAGTAACCACTATTTATTCAGTTACTTGCACAGCGTAACCAAAGCCATGCACACTTAGAATTGGTCGTACATGCCTATTGACTTAGGCTCGTCCCTAGCTCCATGTCGACGGTTCCATTTCGGTATCGCTGAACTCTACGTTCCAAGATGAAATTCGACCCGACCACCCCACATCGTACTTGATGGCCTTCCCGATTCCTTCCGTTCAGACTAACCGTGCGGATGCTGTTTCCCAGTATCCCGCGAGGCCCCCATGTTGCGCTCACTTCTCCCTCGATTTTCCTTTTTCCATGTTTGGTTATTTGCGGCTAGCACAGCCTTTTTCTTCTCCGCGTCCATGAAGGCAGCAACGGTTCCCGTTTCCGTGTTGCTACAGATCAACCGTATTGCGGGATCAGCCACTGGCCTGCCGGGAAATTCTGGCGATGCGGGCTCGGCACTCCTCAGTCTTCTAAATCAGCCGGAAGGCGTTTCCATCGACGGAGCGGGAAATCTCTACATAGCCGACACTGGGAATAATAGGATTCAATGTGTCGATGCTGCCAGCGGAATTGTCACCACGGTGGCCGCCAGCGGTCAACTCGGCTACAGTGGCGATTCAGGTCCGGCAATCGACGCGCTCTTGAACCAACCCGTCGCCGTCCTGGTCGATCGCCATGGCAATCTCTACATCGCCGATACAGGCAACCATATCGTACGTTTTGTCAGCCAAAGTACCGGCATTATTACTACGATCGCAGGCACCCCGAACATCACAGTCTTCGACCCCAACCAGATTGGAGATGGTGGCCCGGCGACCCAGGCGGAGTTAGATAGCCCGGCAGCGTTGGCTCTCGATGCCGCCGGAAATCTCTACATTGCCGACGCGGGCGACAATCGTGTCCGCGAGGTTTCCGCAGTCACCGGCAGCATTACAACGGTAGCTGGCACGGGCGTTGCAGGATACACAGGCGACAATATCCTCGCCACCCGGTCCGAGTTGAACAATCCCACGGGCATCGCGGTGGATGCGGCAGGTAACCTCTATATCGCCGACTCCGACAATAACCTGATCCGAAAAGTTACAGCTCTCACGGGCGTCATCACCACGGTAGCCGGAGTTCCGGGTGCTGCAGCCGTTTATAACGGCGACAATATACTTGCCACACTCGCAACCCTGAATTTTCCAACTGGAATTGCTCTCGATCTCGATGGACGAATTTATTTCTCGGATCGGGATAACAGTCGCATCCGCGAGGTGAATTCCGCAGGGAATGTGATGACGGTCGCAGGTACCGGAACCGCATCCCTATTAGGCGATGGAAATCTGGCTTCGACAGCCGAAGTGAATGAGCCGGGGGGGTCTAGCCTTGGACTCAGAGGGCAATCTCTACCTGGCGGATTCCGGCAATAACGAACTCCGGAAGATTTCACAGGGGCTCGACTTCCCTGCAACTCCAATCGCCAGTCCCACTCCAGTAACGCACACGATTTTTCTCGGACTCAACCAGGCGACCGTGCTCTCAACTCCCGTGATTGCACCGGCGGAAATGCAACAAACTTCGCACGGGCCTGCTCAGCCGCAGGAGTTCTCCCTCGGCAGCATCGGCAACTGCACCACCGACGGCGTAACGGCCAACCCCCCAGGATCGATCTGCACGGTTCCAGTGACCTTTCAACCGGGGTACCCGGGAGCCCGGATGGGCGCAATGGAGTGGGTCGCCAACAGCGTTCGAATCTCACTGGGAGTGCGCGGCATTGGCTTGGGCCCGCAGGCGATTGTCATGCCCGGGATCATCCGGACGATTCTGTACAGCACCGACATTTACAACGGCACATCCCTGGCGCAACCGGAGCAGATGGCCGTAGATCCGGCAGGGAACGTCTACGTTGCCGACCAGGCCGATAATGTAATTTGGAGCCTGCAAAATCTCACCGGCGCATCCCCGACGATTGTCGCGGGCGGCGGCACTCTCTCGCCAACTCAAGCGGATGGCGGCCCGGCCGTCGATGCGGCGCTGGACCAGCCCAGTGCAATCGCGCTGGATGCCGCGGGAAACCTGTATATCGCCGAGACCGGCGCGAACCGGATCCGCAAGGTAAATCTCGCTTCCGGAATTATCACGACGGTTGCCGGAAATGGAACTGCCGGATACTCCGGCGACCACGGCGCAGCGATTGCAGCCGCTCTCAACGCGCCTGCGGGAATCGAAGCCAATGCCGCGGGCGACCTGTTCATCGCGGATACCGGAAACAATGTCATCCGTCGCGTCGATGCATTTTCGGGAACAATCGTGACCATTGTCGGCACTGGAACTGCCGGGTATTCCGGGGACCACGGCGACGCACTGCAAGCGGAGTTGCAGGCCCCGCAAGGCATAGCCGTCGACACCACCGCTCGTCTCTATATTGCGGACACGGGAAACAACGTGGTACGCACGGTCGATCCCGTCACCAACGTGATCACGACCATCGCCGGCACGGGCAACACTGGATTCAGCGGCGACGGCGGCCCAGCCGGGAGCGCAAATTTGAATCATCCTGCCGCGGTTACAGCCGACGCCGCAGGCAATGTGTATGTGGCGGATACAGGGAACGCGCGGGTGCGCAAAATATATTCGCAAAGCGGGACGATTGTGACCGTTGCCGGCTCTGCGCTACTCGGGGATGCCGGCGATGGACATGCCGCCAATGCGGCGGCCCTTTCGACTCCCTCGGGTGTGGCGGTGGATTCACTTGGCCAAGTGCTCCTCTCCGACCCTGGGAACGATACCGTCCGGCGCGTCTCCACCGATACTCCAACGCTTGGGTTTGGCTCAGAGACCGTGGGAACCGCGACAGCGGCGCAAACAGATTTTCTGTCTAACATCGGCAATCAGCCGCTTGCCATTTCCGGATTCCCTGCTCCGCCAATACCCATGGACTTTCCCATGGGTTCCGACGCGGCCCAATGTTCAGTCGGGAATATGGCAGTGGGCGGCCTTTGTGATCTCACTTTCTTTTTCCAGCCAACAGTTCCTGGTCCGATTACGGAAGATGCATGGATCGTAGACAATTCGCTGTATGCGACTGGATCCGAGCAGGTTGTCCCTATGACTGGCAATGGAACTGCCAATACGACAGTCCCAACCACCACCACGGTCACCGTCAATCCCGCCACGGCGGTCTACGGCATACCCGTGCAGCTGACGGCGAACGTGACCAACACCAGCAACCCCGTCACCAGTGGGAATGTGGTGTTTTCCATCAATGGATTGGAGGTCGGCGCTGCCCCTTTGCTTGGATCTGGAACGGCAACCATTACGGTGCCGGCCGCACTGGTCGGAAACGATATTGTGACTGCGGTGTTTGCCACACAGGGCAACAATCAAGCGAGCAGCGGGTCGGCAAATCTTGTGGTGATTCCCACAAACTCGCAGATTTCACTGGCTGCCTCAGCGACACAAACACGTTTTGGACAGAACGTCATTTTCACAGCGAGCGCGGGTTCTACTATCGGTGTGCCGACCGGCACGGTGTTGTTCCTGAATGGCAGCGCGCAGATCGGCGAATCTCCGCTGAACGCGACCGGCCAGGCCATTCTGAATACGAAGAATTTGCCGCCTGGAAGTGACATTATCACCGCCCAGTATCAAGGAGATGCCAATTTTACACCGTCGACATCCACATCTGTAACTGTTACGGTTGCAGACGATACGTTGACCATGACTGCCAACCCAACGCTGCTCTCCATTTCGACGGGCAAAACTGGCGAGACCACCCTGACTCTGACGCCGAAGAATGGTTTTGCCGGCATCGTCAGGCTCTCTTGCGCAGGCCTGATCCAGGGAGCAAGCTGCCAATTCAGTTCGCCTACGCTCACGTTCGTCGCGCAAACACAGACGCCGCAAACCATCACACTGATCGTCGATCCGAACACCCTGGCTACAAGCGAATTTTTTCCACCCATCCAAGGCCACTCCATGGCACGAATCTTCCTGTGCTTGCTGGGAGTTTGGGCTATCCTGCTGCCCTTTTTCTCCAGGCGGAAATCCGCCGGCGTCCTTCGCTGGACCCGAATATTGCTGGTGATTCTCTGCCTTGGATTGGGCACTCTTTCCGGCTGCAAGAACATCTCGCCCGCTGCGCCGGTCGCCGACGGGATTACGGTGCAGGCCTCCATGCCTTCCAGCGGAGTCATTACAACGGCGCAGTTGCAGGTCTACATGGCGCAATAACCATGCACGCGTCGATAGCCATCTCCGTACTATACGCTGGTCGCATACAATGACTGGAATGCCGCTTGTTCCAGACGAGGTGCGATGAAACGCCAGCTCAAAGCGATGCTGCTATCGCCCACAACCAAGAACTTTGTTGACAAACTTGAAACAGCGATTCCTTTGATCCGCAAATGGCATCGCTTCGAGTATGAAGAGCACTTTCAACGCGTTGCAGAGTGGGAACGGTTGTTTTCAGGTGTCTATCCCTCCTTTGCAGCCGCCAATGCAGCCATCCCTGCAGGACACAACAACAGTTACGACAATCCCGACTCCGCCACCTTTCTGGGATATAAAGGGTCGGTTCGATCCAGCGACTATCCCGTGCTGTTCTGGTTGTCTCGGCTTCTTCCGGAGAATCCGCGCATCTTCGACTTCGGCGGTTATCTCGGCATTTCGTATTATTCGTTCGAAAAGTTTCTGACCTATCCGCCGAATCTGCAATGGACCATCTACGATGTGCCCGCCGTCGTCCATTCAGGGGCTAAGCTCGCGGAGGAAAAGGACACACGTCGCCAGCTCTCATTCACGACATCGCTCGAACGTGCTCAGGAGTTCCCTGTTTTCCTCGCCTTTGGATCGCTTCAATTTCCCGAGGCAACTTTCGCAGAGTCTTTTCAAAGGTTTGCGGCGCGTCCGGCGCACGTGCTGATCAATAAACTGCCTTTCACGGACCGCGAAACGTTTTATACCTTACACAACATGGGTCCAGCGCTGGCACCTTATCGAATCGCCAATCGAGAGGAATTTCTACAGTCTGCCTACGAGATGAATTATGAATTGGTCGATAGCTGGGAAAATCCGGAGTTTGGCTGTTACATTCCGTTCCATCCAGACCATTCCGTACGAGCCTTCAGCGGAATGTATCTGCGACAAAAATCTGCAACCTGAGTGGTGACCCCGGGAAGATTCGAACTTCCGACACGCAGTTTAGGAAACTGCTGCTCTATCCACCTGAGCTACGGGGCCACTAATATAATGAACAACTTGCACCGATGACCGATTCTCTTCAACCCATATTAACCCATTGGAATAAAATGA
>JAJYSL010000034.1 GCA_021793595.1 Acidobacteriota bacterium
GCGAGTTGTATCCCAATGTCGATTTTTATTCCGGAATCATTTACCAGGCCATGGGCTTCAAGCCGGAAATGTTCACTTTGTTGTTTGCCATCCCCCGAACCGTCGGCTGGCTGGCCCAGTGGCAGGAGATGATTGTCGATCCAGAGCAGAAAATTTCTCGTCCGCGGCAGATCTACACCGGGCAGCGTGCGCGCCGATTTCTTCCAATGGAAGAACGCCAAGCTGCCGAGGTGGCCAAGATGGATAGGTGATCGTGATCGAGCCATCGCGAAAGCCGGAGGTCGATACCTTCTTGCTCAGGGTCGGAGAGAGAGAAATTGCAGGATAGCTGCCATCACCTTGCCGCAAGATTCTTGGGGACTTTCTATATCTGTCAGACATTCCACATCCGGAGCCAGAGGAGCTTCGTAAGGATCGTCGATACCGGTGAAGCCGCGAATGATTCCAGCGCGGGCCTTTTGATAGAGTCCTTTGGGGTCGCGTTGCTCGCACACCGGTAATGGAGAATTCACGTAGACTTCAATGAAGTTTCCGACGGCGGAACGCGCTTTGTCGCGGCTGCTCCGGTATGGGGAGATTGCCGCCACTAAAACAATCTTCCCGGAGTGTGTCTGCGTCTGCGCAACCTCCGCGATTCTCCGGATATTTTCCTTTCGGTCCGCTTCGGAAAATCCAAGGTCTTTGCAGAGATGCAAGCGGATGATGTCCCCGTCGAGCACTTCCACTTCCAGGCCGCGCGCCGCCAACTCCACTTGCACGTGTTGACAGATCGTCGTTTTCCCAGCGCCGCTCAGTCCGGTAAACCAGACGGTCACGCCAGTCCGCTGCGTTACGCGTGCTGCTAATGGTTCCTTGTCCGCAGGCTTTTCCTGGCCCATAGAATAGGTTTCCGAGATCATTCCATTTGGTCCCGCCGTGTAAGATTGTGGTTGTGGCGATACTACTGCGATGGCTCGATTTTCTTCAACAACTATAGCAGAAGGATTCCTTTTCTTCCCCCAACCCGAAGCGTCGCTGCAGGGGAGTTTGCAAAGTCGTCGGACTGTCAAGTGACATGCCGCTGTCCTGGCTCTCCTCGAAGCGAAAGCTTATGTCTCCCTCTCGGTGATGAGCACGAGGAGAACATGAAAGCCCAGGAAAGTTGGCTGCGCAATTGGCCCTGGCCGTCGGCCTTGATCCCACATGACCGAATGCTCTCCTGATGCCACTGGCATGGACTGGGAAGAACAAAAAACGTGATTGCTATCACGTCCAGCCGTACGTTACGTCACAAGTTTCTACTCCAACCACTCCTATCATCGCGCATGAGAGGAGTCAATTGTATGCCTATCGACTCAGCACTCATCTATGGCCCTATCGTGGTCGGAACAGATTTTTCCCAGTTATCCAAATCCATCCTGGAGTATGCGACTAGGTTGGCTGTGCAGGAAGCAAGGCCCTTATATCTCGTTAATGTCATGCCTCTGATTCCGGACAGCTCTCCTGACCTGCTGGAAATCCAGAAAACCGAACTTCAGCAACTAGTGCATGCGGCAGAACAAAAGCTCCAAGGCAGTGGCCTGAAAGTTGAGGGTGCTCTCGTTCTGGGCACGCCTGCGCATGAACTGATCAAGCTGGCAAATAAGTTGAAGCCCGCCTACATTGTAGTTGGCACGGAGGAACGCAGCGGGATTGAGCGCCTGCTCTTGGGTTCGGTCGCAGAAACAGTCATCCGCAAATCAGACTATCCAGTCATCGTCGTGGGCACTCATGCCGCAGCAATAGCGGAAAAAACGATTCCCTGGAAACATCTGATGCTGGCGTGCGATACCGCGAATGGAGTGACCGAGGCTGCCCGCGTGGCCGGCAAAATCGCCACCAGCCACCAGGCGCGCCTAACGATTTTCACGGTGAAAGAAAAAGGCATTGCAAGTCTCTTGGAATGCCAATTCGACGCCATGGAAAAGATGATGAGCCGGGATGCCTGGGTAACGGTAAAGCCGCAATGCCTGATTCGCGAGGGAGAACCTGCAGATGAAATCATCCGCATGACGCACTCCACGCAGCCAGACCTGCTGGTGATGAGCGCACATTGCGGCAACGGGCTACTCACGCACCTTCCATCAGGGACTATGGCGAAGGTGTTACGGAGGTCTCGCTGTCCCACCATGATCCTGCGGAATTTCCACTCCCCGCATCATTCCGAGGAGACACGCGGCGCAGTCGATAAGACTGTTTTCCCGTAATTCACTGCGGGGGTTTGCTGGGTTGCAAGGTTTCCTGTGCCTCGACGGCAGCCAACGCTGCCAGATGGACGATGTCCGAAACCGAGGAATCCCGTTGGAGGACATGAACCGGCCGGGCAAGGCCCATCAAGATGGGGCCGATCACTTGCATCCCGCCGAGTGAGGCGAGCAGCTTGTAGACGATGTTTCCAGCATTCAAGCTGGGGAAAACGAGAACGTTCGCCCCGCCCCGCAGCGGACTAAAAGGATACGTAGTTTCAATTCGCTCGGGCAGCACGGCCGTGTCCGCCTGCATTTCACCGTCAACCAGAAGGTCCGGACACCTGCGGTGGATCATCTCAACCGCCAGACGCACTCTATCGGAGGACTCGTGGCGACTGCTTCCAAAGTTGGAGAACGACAGCAATGCAACACGGGGCTCAACATCGAAGCGGCGGGCGGTACTGGCGGCACAGATGGCGATCTCCGCCAGATCCTCAGCGGAAGGTTGGATGTTGACTGTGCAGTCGGCCAGAAAATAAAGCTTGCCTCGAGGCGTGATGGTCAGGTATAAGCCGGATGCCCGTCGCACGTCCGGCTGCAGCGGGATAATTTGTAACAAGGGCCGGATGGTGTCGGGATAGTGGGTCGTTAAGCCAGTCACGAGAGCGTCCGCGTCGCCGAGTTGCACCATCAAGGCGCCGAGAATATTGCAGCTTCTAAGCAGTTCACTGGCTTCCGTTCGCGTGACTCCCTTGCGCTGACGCAATCGAAAAAGTTCATCGGCATAAGACGACAGGCGAGGGTGGGTTGCCGCATCGACGATCTCCAATGCCGCAAGATCCAGATGCAGGCCGGTTGCGCGCTCTCGAATCTCTTTCGCATTTCCGAGGAGCACAGGCCTGGCAATCCCTTCATCAACGAGGATGCGGCAAGCGCGCAGAACGGTTGCATTCCCGCCCTCCGGAAATACGATACGACATGGCTTCGCACGCGCTTTTCGAATGAGGACCCTGGTCACGCCGGGATCTCCGCCCAGACGTTTCTCCAGCGCATGACGGTATTCCTCCAGGTCAAGCTCCACGCGGGCCACTCCTGATTGCATTGCGGCTGCAACCACGGCAGCCGCGACCCGAACAACAACTCGGGGATCGAATGGCTTCGGGATGATGTAGTTCGCGCCAAATCCCAGGTCGTCCAGTCCGTAGATTTTGCATACAGATTCGGGAACGTCGTGCTTGGCAAGATCCGCAAGAGTGCGGGTTGCCGCGAGCATCATCTCTTTGTTGATTCCAGTTGCGCGCGCATCGAGTGCTCCACGAAAGATTCCTGGGAAGCCGAGAACGTTGTTCACTTGATTCGGGTAGTCCGATCTGCCTGTGGCGACAATGGCATCGGATCTTGCCGCGATCGCTTCCGTATAGGGAATCTCCGGATCGGGGTTTGCCAAGGCAAAGATCAGGGGATTCGATCCCATTCGACGCAGCATCTCCGCTGTTACACAACCTGCCGCAGATAGCCCGATGAAAACGTCCGCATCGACCATCGCTTCGGAAAGTGTGCGAAGGTGCGTCTTTCGCAGGAACCGCGCCTTGTAGGGATTGAGGCCTTCCTGGCGTCCTTCATAGAGAACGCCTTTAGAGTCGCACATCAGAATATTCTCAGGAAGTGCGCCGAGCAGAATGAAGTGCTCCGCACATGCAATCGCGCTTGCTCCCGCGCCACTGACAACAATCCGCGCCCGGCGGATCTCTTTTCCTGCTAGCTCCAGTCCGTTCAGCAATGCCGCGCCGGAGATAATCGCTGTGCCATGCTGGTCGTCGTGGAAGACCGGAATCTTCATGGTCCGGCGCAGCTCCTCTTCAATAATGAAGCACTCAGGCGCCTTGATGTCCTCCAGGTTGATTCCGCCGAATGTGGGTTCCAGCATCTGGCAGGCCCGGATGACATCCTGAGGATCTTTCGCGTCCAACTCAAGATCGAAGACATCGATATCCGCGAAGCGTTTAAAGAGGACTGCCTTCCCCTCCATCACCGGCTTGCCGGCGGCCGGCCCAATGTTTCCCAATCCTAGAACGGCGGTCCCGTTTGAAACCACTGCAACCAGGTTCGACTTTGCCGTGTACTTGTAGACGAGATCCGGTTCGCGATGGATTGCCAGACAAGGAGCGGCCACCCCGGGGGTATAGGCCAGACTTAAATCACGTTGCGTCAGGCAGGGTTTTGTTGCGATGATCGAAATTTTTCCCGGCGGGTTGGATGAGTGATACTCAAATGCATCTTCGTCGCGGATCATGTCAGTTTTTTTCTCCCCATCGAGCTTACTCTCGCCCGAGACTTTGAGCCGAGCCTAGTTTTTCTTTTTTGTGACATCAAAGTTGAAATCTATGGTGGACTCGGCTGACGTGAAATCTCGGCGAGCGATTTCAGGCCGTCGCCACTCAGGCGCACATAGTCCAATATGCGAGTGATCGCTCACTCTTGCGCATGCCTAATTCAAATGGCAGTCCCCTACCACGGGCATGGAGAAAGGCCAGGAACTGGAAGTGTTTATCTGGCCGCTGAGAGTCAGGAGGGGTGCGCCATCCATCATCAGGGCATGCACGACTTGCTGTGACAGGTCGCGAGCTTGGGCATCAGTGCACCCGGCTTGAGAGACTGCGCAGGTTTGACCCAAGCTATCCAGATAGGCATCGTCATTGGGGAAAGAAGTTGCGTCGATCATCGCCCGCCGCAACTTATGGAGACACGTCCAAGTCGTCTGGAAGCTGCCCCATTCCAAGCACATGCTAAAAGCCCAGCGCACCACGGACTGCTATGAGCCCGAAGACTTGATTCAGGAGGGGAAGCGCAGATTCCATCAGGGTCCGGGAAGACAATGCCTCCTCGTCGTTTGACACCGGATATATGCATGCCTTTCTCTCCCACAACGGCACTAGCATAAATCAGGACGGGTGCGTATATGCACCCGAAGCGCCAACATAATGCCACAGGGACCTTGTATGGGAGCGTGGAGATCGTCGCAGAGCCAACGTCCACTGCAGCACCACAAGGAGAAGACCGAGATGAGCGAGACCTGGGAGTGGACTTTGCATCGAACGCGGTTCACCCTATGTGCGCAGTACATCTCGTGCCTGGAGGAGTTTTGTAAACGCATCCGGCGCGGATGCGTCTATATCTATGTAGGAATAGCAGACAAGCATTTTTTGATGTACCGGACCGCTCGTATCTTCGATTCGTTCATAACATTATCCAGGAGAAATTCCCAGTGGCCAATGCCAAGACTGCAAAGCCATCTCGAACTAGGAAATCAGTCCCAACAAAACAGGAGCATACGATCGGAAGCGATCGCGCCAATGTAAGTGCAGATGCCTTGAAACGATCCTTTCTCGATCATTTGTACTACACCGTGGGGAAGTATCCGGCTGTCGCCAATCAGCACGATCTCTACATGGCGCTCTCTCATACGGTGCGCGATCGAATGATGGAGCGGTGGATCAATACGGTCCAGAGTTATCGGCAGAAGGACATTCGCGTCGTTTGTTATTTGTCCGCCGAATTTCTGCTTGGGAAGCATCTCGCCAACAATCTGAACAAGCTCGACATTCTGGAACCGACTCGCCAAGCGGTTTCTGAACTAGGATTCGACCTGAAGCAGTTGGTCGAGACTGAACCCGAGCCTGGCCTGGGAAATGGCGGCTTGGGACGGTTGGCCGCCTGCTATATGGATTCTCTTGCAACCTTGAATATACCTGCCATCGGCTATGGCATCCGCTACGAGTTCGGCATGTTTCAGCAGATCATCGAAGACGGCTGGCAGGTCGAACGTACCGATAAATGGCTTCAGTTGGGTAATCCATGGGAAATTCCGTCCACCGACTGCATGATGGAGGTGCAGTTTGGCGGGCACACCGAGCCGTATTACGATCAACAGGGCCGCTACCACGTCTGTTGGGTTCCGGACTATGTCGTCAACGGGATTCCTTATGACACCCCCATTCTTGGATTTCGCACTAACATGGCCAACCGTCTGCGACTGTGGAAGGCGCAAGCGGCGGAGTCCTTCGACTTTAGAAAATTCAATGTAGGAGACTACTTCGGAGCTGTCGATAAGAAGGTAGAATCGGAAACCATCACCAGCGTGCTGTATCCCAGCGATGAACAGATGCAAGGCAAACAGCTGCGCCTAGAACAACAGTATTTTTTTGTCTCCTGCTCTCTGCAGGACATGATTCGGATCCATAAGCTTCGCGGCCGTAGCCTAGAGGATTTCGATACGCAATGGGCCATCCAGATGAACGACACGCATCCTTCGATCGGTGTTGCCGAACTGATGCGCCTATTCGTCGATGTGTACGACATGGATTGGGAGCCAGCCTGGGAGGTCACCCGGAAGACCTTCGGGTTCACCAACCATACCCTTTTAAGCGAAGCGTTGGAGCGCTGGCCAATATGGCTGTTTGGCAAACTCCTTCCGCGTCACCTGGAGATCATCTACGAGATCAACCGCCGTTTTCTTGCGGACGTCAGCGTAGCCTACCCGAACGATGACGCGCGGGCCTCCAGAATGTCGTTGATCGATGAAAACGGAGAGCGCTACGTGCGCATGGCGCATTTGGCGGTTGTGGGCAGCAATGCCGTCAATGGCGTATCGGAATTGCATACCCGCCTGCTGGAAGAGGAACTCTTCCACGATTTTTACCAGTTATGGCCGGAACGCTTCAGCAACAAGACCAATGGGGTCACTCCTCGGCGGTGGCTACTATTGAGCAATCCGCAGTTATCCAGTCTGATCACGGAGCATATCGGGCCCAAGTGGATCACCGATCTGGAGGAGCTGCGAAAGTTGGAGCCCTACGTCGACGACCCGCTGTTTCTCCGCCGCTGGAACGACACGCGAGAGGACGTGAAGAGGGAGCTGGCCTCGTATATTTTCAAGACAACCGGCATCGCGGTCGATCCCGCCTCCATGTTCGATATCCAGGTCAAACGCATTCACGAGTACAAACGCCAGCACCTGAATGTCCTCCACATTCTCACGCTTTACAATCGCCTACGGAGGAACCCCAGCCTTTCCATGCCGCCACGCACCTTCATATTCGGGGGCAAGGCCGCTCCCAGCTACAAAATGGCCAAGCTGATAATCAAGCTGATTCATTCTGTCGCGGATGTGGTCAACAATGATCCAAGTGTTGCAGGCCGGCTGAAGATTGTTTTTCTGCCGGACTACAGCGTTTCCCTGGGGCAGCGGATTTATCCGGCAGCCGACCTGTCCGAACAGATTTCAACCGCGGGGAAGGAAGCCTCAGGAACAGGCTGCATGAAGTTCGCGATGAATGGCGCCTTAACCATTGGCACCTTTGACGGCGCGAACATCGAGATTCGCGATGAGGTGGGAGCGGACAATCTCTTTCTCTTTGGGCTGACAGCGGACCAGGTGAAACAGGTCAAGGCTAACGGATATACTCCGCGTCAGTACTACGAAAACGATCAAGAGCTTCGTGAAGTTCTCGATCAGATCGACTCCGGGTTGCTTTCGCCCAACCACATTTCGCTGTTCCGTCCTCTCTTCTATTCCCTCCTCGATCACGATGAGTACATGTTGTTGGCGGATTATCGCTCCTACATCGACTGTCAGGACCACGTCGGTCAGGTCTTTCTGGATCGAAAGCGATGGAACCGGATGTCTATAATCAACGTGGCTCACATCGGAAAATTTTCCTCGGACCGTGCGATTCGCGAGTACTGCAACGACATTTGGAAAACTAGATCCATCGAAGTAGGCCCATTCCCCCGATAGGGCACCTTGTCGCAGTCCTGAAGATTGAGCCTTTCGGAGGGCGTAGTTGATAGGCTCTCGTTCTTGATCGGCAAACGGAAGAGCAACTCCAGACCCCCTGCACCATGCTTCGTAACGTGGAGGCATGAAAGGCGCGCGGCGCTTCCGTCGCCAGGAATTCTCCTCAGCCGTGCGCCCGGAACAGGCAAGACACGAATCTCGCGGACGCTGGCAAACGAATGCGGGCTCTCCAGATCGCGAGCAGGTCGTCACCGTGAAATGATGATTGTCGACATCAAGGTGATGAAGCAGAACAACATCAATTCCGTCCGCACCTGCTGCTGTCCCAACGTGCTGAAGTGGTCTGACCTGGCGAACAAGGACGGGTTCTCCATCCTCGACGAGTCGAACGTTGAATCCCACGGCCACGGCTCCAAAGGTTCTCGTGATTGCGCTGGGTTTCCCCGCATGGAAAAAGGACTGGATGAGCGCCGATGAAGCGTCTTTTTGGGTCACGGTGCCTTCTCCTTCGTAAACTGAAGCTGAAACAATATTGGCAAGTTCAACTGTCTTGCGAGCGACATCTTTGGAACGTGAAACTATTCAACTAGAACCGGCCTGTCAATGCCGTATCGCACTCCTGGCTGGGATGCCGATCTGCATTCCGTTTCTTTCGTTAATTAAGTTCATAAGTTATTTTGGGTTCTGACCATAGCACTTCGTTCCAACCCTCATTCAGTGTTAGGCTGCACGATAAGAAGAGTGGACAAGAAATCGCACGACATTTGCCCCGTATTTGAGCGGAGAGCGGAGCAAAATGTAAGGTCTGTGCGATCCATCACTCTGGAGAGAACGCGATGAAGGCTCTGGTGAAGAACCGTGATGAGCGTGGTCTGTGGGTTGACGATGTGCCGAAGCCGTCGATTGGGATCAACGATGTGTTGATCAAGGTTCAGATGACCGGCATTTGTGGAACTGATCTGCATATATACGAGTGGGATAGTTGGGCGAGATCGACCGTTCAAGTCCCCATGGTGATTGGGCATGAATTTGTCGGGGAGATCGTGGATGTCGGAACGAACGTTACCGACTTCCGCCCGGGCATGATTGTCAGCGGGGAAGGCCATGTGGTGTGCGGGCGCTGTCGAAACTGCCTCGCCGGGCGGCGTCATCTGTGCGCGCAAATCCGTGGGGTGGGCGTGAACCGGCCAGGTGCGTTCGCAGAATACATCTCGCTTCCGATGAGCAATATTTGGCGTCATCATCCAAACGTGTCGCTGGAGGTAGCTTCGATCTTCGATCCTTTCGGTAACGCGGTCCACACTGCCCTGTCATTTCCAGTTCTCGGCGAGGACGTGCTGGTCACAGGAGCCGGGCCCATTGGCCTGATGGCTGCAGCGGTCGCGCGCCATGCAGGAGCGAGACATGTCGTCATCACCGACCTGAACCCGTTCCGTCTGGAGCTGGCAAAAACCATGGGCGTTACGTTGGCTGTTGATCCGACAAAGAAGACTCTCGCGGAAGTCCAGAAGGAACTGGGCATGGCGGAGGGTTTTGACGTCGGCCTTGAAATGTCAGGGAATCCAACTGCATTTCGCGACATGCTGGCCAATATGAGCCATGGCGGCAAGATCGCGATGCTTGGTATCCCCAGCCAGGAGATCGCGATCGACTGGCATCGTGTGATTTTCAACATGCTGACGTTGAAAGGCATCTACGGCCGCGAGATGTACGAAACCTGGTACAAGATGACCGTGATGCTGGAGTCGGGTTTGGATATTCGTCCAGTGATTACCCATCGATTTCCATGGCAGGAATTCGAAAAAGGGTTCGCAGCCATGAAGACCGGGAATTGTGGCAAGGTCATTCTGGACTGGAGGAATTAAAGGTCATGCTTTGCTGGTTCACCAGTTCGGGAGATTTTTCTGGCTCATCCATGAAGAGCTATATTTTCCCGGCTTGCGGTGCTTGGAGTGGTCATCTGGCAGAAAAGAACGACCAGCATGGATTGAGCTTCCGTCGCGGGCGCATACTTTTTGCTTCCGTGCTGACGTGCATTATTTTCCCGTGTGCTGCAACACGCGGCCAAACGGCGGCAAGCTCTTCCGGTCTGCAATGGCAGACCTATGGACACGACGCCGGCGGCGAGCGGTTCTCACCTCTACAACAGATCAATCGAAGCAATGTGGACCAACTTCAGCGAGCATGGACATACAAAGTGCCGGCATTTCCCGGCAGCGGTGTCGTAGCCTTTGAAAGTACTCCGCTGATGGTGAACGATGTTCTGTACTTTGCGGCGCCAACCGGGCAAGCCATCGCTGTCGATGCAGAGGTGTGTCCGGATCTTGTTGTCCAGACTATCGGTCCGGTACCCCACTGCCGAAGGATACTTACTTCAGTTCATGCGCTGGATTTACGGCTTGCCCAGCAGATGCCACATGCCGGAAGAGAGAGTGACACTGTACATTTGTGATGGAGATGAGGTGGACCGACAGAGATGGAAGCATCAACAACTGCAACCCTGCCGCGGTTGGACGCGGAATTCCTGAAACATCACCCAGAACTGACACTCGAAGCAACAGCAGAGAGCCTACCGGAACGAGTGCTGCAATTCGGCGCAGGTGTTTTTCTCCGCGGGTTCGTGGACTGGATGATCGACGGCATGAACAGGAAAGGTCTATTCCGCGGACGAGTGGTTGTGGTGGCGTCAATAACTCCGGGGACGGTACAGACACTGAATCAGCAGAACGGAGCGTATACACACTTTGCGCGCGGTATCGAGAATGACCGGCTGGTCGAAGAAAAACGAATTGTCACTGCGATCCGTCGCGGGATCGATGTGTATAAGAACTTCGACGAATATCTGAAGTGCGCCCACAATCCTGATCTTCGCTTCATTGTGTCCAACACAACCGAGGCAGGTATCGAATATCGGGCAGAAGACCGGCAGGGAGATATGCCTCCCGTCTCGTTTCCGGCAAAACTAACACTCCTGCTGATCGAGCGCTACAAGGCGTTCGAAGGCGATGTGTCGATGGGGTTTGTATTTTTACCCTGCGAGCTGATCGAGCGCAACGGCGACAAGTTGAAAGAGACCGTACTGCAAACGGCAGAAAACTGGGGTCTCGATCCGAAGATTGTGAAATGGATCACGGAGGCTAACATTTTTACCAACACGCTGGTGGACCGGATTGTTACCGGCTTCCCGCGCGATGAGATTCAGACGTTGTGGCGACAGTCCGGATACGTCGACGATTTGTTCAATACCTCGGAGGTATTTCATCTGTGGGTGATCGAAGGCCCACCCTCATTGGCGAGAGAACTGCCTCTGCGCGAAGCTGGATTTAACGTCATTTTTACTGGCGATATGACGCCCTATCGAGACCGCAAGGTGCGGATACTGAATGGCGCTCATACGGCCACGGTTCTGGCCGCGTATCAGGCGGGCGAGAACCTGGTGGGTGAATGTATGAAGGATCCGCTAATCCGTAGCTTTATGACCCGAGCGATTTACGACGAGGTAATCCCGACCCTGACTTTGACGAGGCAGGAATTGGACGCGTTTGCGGTCGCAGTATTTGAGCGCTTCAGCAATCCATTTATTCATCATGCATTGCTGGGTATTTCCTTGAATTCGATTTCGAAATACAAGACGCGCGTGTTGCCGTCTGTTGAACAGTATTTTGCGATGAAAGGCGAGTTGCCCGCTCGTCTGACCTTCGCGCTGGCCGCACTGATTACGTTTTATTGTGGGACGGAAGTCCGGGATGGCGCGTTGATTGGCCATCGCGGGGGCGAAGAATATCGCATTCACGATGGCCATTCGATTTTGGAGACGTTTGCGCGGCTATGGTCAGGGTTTGACGGGTCGGGTGAGGGAATTCGCAAATTGACGGAATCGGTGCTGCAACGCGAGGATTGGTGGGGCAAAGATTTGCGGGGATTGCCAGGATTCTCTCAATCGGTGAGCGGGTATGTGGAGTCCATACTGACTCGCGGAATGCGCGCCAGTCTGCAGCAAGTGAGTTAGCCGAACGGAAGGCTGCCTTGCGGGTGAGCGCTGTTTGCGCGTTTACGTCCGGCTGTCTTGGCATCCAAAATTATGAATGCGATATGCAAAGAGTGGCATGGCGCATGAGGATGTCCCCATCCAAAGCCTGGCCCATTGAAACTGTGGCAGGATAGAAGGAATGTCGATTCCGCATGAACCGGCTCGCGGCGCTGCCGCATTCGCCTCCCGCGACTTTCGTCGATATCAGCTGGCACGGCTGCTCGTCATTATTGGCGCCGAGGCGCAGGCGGTCGCCGTGTCCTGGCAAATCTATGCGATTACGCATCGAGCCATCGATCTGGGCTATGCGGGACTGGCTCTGTTTCTGCCGGGAATCTTGTTCCTTCTGGTGAGCGGACACGCAGCCGATCGCTATGACCGGCGACACATCATTCTGGTTTGCTATGGGCTGCAATGTCTTTGCACGGGAACGTTGCTTTATCTTTCTTGGATCGGCACCCAGCATGCTGCCGCGCTGTTTACGGTTTTGTTTTTGGTGGGGACTGGGCGATCCTTCAGCGGGCCTGCCAGTTCGGCATTTCTGCCACATCTGGTGCCCAAGGGAGATTTCGTCAACGCCGTTTCCTGGGGCGCCTCCATCTTTCAATTGGCGAATTTTGTGGGGCCGGCGCTGGGTGGAGTGCTATTCACGCTGCCGTTGGTGCACTGGCTACCGAGCCCAACGGGCAAACACCTGGAGGGTGGCGCAATTGTGTACGCGTTTGCCCTGGCAACGTTATTCGTTTTCCTGTTTCTTCTCGCATCGCTTTCGGTGCGGCCCGGACGCCAGGAACAACGGGCGATTTCGGCGGAAACGCTCTTGGCGGGATTCCGATATATGTGGCACAAAAAGCTGCTGTTGGGTGTCACAACGCTGGACCTGTTTGCGGTGCTGCTAGGCGGGGCGGTTGCGCTGCTGCCGATTTTTGCTGAAAACATTTTGCATTCCGGTGCCATAGGTTTGGGAATCCTGCGAGCAGCTCCTGCGCTGGGGGCTCTTTGCGTCTCCATGTTGATGACGTGGTGGCCGATCAGCCACAATGCTGGAAAGCGCATGTTGATTTCTGTTGCGGTATTCGGCGTGGCTACGGTGGTATTCGGGCTGTCGCGCAATATGGCGTTATCGTTGGTTGCTTTGTTTGTTGTTGGGGCGGCTGATATGGTGAGTATTATCGTACGCTCTTCCATGCTGCAGTTGGCCACGCCGCAGGCGATGCGAGGGCGAGTGAGTGCTGTGAATGCCTTATTTATCGGAGCCAGCAATGAGTTTGGAAGTTTTGAAAGCGGCGTGACGGCCCAATGGTGGGGCGCGGTACCAGCTGTTGTGGTTGGAGGTATAGGGGCAATTGCGGTCACGGGCGCCTGGACCTTCATGTTTCCTTCACTGCGAAAAGTGAACCGATTGAGCGAACACGAGTTGTTGGGGGCGGATCAGGAAGCAGCGACGGCAGAGCCGCAACATTGAAACAACTTCATGTTGCCGGAGGGATCAGGCGCCGTTGATCTCGGGCAGTTCTGCGTTAGCGTAGCCCGGCGGCGAGCAGAGACATGCTTCTATGATGACGGCGGCGATGGACGTAAGACGCGTGGCGGACGTGACGGACGTAGTAGATATGTCCGCGCTCAGAATGCATCGAATGTTTCACTGGCTGGCTGACGGATTTGAAAATAGCCGGGGCCGGGGCCGCAGTTAGCTCTGACGGCGCGTTGTTGCGGGCTACTAGTTGAGCCGGCTGAGTGCTGCGCGGTGCGTACGTCTTATACACGGAGATGTGAAAGCACGCCTGCTCGAATTCCTCTTCGACATCCAGCTTGCCGCTGGCCTGGAGTTGCCCTAACACGGCTCGCATCCATGCAATTTCTTTCAGCGACATTCCTTTTTTCCCGAGATCGATAGCCTCGCCAGTCAGATGTGGAGAGGCGGTGTCGCCGGAGGTGGGTGCCGCGTTGCCGTTATAGTGTGCCAGGTGGCGTTGAAAGTTTACGGTGCGGACGGCTGAAGTGAGCTGCAAGGGGCGACCAAAAAGATCCTGATGCGCGCGAGCGAGATTGCTGAGAAATCGCGCGGTCCACGGACGGCAATAGCGGCGATTCATCGGCAGGCGTGGATCGATGGCCAATCCTGGCGATACAGGCAAGGCAACCAGATCGCCGGACCGCACCATAGCGCTGAGTTGAGCATCGTCCTGAATGCGACTAAGGCCTTCGACGTCGGCAATGATGTTCTGATGTACCAGCACTTCATGCGAGCCGCGCAAGGCAACCGGCATATAGCGAGGAACCGAAATATTGACGAGAGGCATGGCGCGTGCGATCGGCGTATTGCCGGTCGGCGAAGCGTCCTCATCGTCGGGAGGGGTTGCCAGCGTGGGTAGCGGCGCAGCGGTTGGTAGAGTCGCCTCCGCAACAGTATCGGCGTGAGAGTGGACCCGATCCAGAGTTACAGACAAGCGGTGCTTGCGAGCGTAGGTTCTGCTTCGGCGATGGTGCGGGGCCCGGCGTTGACGCTTGATCGCAACTCGCTGGAGTTCGGCTCGCCGGCTTGACGTTTTGGCATGCGAGGAGCGCGGGCGTTTCCTTTGCTGCCGGGAGACAACAGTTGTGTGGGTGGAACTTGCTGAGATAAAAGGCGTAACAAACAAAGCCGCGACCAGGCAAAAGGCCAAAAAAACTCTGCCGATGGGGCGGAATCTGCATTCGAACTTGAGGGGGCAACTTCTCATTTGAACCTGGGTTTAAGATTACGTGATTCGTGCTATGAATGATAGTGATCAAAAGGGTACAGTTCGATCGAAATATCGGAAACGAAGCGATCCAGGAGGTCATTTGCAGCGACCGAGTTTCGACGAAAAAGTCGTGCCGTCAATCATGATTGAATGTTATCCCGTGGAAGTAAAAAACGGGCGGTGCGGCTAACGAAAAGATCGATTTTCACTCTAATAGACGGTGCCCATGACAGCCGACTGTCATGGTTGATCGGGCTTGAAATTTTGGAATTGTGAAGTGAGTAGGAAAGAGGGACTGCTGTGAAACTGACGAAGCTATTTCGCGCAACGATTCGTTCCGGAGCGATCCTAGCTGCAGGCGTCGCTGTTGCCATAGGATTGCCGTTGGCGGCATCCGCGCAGCAAATTCGTGCCAACTGGAGCAAAGACGCGCCCTTTGCTCAATATAGGACTTACGAGTGGGTGCCAAGCGAAGCAACGAACCACCCGTTCTACCGGCAATATGTCGGCGAGTACGTGAATTACGCGTTAACCAAAAAGAAGCATCTGCGACAGGTGACCGCCGCGCAAAACCCTGACCTGTACGTGACCTATCATTTCACCACCCGCGATGTGATGGATTGGGATACGTACGGATATGGATTCGGCCCAGGCTGGGGTGGCTGGGGTTGGGGTGGAGGCTGGGGTGGCTGGGGTGGCTGGGGCGGCATGAACTATTCTCAAACGCGCCCCAGTCCGCGAGTCATGGGATATTTGACCATCGACTTGATTGATGCGCACACGCGGAAGATTGTATGGCGCGGTGAGGCTGTGCAAGACGACGTGACCAAGAGCGGGGATGCCGAGGAAAAGCAAGTTGCGCATTCTGTCTACAAGATGCTCGATCGCTACCCGCCCAAGATAAAATACTGATTGATGGCCTTACGATTCGTATTGCTTTGACCCTAAGCTTGACCGACGGCGTGAACTTCTCCAGGTTTACGCCGTTTTTATTTGGTGCGCTGACCGGCAGCAATTGAGGCTTGGGTTGCGAACTGCACTTGACAGGGCCGGCAAGCGCGGGGCAAGTTGTCGATTGTGATTTTCGTCACAATCAACAGGCAGCCTTGGGTTCAGCCGATGCATCCTAATGCTCGGTCTACGAGCCTTCCGCTTTGCTATCTGTAATCCACGGATTCAAAGATACTTGCTTTGAAATTCTATGTGGAGGATTTTTGGTGCAATCCAGGGCATCCATCCTGGTCGTAGACGACGACCCTGTTCATCTCCGAATCTACGGCTGGATTATGAATGCAGCTGGCTTTCGCGCGGTGACCGCCCAGTTTTTGTCGAACGAAGTCTGTCTGCCCGACGAAGACCACTTTGATGTGGCGGTGTTGGATTATCGCCTTACGGGCATCCTGACCGCAGTGGAAGCAGCCCGGCGGATTGAGAGAAGATATTCGAACGTTCCAATCGTTATTCTTTCTGACATGTTCGAAATGCCGGATGATATTGCGCCCTATGCGAGGAGATTTGTACGCAAGGGAGAACCAGAGAAGTTGATTGCGACGATCTCCAATTTGCTTGCAGATCCAGGGCTAAATTCTTCAGGCGGCGATCTCCGATGAGCCGTGGCCGCCAGACCACCCCCGGGCTGAGTGTTGCGATGTTTTGCCTCGGGTTGCGGAATGCAATTGTCTTTGCCGCCGTGTCCTCGGCAGTTGCCTGCTACCGTGGGTCGGCGGAAAAAATCCATTCGATCGCGGAACAGCAGCTGCAATCGATGTCTTTGGAGCAGTTGGGGAATGTGGAAGTTACAACCGCTTCCAAGCAGCCAGAGGAGGTTTGGAAAACGCCAGCGGCGGTTTCTGTCATCACCTCAGAAGACATACGACGATCGAGCGCGACAACACTTCCTGAGCTGCTGTGCATGGTATCGGGGGTGCAGGTTTCGCGTATGCAGAGCGACGAGTGGGCAGTTGGAATTCGCGGTTTTACCAGTGGGTTCTCCAAGGACCTGCTGGTCTTAATCGACGGACGCAGCGTATATACGCCGCTGTTTGAGGGTGTGTATTGGGATGTTCAGACCTTCCACTGGAGCGGACGGGCGGGAGATGTTACAGAGTCTGCGCGACTCGTCAACACGGATGGCAACTCTGATCGACGACTTGTTGAATCTTTCTCGCGCTGGAACTTCCGGCCTTGAGCGGTCTACTGTCGACCTGAGCGCATTGGCAAACTCGATTGTGGAGGAATTGAAGGCTGCTGAGCCGGGCCGGAATGTTCACATCACAATTGCTGCGGGAGCAATTGTGTTAGCCGATGGAGGACTGATGCGAGTAGCATTGGGAAATTTGATTCGCAACGCATGGAAATACACTGAGAAGACAGGTTCTGCGTCCATAGAATTTGGATACAAACGGACGGCGCAGGAAATTGTCTGCTTCGTGCGTGACAACGGTGCCGGATTCAATCCGGAGTTTTCGGATCGTTTATTCAAGCCGTTCCAACGACTTCATACCCAGGGTGAATTCGTCGGAACAGGAATCGGATTGGCAACAGTGCAACGGATCATTTCTCGCCATGGCGGCAGGGTTTGGGCGGAGAGTGCAGTGGGCGAGGGCGCAACCTTCTATTTTGCGCTCGATTTCTAACTGATCACGGACGCCACTAGAGTGGCGAAGGAGGAAAGGACTTGGAACGTAGGATGTACAGTGCGCGGCTGTTGGGGAAGACACTGTTGTCTGAAAGTGCGCAGTGTTATCACCTGGAGTTCGATATTCCGGAGGTCGAGAATTTTGAGTTTGAGCCGGGACAGTTTATTTCCATGGTCGCCAAGGATGGCCGGGGAAAACCTCAGACGCGCGCCTACTCCATTGCATCTGCGCCTCGCGGCAATAGATTCGACCTTTGCTTCGATCGAGTGGACGGAGGTTTTTTTTCCAACCAGCTTGCGGACGCAAAACCCGGTGCTACGGTTGCTTTTCACGGCCCATACGGTCTGTTTGTGCTGCGCCGGCCACTGGTGGATTCGATATTGATTGCCACCGGCACCGGAATTGCGCCGATGCGTGGCTTTATAGAGACTCTGTTTCCGAGCATAGGGGAAGACAGATGTGAGGGGAAACATGTTTGGCTGGTGTATGGCGCGCGGCACCAGTCGGAAATCTACTATCAGCACTATTTTGAGAAGATCGCTGCGGAGCACGCCAACTTTCATTTTTTACCGACAGTGAGCCATCCCCACGAGGGATGGGAAGGTTTGCGAGGAAATGTCGAGATGCAGGTGAAGGCATTATTGCTGGACGCCGCATGCTTGGACTCCTCGAGCGGCAACGCAAAGCCAGAGCAAGCTTATATCTGCGGCCTGAATGACATGGTCGCGGCCAATCGAGCGCAGTTGAAGGAGTTAGGCTGGGATCGAAAGCAGATCGTGTTCGAGCGGTACGACTGAGCGCGCCTGTTAGAGATTGAAAAGCTCTCGCAGGCGTTTTGTTTGACCGCGACTGACGGGAATCTCTGTATGGCGTCGATCGTCCATGCGCAACTGATAGCTGGATTTAAACCAGGGTACGACTTCCTGAATGCGATGGATGTTCACGACAAAGGAACGATGAGCGCGCCAAAATAATTCCGGGTCCAGCAAGTCGAGCAGCTCTTCAAGAGTACGGCAATTTGACTGACCTTCGATGGAGTGAGTCGCGACACTGATCGTTCCTTCTTCAATGGACGCGAAGCAAATGTCGCGCTGCTCGACGAGTAAAAGACGACCGCCAACACGAAGAACAATTTTGGCGGCGGTGCTTTTTACGGGGGCTTGCTGCTGCTCCAGCAGGCGAACCAGAGCATCCAGCCGCTCGTCGACTGCGTTGGCTGTGGGAGCGGTCTCAACCGGGGCTTCCTTCACACCGGACGACTTGGGCGCTGTCACGGTCGCTGGGAGCGAAAATCCAGCTGTAGCCTCTGCCAGGCGAGTTCTGACTCGCTCGAGGGTGTGTCGGACTCGCTTCTCATCAAAAGGCTTCAGCAGGTAGTCCACTGCATTCACTTCAAAAGCGCGAACCGCATATCGATCGAACGCAGTCGCAAAGACGATGTTCGGAAGCGGCGACTTGCGACCTTTTTCGAGCAGTTTTTTGAGCACTGCAAAGCCGTCGAGGCCGGGCATCTGTACGTCGAGGAAAACAACGTCGGGCTGATGCGCGCGCACCAACTCCACGGCTTCCACGCCATTCTTTCCTTGAGCGACAATTTCTACGTCGTCCGATTTACGGAGTAAATACTCGAGTTCCTGGCGCGCCAGTTGTTCGTCGTCGACAATTACGGCTCGGATGGTCATGCCTTAGGTTCACTCTACATCAGGGAAAGATGTTTCGAGCAACTGCGACGATCATGGAGAATTGCCGGCATGTGCGGACGCGGAGGATTGGGAAAAGAGCGAAGGCGCAGATGCAACGGCTTTGCTCAGGGGCGATACGCGGTGAGGCGCGCTGGCGCGTTGTCGTCCGCGAGATCGTGTCCACAGTGAGTGCAATGAAGGTCGGTGATGCGGACACTTTCATGGCAAATGCCGCAGTTGGGAGAGACTCGATAGGCGCATTGCGGGCAGTAATTGATATTGCTGTCTACTTTCGTGCCGCAGCAGGGACACTGGGAAAGAACGGGTTGCCGCAGCAGAAAATACAACACCGGGCCAATGCCGCCCTGTAAGACGATACACAACAAGATCCAGAGCCACTTGCCCATATTGCGGCGTGGCGCGTCCTCGCTGATATAGCCGATCATCAGCATGTAGACAGCAACGAGCGCTCCCCACGAAGCTCCGAAATAGACGTGTACGGGAAACGGGCTATGGTAATGGGTATGCAGCACGAAGAAGAAAAGATACTGAATGCCAGCGAAGGCCACAAAGGCGAGAACGATCGACCATCGGGGGATGAGTGTGAGTTCTTCGCTGACAGAGAATGACGAACTAGAATCGCTTCGGGCCATTTTTATTGCCTAACGTTTACCACACGCACGATACGAATACCGCGCGTGTGAATCTAGAATCAATATTGGGTCACAAGTACAGCCATCGATCAAACCGGTTTCAAAACAGCGTTGCAAATAGCCCTATCGAACCATGGAGTCCAGGCGCGACGTCACGCGATGATCGATTCGTCTGGTCCCGCCGCCATCGCGCGTGCGCAAGAACACGAGAAACAGGGTCACCAGGGTGACAGGGAACAACCACGCGATCACATAGACAAACTGCAGCTCGGAAGCTGGGAAATTCTTCGGATCCAGCAGCATCTGCATTCCGCTCCAGAACACGGGTGTCAGCACCAGGGAAAGCAGGGAAAATCCGAGAATTGTGATTCCAATTCCGTGGCGCAACCGGCGCCGCCGTTCAGCAATTTCGACCGCTTGCTCACGAACCAGGCGTTGCGCACGACATACCATCGCACGATCGGCTACTCCTCCAATAGTAAGTAGAGCGGCCGCAAATTGCTGTTCTTCAGCGGAAAAGATCTTTGACGCGGGATTCGAGATCGCATGGGAGTTCTTTCCGTTTACATTGGCAATCATGGGATCGGTTTTCAAGGCTGCACCTCACGATTTGCATCCGGATGCAGTTCCAGAACAGGTTTCAATGCGGCCATTCCGCGATAGAGACGCGACTTTACGGTAGACAGAGGCGCGCTGCTGATTTGTGCAATTTCTTCCAGGGACATTTCCTCGTGAAAGCGAAGGACCAGCACTTCGCGGTAGAGCGGATGAAGGGTGAGAAGGGCACGGCCAATGCGAGCGGCCTGCTCTCCCGTCTGAAAATGATCGAAGGGTGAGGGAAGGTCAGCCGCGATCTCAACCGGGCGGTCATTCTCGGGATCGGTCACTTCATCCAGGCTGAGCGTAACGCGTTTGCGGGTGTGGTCAATCATGAGATTTCGGGCAATCGCAAACATCCAGGTTTCGAAACGCGAACGACCACTGTATTGTGAGCCCCGTTCCAATACTCGAAGCCACGTCTCCTGAAATAGATCCTGCGCCAGGTCTCTGCTTCCTACAAGAAACAACAAATAACGGAACAGACGGTGTTGATAGCGTTCGATCAACTGATCCATCATTTCCGGGTCATGGCGACGAAGGGCAATAGCAATCTCAGCGTTTGCGGCTTGCGCCTGCTGGGTGTCGACGAGCGCGGCTGTTTGAGTAGATGCCATGGTGTCTTTCGTAGAGACGTCGGCCCGGTCCAGAAAGACGCGATCAGCGAGGGAATTTTCTTTGAATCGCATGACAGTCGCCCCTATTTTTTCACGATTCGGACGCTGAAGCTGAAAAATTCGCGGATATGAGGGTACTTCGGCAGAGAAGATAAGGCGAACATCGCCGCCATGCGGAGGGTACACTACTCGTTATGCAGCTGTTGTATGGATTGCATGCCGTGGAAGAGGCGATTCGCTCGGGCAAGCGACGACTGGAATCCGTAGTGATTTCTCGTCAGCGCCATGATATGCGCCTGCATGGAATTGCCGAGGCGTGTCAGGCCGCCGGGATACCGGTCCGAATGGAATCGAAGGAGCAGCTGACAAGGCTGGTGCGCACCGATGCTCATCAGGGAGTTGTGGCGGTGGTGGCCGAACGCGGATATTCCTCGCTGGATGAGTTGGTCCAGCGCAGGGGACACGATCTTTTTTTGCTGGCCCTGGACGGAATCGAAGATCCTCATAACCTGGGTGCCCTTCTAAGAACCGCAGACGGAGCCGGGGCGGATGGGGTGGTTCTGCCCGAGCGGCGCGCCGCTGGGGTGAATGCCACAGTTGTAAAGACTTCGGCTGGTGCGGCTGAGCATGTCCGTATTGCGCGCGTGACGAACCTGGTGCGTGCGCTGGAAGAGTTGAAGCGTCAGAACGTGTGGTGTGTGGGGTTGGATGAACGCGGCTCGGCGGATTATGACAGATTCGACTATCGATGCAATTTTGTCCTGGTGCTTGGAGCGGAGGGAAGCGGATTGCATGAGCTGACCCGGCGAACCTGTGATCATCTTTTGCGAATTCCCATGGCGGGCCAGATATCGTCGCTGAATGTGTCAGTGGCTGGTGCGATTGTCATGTTTGAGGCGGCACGACAACGCCGTGCGGCGTTGACACTACCAGAGATCGAGAAGACGGCCTCGGTTGCAGCCAAAGCGAAGCGGCCGCTCAAGGGATTGGGTTCATGAATTTTATGCAGTATGGGTTGGGTTTCATTCTTCTTCTCACGTTGGGCAGCTCGTTCGGACAAAGTTCGGGAGCAAACAATCAGACCAACGCCTCTTCCGGAAATGGGCAGGTGCTGTTTTCCCGCGGAGATAACAGCACAACCGCTGATGAAACGCCGGCATCGCAGCCGGCCGCAGCCGTTTCACAAACACCTGTCGTGCCTGCAAAAGTAATGCTGGTGACGGATGCCGAGCGCACCTCACTGGCATATAGTTCTTACGATTTTAAAGTGCATCTGGAGCCGTCGCAGCATTCGATCTCGGTGCAAGCGCGTTTGGTGGCCCGGAACATCAGCGACAAGCCGCTGGAGCGGATTGCCCTGCAGCTTTCGTCGTCGTTGCATTGGTATTCAATTCAGGTGGACGGTAAACCGGCGAAGTTTCAGGACGAGACGGTGGATAGCGACATCGATCACACTGGCGAACTGACGGAGGCGGTAGTCAAACTTGCGACGCCCCTTTCTCCGGGAAGGATTGTCCGGATAAACGTGATTTATTCGGGCACCGTCGTCCCGTCGTCGGAACGCCTGCTGCGCCTGGGGGCGCCGGCAAAGATCGCAAGCTCTTCGGAGTGGGATGCGATCGACCCGGATTTCACGGCGCTGCGGGGATTTGGGAATGTGATCTGGTTTCCTGTTTCTACGGCACCAGTGCTGCTTGGCCAGGGACCGGACATGTTCGACACGGTCGGAAAGTGGAAGCTGCGCGAGTCCACGGCAGAAGTTACGATGCACATACTGGTGGAATATTTGGATGTGAAGCCGACGGTCGCATTTTTGAACGGGACAGTGGTGGAACCGGACGGAGAGTCCCGACAAAAGTCGGTTGCAGCGCCTGCTGTCTCGCCAACACCGGCGAAGGGGCCAGCGCAAAGCGGACACGTTACTGCCAGCGAATCGGAAGAGAGGCAAACTTCAGGGAATTCGGCTGCACCTACAACTATGGCCGGCAACACGATCCTGCAGGTGGTTTCCTTCACCTTGCCGCCGACGCGATTAGGATTCGCGCCTCTGAGTTTTTTCGTGATGACGGCGGCGCAGGAGAGCGTGCCTGGACTGGAGGTCTATTCTCGACCTGAGAATAAGGCAGCCGCATCGAAATATCAAACGGGATTCACTCAGGCTCGTCCGATGGTCGAACAATGGCTTGGAGCGCATCCAAAGCGGCCCGTTGTCCTGGTCGATTTGCCGGATGCCGACGATCTACCCTTCGAAGAGAGCAACATTCTATTTCTCCCGTTGAAGACCAACGCGACCGACGATACCGTGGGTCCGGTGATGACGCATATGTTGGGCCATGCATATTTTGTTTCGCCGCGGGTCTGGCTGAATGAGGGTGCGGCGCAGTTCATGACGCTGTTGTGGATTGAGCAACGCGCCGGAATCAGCACGGCCATTGGACAGATGGATTCTCATCGGGCAGCGCTCGCGATTGCTGAAACGACCGATCCTGGGGTGAATCCTGGACAAAGTCTGATTGAAGCATGGAGCGATATCTACTATCGCGACAAGGCGACCGACGTGCTGTGGATGCTGCGCAACATCGTGGGCGATGAAGCCCTAGGAAAGGCGCTGCAGGCTTACGTGCCGGCGGACGACGACGAGCCCAGTTACTTTCAAACGCTGCTTCAAAAAACATCGAGCAAGGACCTGGAATGGTTTTTTGACGACTGGGTCTATCGTGACACGGGATTGCCGGACCTGCATATCGTCAGCGCCTACTGGCGGTCGATTCTGAATAAAAACACCAGCGGCAAGAACTACCTGGTGAGTGTCGATGTGCAGAATGACAGCTTTTGCGCTGCGGAAGTGCCGGTCACTGTTTCTTCGGCATTCAGTAGTCAGACGCGCGAATTACTGATTCCCGCCCACGCGCGTGCGGCGTTGCGGATGCTGCTGGACAGCAAGCCTGCACAGGTGGTTGTGAACGATGGCAGTGTTCCAGAGGTCGAGAGCAGACATCATGAGCAGGCTGTGGTTCCGGCGCAATAGGAGAGGCTCCCATACCTATGCGATGGAAGTTTGTGGGAGCCAGTCTAACGTATCAGAACCGGATCAGGCTGCGGTGGGTCCGCTTGAACTGTTGAGGCTGCGGCGCTGCCACTCATCCGCCATGCGACGGGCCAATACAGGCATGCCAAACACGGCGCTCGTCAATAGTGTGGTTGCCAGAACATCGTTGCGGTAGAACGGGAGTCCGGCGAGATAGCAGGTTGCGAGGCCACCCGCGGTGTGGGGATAGGTGAGAGAGCCAGCCCAGACTGCGAAGTTGCTTGCCAGGAAAAACGAGGTGGAAGAGGCGAGCGCCGCGCCCACGACACGTCCTGCATTGGCCCGCTTGCGGAGGAAGGCATAACCCATCCAGCAGGCGCCCAAATACCAAGCCCAAGTAACCAGATAATCCTGCAGATGAAACGCGTAATTATACGCAAAGACCGTCAGGTAGTAATCGACGGCAGCTAGAGCTACGACCGGAAGGATGAACAGCTTGGGTGAGCGTCGCGCACCGAACACAAGGAGTGAGGCTCCAACGGCTGTGAAGCTGAACCACGGATGCGGCAGGATGCGGGTGAAAACCGCTGCTAAAACGAAGAAATAGCTGAACATTCGATCCTCATTGTCACGAAACTGTGAAAGTTGGGGTTTCCGATAGAAGTCCATTGTTTCTGGAGGACAGAGAAATGGTCAAGGCAATTTTGGCTAAATCAAAACTAGTTGTTATGCGGAGAACACGCCCCACGGTCGAACTGTTGGAAGCCAAGGGCTATTTTTGTATGCGGCCATTCATTCGCATCTCATCCACTTCTCCGTTTGGGGAGATGGTGACGGTGCCGCCTAAAGGGTTGTCCTGGCGACCGTGCAGGAAGAGTACGTCGTAGGCAAATCGCAGGTCCTCGAAATGTACCTGGGTGTAACGCCCTCCGTCCTGAAGCGTATCGAAGGTGCCTCTCTCCACAACAAAGGGGTATTTCGACCAATCGAGGAAGACCTGTCCGAGCCAGGAGCTTTTGGCCACCAGAATTGCGGAGGTCTGAGGTTGCTTGTAGTAGAGATCGTCAGGAGCCTCACTGGTGAAACTGCCAGTACGCGTGTCCAAGATTCCGGTCTGGTAGAAATCGCGGGTTTCAACTACTCCGAACCACTGGAAAACGTCTGCGGGGTAGGGGTTGACCGTCATCTTCAATACGGGCTCGTTCTGAAAGTTCTGCTGCGCGAGAAGCTCGAGAGCACGGTTGTGCTCTGCCCAGCGCCAGCACCCCAGAACCACACCAACGGCAAGAGCGAATAGTGCCCATCCGCGACCGCGAAACCTGGCTCGTCGGACTCCAATCTCCCGATCCGCCAAGCCCAGGATTGCCGGCATAAGCAATGCGAGAAGCAGTCCGCCAAAAAATACGGGTTCGAAGATGAAGAAGATGCTGCCTGCATACCAGTGCGGATTGAAGGGAAAGAATGGTCGAAGGCCGTAGTTATTCGTCCAGTCGAGCAACATGTGGCTCAGATCCGCGATAAGAGCGAGGAACCATATCCAGCCCCAGTGCACCGGCAGCGCATGGTCCCGTCGATTCGATTGAGAGCCTGCGATGTCGGGTGCATGTTTGTCCGTGCCGCGCGTGCGCCAGCAATGCCAAAGCCAAATCGTAAAGGTAATCAGCAGCGCCATGAAAGGCGCACCGAGAAAGCTGTGCGTGATACCGCGATGGTGTTGAAATTCAGCAACGGGGCCGCGCAGTCCCCAGATCAAGTCGATGTCGGGTGCTTCCGCAGCCAGCACCATTGTCAACGTCGCGTAGGCGGTTGTGCGATTGAATCCAGATCGCCCGAGGCACGCGCCCGTTAAAAGATGTGTGACCGGTTCCATCCAATTTCTGAGCATACACGGCGAAAGCGAAAGACCGCAGCCTAGGAATCGAAGGCGTCTCTATAATTTCATTGATGATGAAGCCTTCAGCCAGCCATGGGGTCGAGAAGCAGATCGAAGACCTACGCGAGACATTGCGACATCATGAATACCTCTATTATGTTCTTGATGCGCCGGAGGTTTCCGATGCGCAATATGACACATGGATGCGCGAATTACGCGCCCTTGAAGACGTGCATCCTGAGTTGCGCACATCTGATTCGCCGACGCAGAGAGTGGGCGGCAAGCCGAAGGAGGGCTTCGCCAAGGTGGCACACTCGCGACCGATGCTTTCGTTAGACAACGCCTACAACGAAGAAGAGTTGCGCGAGTGGGACCGCCGTGTACGCGAATTGGCTGCAGGCGAGGAGGTTGACTATGGTTGCGAGTTGAAGCTGGATGGATTATCGCTCGCTCTGACGTACGAAGGCGGCAAGTTGACACGAGGAGTCACACGTGGAGACGGCATGATTGGGGAGGATGTGACCAGCAATGTTCGCACTATCCGGTCGGTCCCGTTGAGTATTTCTGGAGCGAAGCTGCGTGATGTCCGGCTGCCGGAGGATTTTGAGATTCGGGGCGAAGTGGTTTTGCCACTGGCGGCGTTTCAAAAACTGAATGCAGAGCGGGAAGAGCAGGGGTTGGCTCCGGCTGCAAATCCGCGCAACGCCGCTGCGGGAACATTACGCACCCTTGAGCCGAACATTGTTGCACAGCGTCGATTAGATTTCTACGCGTATTTTGCTTTGCGTGAACAGGGATATATATTTCCTCGCCAGAGCGAGTCGCTCGATGCTTTGGTCGCAGCGGGATTTCGAGTGAATCCCAAACGGGCTCTTGTTTCTACGGTCGACGAAGCTTGGGATTTTATTGTGCGGGCTGATGCGATGCGGGATTCATTACCGTACGAGATTGATGGCGTGGTGCTGAAGGTGGACAGCACCGCGGTGCAGAGCAAGTTGGGTTTTACGGGTCGTGCTCCGCGGTGGGCGATTGCCTATAAATTTGCGGCGCGCGCTGCAGCCACCCAGGTCAAGAACATTCTGGTGCAGGTGGGTCGGACCGGCAAACTGACGCCGGTAGCTGAGTTGGTTCCGGTGGCGATTGGCGGTACGACGGTGAGCCGGGCCACGTTGCACAATGCGGACGAGATTGAGCGACTCGGGCTGAAGATCGGAGATTTCGTCACCGTTGAACGCGGGGGCGACGTCATTCCGAAGGTGGTTGAAGTTCTGCGCGACAAGAGACCTCCGGATGCGCGCGATTTTATTTTTCCGACGCAATGCCCGGAGTGCGGGAGTCCGGTGGTCCGCGAAGCGGGAGAAGTCGATTGGCGTTGCATCAACGTGAACTGCCCGGCGCGTCTGCGAGAAAGCCTGCTGCATTTTGCCGCGCGAGGAGTCATGAACATTGAAGGTCTCGGCGAAGCGGTTGTCAATCAACTGACGGAACGGGGGCTGGTGCGCAACCTAGCCGATATTTATGGCCTCGACGAGGCCACACTGTTGTCGTTGGATCTGGTGAAGCACAAGAAGGCGCAGGCGCTATTACAACAGATCGAGCGATCGAAACAAGCGCCGCTGGAACGCGTGCTGCTGGGCATGGGTATCCGATTTGTTGGCGAGCGGACAGCGCAGTTTCTCGCCGACGCGTTTGGCAACATGGATCGCATGATGGAGGCCAGCGCAGAAGACCTGGAACGCGTGCAGGAGATCGGCCCGCGCATATCGGCGGCAATTCTGGAATTTTTCGCGGTGCCGGAAAATCGCAAACTGGTTGAAAAGCTGCGAGCTGCTGGATTGAACTTCGCGGCGGAGAAGAAAAAGATTTCTTCCAAGCTGAATGGACTGACGTTTGTGCTGACCGGCACGCTTCCCACGCTAACACGTGAAGAGGCAAAGAAGCGCATTGAGAGTGAAGGCGGGAACGTCACTGGATCGGTGAGCAAGAAGACAAACTACGTAATTGCGGGCGCGGATGCCGGATCAAAGCTGGACACGGCACACAAATTGAACGTGCCTGTGCTTGACGAGCCGGGGCTGTTGCGGTTGCTGGAGCGTGGAAAAGGTGAACGCTAGTTCGGCGTGCTGGGCGCGAAATATCCCTTTTCGGCGCTGACCTTGTAGTTGCGATCGTAGACAGTCAGGTAAATCGGTCTGAAGGCACCGTCCGCCTTGAAGTCGGCGGGCTTGTAGACGAGAGAGTATTGGCTGCGCAGTTCTTCCTGAATGCTTTGGAATGCTTCCGCCACATTTTCCATGCGCAAGGGATTGAAGGCGCGGCCCCCAGTCGCCACAGCCATTGCTTTCAGGATGTCGTCACCACGGTCGCGGCTAGGGCTGTCGTTGGTGCTGATGGTGTAGATCGCTGTTGAAGCGCGCTGGCACATCTTGACGGCATCATCGAGCGTGGCGTGACTCTGATCGTCCTCGCCGTCAGAAAGCAGGATGAGGGTTTTGCGGAGGGCTCCGGAGCCAGCCAGCGGGAGCATCTGATCGCGGCAAGCGGTGTAGGTCGCGTCATACAGCGCGGTACCGCCACCGGGAGAAAGTTTGCGGATGCCGACCGCCAGCAGATCGCCATTGTTGGTGTAGGGTTGGGTGATATCTGGAGTGACATCGAAGCCCATTACGAATGCCTTGTCGACCTGGGGGCGCAGAACCGACAGCAGAAATTCGATGGCGGCATTCTGTTCAAACTGAAAGCGCGAACGAATTGAACTGCTGGTGTCAATCATGAGGCCAACCCTCAGCGGCAGATTGGTCTGCTGGGTAAAGCTGTAGACCTCCGCAGGCGCCATGTGGTTGTCCAGCAAGGAGAAGTCGCTCTCGTTGAGATTGCGAATGAAGTGGCCGTGCTTGTCGGTCACGGTGAAGATAAGATTCACTTCGTTGACGACGGTCGTGATGGTGTAGGCGCCATTTTGCTGCGTGTCGGAGGATGGCTGCTGAGGTGAGTTCGATGCTCCACGCCGGGGGGCACTCGATGAGGTAGGGGCCGCCTGTCTTGCAGATTCCGTTGCAGGCGAGGTGCTGTTTTGCGCCTGAGAAATATTCTGCGCTCCCGCCAGAACGGCGAAGAGAATCGCAGCCATCCCCAACCAAGAACTATGCCACCCGAAGTTCAATCGTTCGATTTTCCAGCCCATCATTCATCCCAGTTTACCAGTGACAAGGGGCTTATTTCTGCTGGACAGGCGACTTGAGCCGAGTTAGCCACTCCTCTAAATCCGCTGGCAACGGCGTTTCGAATTCCATGCTTTTTCCCGACTCCGGATGTGTCAACCGAAGCCGCATGGCATGCAGGAAATTGCGGTTGACGGAAATTGCCTGTTCCAGGGCGGCTGCCTTCTGGAGGCGAGTGGCTGGAGCTTCCAGGAAGGGAAGAATCTCTTGCGGCGCGCCGTAGAGGGTGTCGCCTACGACCGGATGTCCGATCGAGGCAAGATGGACACGAATCTGATGGGTCCGTCCGGTTTCAATCTCAACCTCGACCAGAGTGAAATGCCCGTAACGCGATTGGAATCGCTCCAGCACACGATAATGTGAGACGGCCGTTCGGCCTCCCATGCGATGCGTTGTCATACGAGTACGGCGCTGCTGGTCTCGACTGATGGGAGCATTCAATGTGCCATGATCAAGCTTGATCGACCCGTGGACCAAGGCAACGTAGGTCTTATGAACCTCACGATCGGCAAACATCTTCGAGAGTCGGCGATGCGTAACATCATCTTTGGCAACGACGATCAGGCCGCTCGTCTGTTTATCCAGTCGGTGTACGATTCCAGGGCGCAGTGGGCCTCCGGTGTCGGAGAGGGTCGCCATGTGGTGGAGCAGGGCGTTTACCAGCGTACCTCGGTTGCGAGCGCTGTCGGTTGCGCCCGAACCGGCGTGTACCATCATGCCCGCAGGCTTGTTGATGACAGCAAAATGGGTATCTTCATACACGATGTTGAGCGGAATATCTTCGGCTTCGGCGCGGAGCGCAGGGAGGGTTGGATCGCCGACGACGGTTACGACCTCGCCGGCGCGTAATTTTCCGCTGGCTTTCACGGCTCGCGGGTTGCCGTGATTGTCGCGGACCAAAACACAATTCTGGTCAATCCATTGCTGCACCCGGGCGCGGCTGATCGACGGCAGGCGCGCGGTCAGGAACTGGTCCAGCCGCTGGCCAATGGAGGGTCCAGCCACGCTAAATTCACGGGGGTTGGTCGTGCTGTTTTCCTCACATGTTTCGGCCAGTTCCTCATCCAGTGGGTCGGACAGGTCCTCGTCAGTACGGTCGCGGGGCGTAGGCTTCATGACGTTGCCAATTGAGTCGGTCGTTTTTCCATCAACAACAAAGCGCCAATTACGACCAGACAGAAATCAAGCGCCTGGGTAAGAGACAGCGCCCCGGACACGATCATCAGCCGATCGCCTCCAAGATAGAAGTCCAGGAAAAAGCCAGTGAGCCCGGATGCCAGCATCCACGCGCCTGCCAATTCTCCCGGCTGACGGCGTTTTGGCAGCCACCACAAAAGCAGAAGGCAGATCGCCAGTTGAACCGCGCAGAGATAAAGCTGGACCGGCTGCAGCCTGACGTTAAGGGGGGTGCCATTCCAGAGGGCTGCCCATCGGCTATGGAAAACAACACCCCACGCAACCGAGGTGGGGCGACCATAATCGCAGCCGGCGAAAAAGCAACCTAACGCCAGGATTGCCTGACCAAGCGCCCATCCTGGTGCAGCGGCGTCGAATGTATCCAGCCAGGGCATCCGCTTTAAAGTCATGTAGAGCAGACCGGCAGACAGGCCCAGGCCGATTTTTGTCAGGACCGAATCGACCGTTCGCGGAACAGAAATGCTGAGCATCAGAAGCGGGTAGGACAGAAAGTCATGCCAGTGTCCGGAGATCAGCAATAATTTCGAGCCCAGCACCGCGGTGAACATGGTGATGAGGCCCAGGTTCCACATTGCGTCCGACGCCACTCGCAGGCGGGCTGCGGTTCGCATCGCCAGTGAGAGGCCAACAATCAACGCGACGGCGGCAAAAACGCCGTATGTGGGAATGCTGACTGGGCCGATGGTTAGAAGACGGGGATACACAAGAGGAAGTAGAACAGAATCCGGCAAAAAACCAAACTTGGACGAGTGAGAGGGAAATGAAGAAGAAGAGAAAGCCGACCCGCGGGGCCGTATGGCAGTGCGCCGGTGAACCCGTCCTAAGACGGTGGGAACCCGCCGCGGCTCTTTAGGCATTCCGGACTGGCGGACAGCACACCGAGCCGATTATTCGAGTCGAGTTCCCTGTTCGATGAATGTAGGT
>JAJYSL010000272.1 GCA_021793595.1 Acidobacteriota bacterium
GACGATCTCCTCGTTGATCTTTGCGAAGATGTTCCGATCTCCCGCCTGATAGAGATCGTGCGCAATTCCCAATGCGACGCCGCGTCGACCCTGTGGCGCATACTTCAGTTGAGCGACAATATCCTGCGCCTGTTCCCGGGTTTCCACGCGGGGAACCATAACGCCGCGTGCACCAATGTCCAGAACCCGCGATAGCGGGTGATACGATACGTCGGGAACCCGAGCTATGGGGACTATGTCACTGCCACGGCAGGACGCAATCATGTCCGCCAGCAGAGAAATGTCGCACCGTCCATGCTCCATATCGAATATGACAAATTCCATTCCGCAGGCAGCAAGCATAGGACCGATACCTGGCGTGAAGAGCTCTAGAACCATTTGGCCGAGCACCAAGTCTCCTTGCAGGAGTCGTTGTCGAAACCGACTCATTGAACTGTTCCTCCAGATAAGGATCTATAGTTCTCGAGTTTCTTCAGAAAACCAGGCCGGCTGAGCACCTCGTGGTTGACAATATTTTTTGGAGCCTCTCCTCTATAGATGGACAGGGCACCTTCACAGTCAATGCGTCCCATATCCCGGAAGAGTTCCTCCGTCCATGCAATGGAATGCGAGGTCAATATTACGTTGTCCATCATAATCAAGCGGGAGTCGGCGGATAGGGGCTCTTGCTCAAAAACATCGAGTGCCGCTGCGCGTATTATTTTGTTTTCGAGTGCTTCTACTAGAGCCTGTTCATTGACGATTGAACCTCTCGCCGTATTGATCAGCACGGAGTCAGCCTTCATCAGACTGAATTCACGCTTGCCGATCAGGCCTCTAGTTTGGGGCGTGAGCGGACAATTGATCAGAACGTAATCCGATTGGCGCAGTAATTCGTCGAGGCCGACCAATTCTACACCAAGTTGATTCGCCGTTTCCTCCGACGCATACGGATCGAAGGCAAGGAAACGAGCAACGTCAAAGCTCTTTAAGAGTTGAATGGCGGCAGATGCAATATTGCCCAGACCGATAGTGCCGACTACCCGCTCGCGCGGCTCTCGTCCCAGCGGACTGGAGCTTTCTTTCCAGCCTCCTTGTCGAACCAGTCGATCCTTTCGGACCAGGTTATGGGAGAGTGCCAGCACAAGAAGCACAATGGATTCGGCTACTGGTCGCACCACGCCGCCAGGCGTAATGAACACAGCAATGTCATTTGCCGTACAAGAGGGCAGATCGACGTTATCGTACCCGACACCGCATCGACCGATCGCGCATAGTCGCTCAATGCCTTCGAGCGATCCAGATGTGATGCGCGGCTTCAGCGAAATCAATACATCGTAATACTGCAGCTGTTCCGGCGTATATTCGTCTCTGTATTCCGGGACAAATCCATAGGAGAGGCCGGAGATATTATCCAATAACGATAAGCCGATATCCGGAAAAATCAGAGCGCCGACATCGTTGCGAAAGTCGGCGGAAAAGCCGACTCGAAATTCTCTATGGCCGCTGCTTGAAGTCATTGCTAATCGAAGTCATCCTTTCGAATCGAGGACTATCACCCAGTCCCGGAAAATCGGAAACTCAGGCGCCTGCCACATGCCACTGGCATCGGGTTGTACGTCCCCGAAGCTTTGTTCTGTTCCATCACTTACGTTGAAGAAAGAACCTTTATATCTGCGGGGTTCAAGATTACGAAATTGAAGTGCCTTTCCACCTGTGGGGCTAAATGCAATCACCGCTTCTTCCGGAATTTGAGCCGCAAAGGGTTCCCAATAGTTCTCGCGCGTCCAATGCGGTTCTACTAAGTCTGGCCGCGGTTCTAATTTCCACCAGGAGTATCTCTTTAAGAGAGACTTTCCGAGTCCAAGCTGCCCCGACCCGGGCAACTGAGCGGCGACTTCCCAGGGAGGGCCTCCCCAGGAATGGCCATGCGGCGAAAGACCGTAAGGCTTTTCTCTTGTGTTTACCTGCCACAGCCCGTTGGCCCCGTAGGTGTGTCCACCTGCTCCACTCAGGATGCACGACCAAAACATAAATCGTTGAACCTCCTGCCAGCTTGCCTGCATGATTCCTTCATAGCAGACTTCACCGACCAGAACTGGCATCTTGGGACTTGAGGCCAAAGAATGATTTACGCTGTCGATCGTATTCGGCACGCTTTCACGGCCGCCATGGCCAGTCTGAAGCATATCGAAATCGAGAAGAGCGGCGTCGTTGACCGAGTCTCGTGCACTGTGCGAAGGATGAACGGTAATCGGGTGATGATAGGGATCCGTCGCTCGTACATAACCGGCTATCTCACTCCATCCCTGCTTCTGCATCGCCATATCTTGATCGCGGGTCTTTGAGAGATAGAAGGGCATCGTCGCTTCCCCCGCGAGACACCAAAATACCGGATACGCGCCCCAGCGCGCGATCAGATACCGCCAGTGTTGTTTCATTTTCTTGATGCCCATCAGGGGAAGAAAATAGCCCCAGCAGCCAACAATGCAAGGCGCGATCCCCCGATCCGCAAGGTACTGAATTCGAAGATCCGCCATATCGAAATAAGCAGGGTTGATTCTGGAGTAGCCTTGCTGCCACGGAAAACCGGCTTCGTTGGCTCCGCGAGGATCAAACGGATCCATATCCGGATAAAGCCCAGCAACGATCTGAACGACCGTAAAACCTTTCCGGACGCGATCCGCAGTCAAGGCCTCAAAATCATCCGGCCAACCAAGGCGCTTGCACAATCCCATCCACCAGGTATCCCCAAGCCAGAAAAATGGAGTGCCGTCGGCCTGCTCGAAGTGACGTTTATCTTTTGCAACATGGATCGTGCCATGCCGGTATAGGGAATCCTCACCGGAATAGGGTACAACGGTCAATGTCCCGCTGACCCCGTGCAGGTCTCTGTTAAACACATCAGTACAAACAGTCCGAAACTTGTAGTCGCCCGCATCCGGTGGAGCATAGCGCACGCGCCATATCGATCCGCCTGCCCAGAATGCTGGAACGCGCTGCTGCTGGCCGGACGGTGTCGTGAAGACAACGTCTAGTTCCACCTGATTAAACGGATCCGCATATTGTTTGCTCGTCCGATACGACCATTCGGTAGGACAATTTTGTATCGTGAATCGCGATTGCCTGGAGTCACTTTGCGTTGAGGATCCGGACTGTCCCATGGCCAGGCGTGTGGCGGACGAAGAAAGAGCACAAGCAGCTAGAGCTTGACAGAAGGTTCGTCTAGACGTCACAGTGTCGAGCCTTTCTCACAAAATATGATATTGAGAGGAACCGTAATCGGCTGTACCTTATGGATTTCTTTATGGATTCCTGATTTAACCGATCCGACTGTCCTCGGAATTTGAAATAGAGCCTGAGCAGTAGCCCGCGTCCACAAGCGTCCTGTTCGGTTCGCCACCCGCATATACCCAGATCATAGCCATGGGTTGTTCCGAAACGTTGAAGAAGCGGTGAGCACGGCCTTCTGGAACAAAAGCAGTATCGTATCCGCTGAGTTTGTACTCCTGGCCCTGCACCTGGCAAAGAGCCTCGCCGGTCACAATGGTGATCGATTCGTCAAATTGATGAACGTGACACGGAAGAGAGGACCCTGGAAGAAAACGCCCATACCCACCGCAAATTCCAACAGCGCCGAACCGTTTTGCAAAGAGATCACAAAAAACTGCTCCATCTGCCAGCTCGTAGAATTCGCTCGTCTCGAATCTCCGGAGATGCTCCGGGCCGGTGAGATTATCGGTGCCACGATGCTGTACATCGAATGCCTGGCTTGTAAAGGCTCTGGTCGGCTGCGGTTCGGCGAACGTGGAATGTGCAATCATGGCGGAATCCAGATCGTCATTCTTAACACTGTGAGCAATAAAAGCGGGAATATGAAGGCTATCCAACGGCCCTAGACGGTATCTCCTACCTTCAACAAACACTGTGGCATGACCTTCGAGAACGGTGACAGCTTCACTGACCTGATGCGTGTGCAATGGTAATGCCGCCCCAGGCAGAAAAGTCGCTGTACCGGTATAGAAGTTTCGCGCTCCGCATGCACTCGACACAAATGTTCGGAGCGCCACGCCCGGTGGGCTCTCTTCCATGGGAGCGCAATGTCCAGAGAAGATGTGTTCCCGGCTTTCGTGCTGATTCAAAGTACGCTCCTTCTTTAATATCATACCATCCTATGAAGTGATGATATGGAAAGTAGGTGGAAATTGTAAAGAGATTTTTGAGAGCAGGAGATTGCCCAGGCAGGTTTGCGCTAAACTAACTATCTCTCCGGCACAAAATATCGGGCAAGGTCAGACAGCGTCAGCAGCAAATCCTAGCGCCCTCCGCGTCCACCTCCCCGTCGTGTAGTCAGGCGCTCGCACCCGTACTTGTAGAGATAAAAAATTTATAATCTGTAGCTTGCCATCAATTTTTATGAACTTTTCTCTTTCGAAAAACAACTGTAAAATATTGAGAATACGGATCCCCGCCGTCGGCTATTTTTATAGCTTGCTGTGACTCTTAAGGTCATGGGCGACCCTCAGGGAAGATCTGTTTGAACTCCTGTCTGGTTGAAAGGCCGCAAAATTTTAGGGAAACTCTTGGCAAACTAACTCTTGACGGTTGTTTAGTTTTGGATTGTATATCGGATGGTATGATTTTTAGATACCTACGTTCAGCTTCGCAAGTAACAGAACGAACCTGTAAAAGCTCTGCGGAGGTGAATTGCGGAAAGCGAGAAATCACAATCGAGAAATCACAATGTAGATGGATCACTTGCAGGTGTATCCTTTGTCCCGTTTTCCATTGGCTATAAATGCTGATCTTGAAGGTCAGCGGGTTTGATGACCCTTCTGGATGGCCACCAAAAGAATCTCTTTCAGTAAATATTCCGCGTGCCAGAGCATACATAGCGGCAATACGGCAATACAAACAGATTGACCATGGGGCAAGTTTTGTGATGGAGATAAATGTGGCCTTGGTGATCCGATATCCATCCCAACCAGATCACGGACTGGAAGACGCGGCTGCAGGAAGGAGCGGCCAGTGTCTTTGGCGAGGAGAAGGCCGGGCAGCAGGGTAAGGTCGATGTGACCCGGATGCAGGCCAAGATTGGCGAACTGACGCTGGAGAATGATTTTTTAGAGACTGCGCTCATCAAAGCGGGCCTGCTGAGCGCAAAGCGATGATCAAACCCGAGCTCAAGTTGTCCATCCGCAGACAGGCGGAGTTGCTGGCAATCAGCCGCTCCACGATTTACTATCGGCCGCGCCCGATCTCCGACGTGGACCTGCTGCTGATGCGGTGCATCGACGAGTTGCACCTGAACTATCCGTTTGCCGGCAGCCGCATGTTGCGCGACATGCTCCGCCAGCAGGGTCTGGACGTGGGCCGCCGCCACGTGCGCGCCCTGATGCGGCGCATGAGGATCGAGGCACTCTATCGCAGGCCCAACACCTCCAAACCCGCGCCAAGACAGAAGATTTACCCCTACCTGCTGCGCGGCCTCCCGGTCACGCGGTCCAATCAAGTCTGGGCCATGGACATCACCTACATCCCCATGGCGCGCGGCTTCGTCTATCTGGCCGCGGTCCTCGACTGGTGCAGCCGCCGAGTGCTCTCGTGGCGGGTGTCGATCGCCATGGACACATCGTTCTGCATCGAAGCACTGGAGGAGGCTCTCGGCCGGCACGGCAAGCCGGAGATCTTCAACACCGATCAAGGAAGTCAGTTCACCAGCGAAGCGTTCACCGGACGGCTCAAAGAAGAAGGCATCCAGATCAGCATGGATGGCAAGGGCCGCTGGGCCGACAACGTCTTCGTCGAGCGCCTCTGGCGTTCGCTCAAATACGAGCACGTCTACCTGCATGCCTACGAGTCGGTCGGCGAAGCCAGACGCAAGATCGGCAGTTACTTCGAGTTTTACAACCGCAAACGCCCGCAC
>JAJYSL010000273.1 GCA_021793595.1 Acidobacteriota bacterium
CAACCGGGTGACGGGAATACTGAAGAGGTCCCTGTCCCCCAGGCGAATACTGCCCTCTACCCGCGTACCCGGTATGGTTTCATTCATCCGATTGAGGGTGCGCAGCAGCGTAGTCTTGCCACATCCGGAGGGCCCAATAAACGCCATTACGCGCTTGTTGGGAACGATCAGGTTGATGTGTTTCAGGGCCTGATGAGAGCCATAAAAGAAGTTGAGATCGGCGAGGGTAAATTGCGGCCAGGGTAGCTTTTCTTCTGTGTCTCCGTCCGCAGCGAAACGAGCTTCGTGGGCTCTGGAGAGCTGGTTTAAGTCAAAAGGCTTCATCGAAGTTGTCATCACCGACTTCCGATTACCCGTGCGACAATTTTTTGCCGCGCGCCAAAATCAAGCGAGAAATTACGCTGACCACCAACAACCCTGAGAGTAGCACGAAGCCTGCCGCCCATGCTTGGCGATGCCATGAATCATAGGGGGAAATCGCATAGGTATAGATTACAACCGGCAGCGACGCCGTGGGATGATTCCAGCCAGGGCTGTCGAAGAGGTTGCCAAAAGCCGTAAACAGAAGAGGCGCCGTTTCTCCGGCCACTCGCGCAATATCCAGTAGGATTCCCGTAATAATGCCGTAGATGGCCGCCGGAATTACGATTGTGAAGATCGTTTCCGACTTGCTTGCCCCTAACGCCAGGCCACCCTCTCGAAGGCTGCGGGGTACCGCTCGAAGGAAGTCTTCCGTGCTTCGTAAGGCTATTGGAATCATCATGATGCCAAGAGCAATTCCACCGGCCAGCGTAGAGAAATGATGCATCGGCAGAACCACCAGCGTGTACACAAAAATCCCCATCACTACCGAAGGCACCCCATTCAGCAAATCCGTGGTGTAACGGATCGTGAATGCCGACCAACCACTGGCAAATTCTGACAGATAAATCCCGCCCAACAAGCCGATCGGAACACCAATGACAGAGGCAAGGAGCAGCAATTTCAGTGTACCGATGATGGCGTTCTTAACGCCTCCACCGGACTGGCCGACCGGTACGGGGATTTTCGTAAAGAAGTCGATGTTCAGGGAGCTTGCTCCCTTCCACAACAGATATCCCAATATCGTCAGCAGCACCGAAAGAACGAGCAGGGTGCACAAGGCAGTCAGCGTCAACATGACGACATTTGTAATCTTGCGAGACAACGGCGGATAGGCAGGGGCCTTGGCTGTGTCAGGCATAAGCTGGCTCTGATAGGAATCGCTCATCATCCCACCACCTCATGCCCTTTCATTGTCAGCATCAGCAGTCGGGCTAGAGCGTTGAAGACCATGGTAACCACGAACAGTACCAGGCCGAGCTCGATCAATGCATGCAGGTAAAGATCGCCGGTCGCTTCAGTAAATTCGTTAGCAATCACAGCGGCGATCGTATATCCCGGTGCCATCAGGGATGTAGACACCTGGGCAACATTGCCGATCACCATGGTGACAGCCATGGTTTCTCCCAGTGCCCGGGCCAGGGAAAGAAATATCGAACCCATGATGCCTTGCCGTGCGTAGGGGACAACGGCTCGCCAGGTAACGTCCCATTTTGTCGCTCCCAGAGCCATCATGGCTTCGCGCTGCGAAACCGGTACCGCAATCAGAACCTCACGCGAGATGGAAATGATAAAGGGCACCACCATAATCGAAAGCACGATGGAGGCGGAAAAATAACTGACACCATAAAATGCCCCACTGAAGATGGGTATCCATCCAAAATATTTCTGGAAATAGGGCATGGCATCAAAGAGCACTGGGATCAGAAGGAAAATGCCAATCAATCCATAAATAACGCTGGGAACTGCCGCCAGCAGCTCAATGAGGAATGTAAGCGCATCGGAAATTTTCCTTGGAGCCAATTCCGCCAAAAAAATAGCGGAGCCAAGCCCGATCGGAATAGAAATCGCCAGCGCCAGTAACGAGGTGACCACCGTGCCATATACGAAAGGCCACGCCCCAAATACTCCGCTGACGGGGTCCCAGGTGCTGGTAACAAAGAAATGCCAGCCGAATGCATGACGCGCTAGACGGGAGTAAACCCAGAGGTGCTGAAGCAAAAGAGCAGTGATAAGGATAATAGACCATCCGCCGGCAAGGGTGATGAGATGAACCACCTCATCACCCTTACGCAGACGTTCCCATAATGTCTGTTTCCTGTCCAATCCACGGGATTCAAATGGAACCCCAGGGGTTGTGAGTGCTGCGTTGTCCATCCAATGCTCCCGACCGTTGCGCAGTCCTAGTATTGCAGCTTCCTCATTTGTTGCAACTCCTTCTGCACCACCGCCGCAGGCAATGGAGCATAGGTCAGCGGTCCGCAATATTGCTGGCCCGTCGTTAGCCCCCAGCGCAGAAATGCCTTCAAAGCTTTTGCCTTAGTCATGTCGTTCAACTTTTCTGGGATCAGAAGCCAAGTGTAAGTAGAGATAGGATAGGCCTTTGCACCTGGCGCATCGGTGATGGAAACCCGGAAATCGGCTGGCATCGTCTTGGTGGCTCCAGCAGCAGCAGCCGTCACCGAGTTCAAATCGGCCTCAATGAAGTTCCCGGAGCTGTTCTGGACCTCGCCGTACAGGATGTGGTTTTGCACAGCGTAGATCAGCTCAATATAGCCAATTGAGTTTGGTATGCGACGGATGAGACCGGCGACACCCTCATTCCCTTTTCCGCCCAGGCCAACTGGCCAGTTGACGGACGTTCCCACACCAACTCTGCTCTTCCATTCCGGGCTTACCTTCGACAGGTAATCGGCCCAGGTATAGGTTGTGCCGGAACCATCGGAACGATGAATTACGACAATATTGGCATTGGGCAGGCGAATACCAGGATTTGGACCCTGGATCGCCGGATCGTTCCATTTCGTGATTTTCCCTAAATAGATCCCGGCCAATGCAGCCGGCGTAAACTTCAATGTGGCCGTCACGCCCGGGATGTTGTATGACGGCATCGCTGCGCCCAGCGCAGTCGGAAAATGCAAAATGGTGGTTCCACGTTTTTGCTGTGCTTCTGCGAGCTGCTCATTCGTCATGGGACCATCGGTCGCGCCGAAATCCACCGTGCCATTGATCAATTGGCGAATGCCGCCGCCGGAGCCGATCGACTGATAGTTGATTTCCACGTTGGAATGGAGTGTGTGGTAATGGCTAGCCCAGGAAGAATACAGTGGATAGGCAAATGTCGATCCGGCCCCTGTGATGGAAATTTGTTGCGCGAAAGCACTTGCGGTGGTGATGAGAGCCAACGCAAGAAGTCTACGAATCATAGCGAATCCTCTTTAGTATCGAGATCGAGAGTTGGAAGCGCTGGAAGTTCCCAGAGTTCCTGTGCTTTTCGGAGGCACACCTCTTTCTAAAATATGCGCATGAAAATACGATGAATTTGGTCAGAAATCATGGTAAATATGCTTCAAAATCACAGGTTCGTGCATCCGAATCGCTTTTGTTGCCAGGCTGCTTTGTGGCGCAATTGACACAGGGTCGAGGGCTGCCTATGATGTCGCTCCAGTAATGACGGAGCCCCCCGGTACAGGAAGAAGCAATCCACTACAATAGTTCGTGTCGATGACAGCTATGGCTTATGATTCCACTCCAACTTCAAGACTCGCACTGAGCCAGATATCAGAAGACGTTTCGCAATCGGAAATTCGCGCCATGTCAGTGGAATCCGATCGCGTCCACGGTATCAACCTCGCCCAGGGAGTATGCGATACCGATCCTCCAGCCCAAGTGGTCGAGGCGGCCATTGCTGCGATTCGCGATGGACACAACATCTATACCCGCTTGGATGGCATTTCGAAACTGCGCGAAGCCGTGGCGAAAAAGCTGGCCCGCTACAACCAGCTGAACTGCGACCCGGAATCGGGCATTCTGGTCACCAATGGCGCCACCGGCGGATTCCACGCCGCCTGTATGGCGCTGCTGAATCCCGGCGATGAAGTTGTGCTCTTTGAGCCATTCTATGGATTCCATCACGACATTCTGCAGTCGCAGCGTCTGCGAACTGTTGCCGTTCCATTGGACGCACCCGATTGGAAACTGGACGTCGATCGGCTGGCGCGGGCGATTACTCCGCGAACCCGCGCCATCGTCATCAACACACCCTGCAATCCCTCCGGCAAAGTGTTTACGCGCAGCGAGCTGGAAGCGATCGCGCATCTGGTCGAGCAACACGATCTTTTCGTCATCACGGACGAAATTTACGAATATTTTCTCTGCGACGGCGCCGAGCACATCAGCTTTGCCTCGCTTCCGGGAATGGCAGAGCGCACCATCACCATTTCAGGATTCTCCAAAACCTTCAGCATTACAGGTTGGCGGCTTGGATATCTGGCGGCTGATCCGCGATGGATTCCGGCCATCGGATATTTCCACGACTTAACGTATGTATGCGCTCCTGCACCCTTCCAATACGGCGCGGCTGCGGGGCTATTGGAACTGCCGCGGGAATTTTATTCCGGGCTCGCTGCCGACTATCAGCAAAAACGCGATCAGTTGGTTGCGGCGTTGATTGCCGCGGGGATGGTTCCGTCTGTTCCCGCCGGTGCTTATTACATTCTTGCCGACGCTTCGCAGTTGCCCGGCGCGACCGCCAAGGAGAAAGCACGCAACCTGCTGGCCCGTTGCGGGGTGGCGTCGGTTGCCGGCACAGCATTTTTCAGCGGAGGCAGAGGCGAAAATCTGTTGCGGTTCTGCTACGCGAAAAAGCCGCAGGATTTGACAGAGGCCTGCCAACGTCTGCAGTCTCTCGGCGCTAAAGCGCCAGGTGGGAAGGCCCTTTGAAACTGACACGGCGCGGTCTCGCCAAGGGACTCGTCACCGGTGGAGTCGCACTCACGGGAATTCCCAGCTTGCTCGAGGCCCAGATTCCAGCGATTCCGGGCGGAGAACAAACAGCGGCCTGGGTGTTGGTTCATCCCGGAGTTTGGCGCGCCACAATTGGCACACCGGAAAAATTTACTCCAGTGTCGACACGGCTGGTGCCGCCCCAAACCGAGGCCTTCACGCGACTGCCTCGTGTAACTCAGGCTCCGTTGCCGGAGCTCGCAGGCGAGATTACAGCTCGTGGCTGCACTCTCGCTCTGCCGTTGCGTCCGGAGGAACGAATTTATGGGCTCGGGCTGCAATTTCTTTCGCTGGAACAGCGCGGCAAAAAGAAAGTGGTGCGTGTCAATGCCGACCCCAAGATGGACACCGGAGACAGCCACGCGCCTGTTCCCTTCTATGTGACGACGGAAGGCATTGGCATTCTGGTAGACACCGCGCGTTATGCGGATTTTTATTTCGGCGATGCGCGGCCTAAGCCCACTCATGCACTCGCATCTGTGACGCAGACCAGCCCAGACCCGAACTACACGCGCAATATAAAAGACAACGACACAGGGCGAATTACCATCGAAGTTCCGCGCGCTGCCGGCGTCGATGTCTATCTGTTCGCCGGCCCGTCCATGCTGGATGCTGTGCGCCGCTATAACGTTTTTTCCGGCGGCGGAGTTGTGCCTCCGGAATGGGGGCTGGGATTCTGGTACCGCGCCGATGCGCGCGCGAACCAACCAGCCGTACTCAAGCTTGCTCAGGAATTCCGCGACAGTAAAATTCCCTGCGACGTGATCGGGCTCGAGCCAGGCTGGCAGACGCATGCCTATTCCTGCACCTTTGTGTGGGATACGGACCGCTTCCCCAACCCAAAAACGTTTGTCGATTCCGCGCGCGACCTGCATTATCGCGTGAATCTTTGGGAGCACGCCTTCACCTACCCTGCTTCGCCGCTGTTCCAGCCGCTTCGAAACTATTCCGGCGACTACGGCGTGTGGAGCGGCCTGGTTCCGGATTTTCAGGGCACGGAAGCTCGCAAGCGCTTCGGCGACTTCCATGGCA
>JAJYSL010000274.1 GCA_021793595.1 Acidobacteriota bacterium
CAATCCGAAAGGGATACCGACCGCCAAAAAACCGATGAGAAACCCTTGTGTGACCTGGGCCCGCGTGAACCCGAGAGAAGCGACGAATTCAGGGTAAAAAACGGGAAAGCCGTAATAAATTATGCCGACGGCAAAAAAGAGATTCAGGAACGCCGCCAGGACAATCCACCAGCCGTAGAAAATTTGCGTAGGGGGATTGGGCCTGCTCCCTCTTTTTCGCTCTTCGTCATCTCGAACCTTACGCCCCATACTTGAAGATCCACCAGTCACAATGCTTCATAAGTTTCCGTTTGTTATTCTACTATTCGTATTATTACTGTTTTAGAGATGTTTTCTCGTATATATTTATGTTTTATTTAGTTCTCGCAGATTCGTTTGCCAAGGGAACGTGCCGGAATGCGTGGCGCAGGCAGGTCGTTTCGCGGCCCACGGACGAAATATAGCGATTGCGCCCTTTGCAAGGGCCTTTCTTCTTCAAAGCGTTGAATGATTCAAATAGGGATTCCGATAAAGTGACACTGCTCAATCGTCGAAACTTCATGCAGCTTGCCAGTGCAGCTTGTATTTCAAGGGGCATTCAGCCTGCGCTTGCCCAATCGTCGCCGCGTATCCCCGTTCCCGGCGCTGTACCTATCCGGCTGGGCGTAGTGCTTTGGATTCGCAATGGACAATCTATCGACGCTGCCGTCAAAAGCGTCCGCGATATGGGTTTGCCGACGTGTCAGATAGGATTCGATCGCCTGACTCCCGATGTCGCCACCCCGGTAAAAAATGCTTTGACAAAGTATGGCGTGGAGGCCACAGCGCTCAGCGAACATGGTCCGGGTGTGCGAATCTTCAACTTCTATCAAGGGCCGGAAACGATTGGGATCATTCCTCCGGCTACGCGCGAAGCGCGCATTCGCAACCTGAAGCTGGCCTCCGATGTAGCCAGCCAATGCGGGATCCCCGCCGTCCATACGCATTGCGGCTTTATACCGGAGGACCCGAACGATCCGCTCTATCCGCAAGCCGTGGCAGCGGTGAAAGAGATAGGCGCCTATTGCAAAGAACGAGGGCAAATATTTCTTTGTGAGACCGGACAGGAGACACCGATCACGTTGCTCCGGCTGATGGACGATGTAGGACTCGACAATGTCTGCGCAAATCTGGATTTGGCCAACCTCATCCTGTATGGAAAGGGAAATCCGGTGGACGCCATGGATGTGATTGGGCATCGCGTCCGCGGAATTCATGCGAAAGACGGCCTGCTCCCGACCAACCCAAAAGATCTTGGGAAAGAGGTTGCCATCGGTAAAGGCAGAGTCAACTTTCCCGTGGTGCTCCAGCAATTGAAGCAAGTGGGATACAAGGGTGCAATGACAATCGAATGCGAGCTTCCACAAGATCGACGGAAAGCAGACATTCTGGAATCGAAGGTTTTCCTTGAGGAACTGCTCGCTAAGACTTACAGCTAGAGCGGGAATTTTTGCAGGTCTCTAAAAATGGATTCACTATGTTGAAAGGACTTTCACGCCGGAACCATTTTCAAATTGCTGTCCTGGTTTTTGCTTGTCTGTCATCGCCTATTTTGTCTTCCGCTGTCGTTGCCGAGGCCCATCGCGCATCCCAAAAGACGCCGGCGCAGCTTTACTCCATGGACCATCCGGCGATGGGAACAATTTATTCACTCTATCTATACGCACACTCGCGGGCTGAGGCCGATGCGGATGCGGCGCAGGTTTTCAACGAAATCGACCGGGTGGAAGATTTGCTCAGCAACTATCGGGAGACAAGCGAGCTATCTCGCATCAACCGCGAAGCCTCCACTTCCGCTGTAACTACGGACCCGGAGACCTTCCATTTTCTGCAAACTTCTTTCGCGTGGAGCGCTCGGTCCGACGGGGCATTCGACATCACCGTGGGGAAGCTTATGAAGGCCTGGGGATTTTTCAGAGCGAAGGGTACGATTCCCACGGCAGCGGAACTTGCCCAGGTGCGCAACCAGGTGGGGTGGCAACGGGTGCAACTGAACAGCGCGCAACGTACAGTCCGCTTTCTGTCGCCGGGAGTTGAGTTGGACCCGGGTGGCATCGGTAAAGGGTATGCCGTCGAACGCGCGGTCAAAATCATGCGCGCGGAGCATGTTTCCGCGGCCCTGCTGTCGGCGGGCGGCAGCACCATTTATGCGCTGGGCGCGCCTCCGGGACAGCCCGGCTGGAAGGTCCTGGTGCCAGCGCTGGGCCACGCGGAGAACACCCTCTCCACGGTAGTTTTGCGGGACACTTCGCTGTCTACCGCCAACTGTTCCGAGAAACATTTTATCGACAATGGACATTTGTACTGCTCCATCATGGATCCCCACACGCTGTACCCTGTGGAAGGGATGTTGCAGGTCACAGTCATCGCTCCTTCGGCTACGGACAGCGATGCTCTATCGAACGTTTTATTTGTCCTGGGGCCGAAGAAAAGCGCGTCGGCGCTCCGGCATCTGCCGCAGGATTCCGCCTTGATCGTTTCAGGAAAAATGCCCGCCGCGCAGTGTGAAACCGTACGCTGGAGCACCGCGATCATGCCGGGATACTGCACAAGCTTACAAACTGCAAAGGAAAACTAATCCATTATGAATCGCAGACGATTACTTCAAGGACTCTCGATGAGCGTGTTATCCAGCAAATTGTTGGGAGCAGCGCAAGCCTACGGACAATCCCCGGAAGCGCAAGCACAACCGCAGCGGCCCGTGGCCGCGAACGATCGCGTGAATGTCGGCATGATCGGCCCCGGCAGCCGCGGCAAGGAATTGTTGCGTCAACTCTTGCGTGTACCCGGAGTGGAGATTGCCGCGGTATGCGACGTGTATGAACCTCGCTTTGCCCAGGTGAATGAGCTGGTGGGCAAAAAAGTGCCTGCGTATAAAGACCATCGCGAGATGCTGGAGCGTAAGGACCTGGATGCAATCTTTATTGCGACGCCACCGGTGTTTCATGCCGAGTATGCAATCGCCGCCATGAAAAGTGGCCGTCCAGTCTATGGAGAAAAAACTTTGGGCTTCTCACCGGAAGATTGCTATGCACTGGTGGACTATGTCACCCAGAGCGGGCAGATTTTTCAGATAGGCCATCAGATGCGCTATGCGGCCTGGATTCAGGAGGCCGTCAAACGTGTGCATCAAGGACAGATTGGTGTGCCGACCCACGTCTACGGCTACTGGCATCGCAACGACAGTTGGCGACGCACCGTTCCGAACCCCAGCCTGGAACACCTGCTGAACTGGAGATTGTATAAAGAGTCTTCCGGTGGCCTGTTGGAGGAGCTTGGCTCCCATCACATCGACATTGCCAATTGGGTCTTCGGGGAGCAGCCGCAGACCGTGGTCGGCACAACCAGCGTCGTCGTGTATCACGATGGCCGCACGGTGGGCGACAACGTGCAGGCTGTCCTGGGCTATTCCAAAGGCAGACGCATGTTTTTCAGTTCCATCCTCGACAATGGCCTGATGGCCGATCAACTCTGGATTTACGGTACCGAAGGCAGTGTGCAGATAACGCTGGAGGACGCCACGCTATATGCTCCGAGCGGTAAGGGCATAACAGCCGCGTCGCACTCCGACGTGGTGCAGCGCGGAGTGAAGACAGGCGCCTCCTTCAACGCGGACTCTGCAATGCCGTATCGTGGGCCTGGCGAACGTATAGAGACAATAGGGGGCGAAGACTCAACCTTGGCCGCTTGCCGCTCGTTTATCCAATGCGTGCGCGCGAAACAACAGCCACTGGCAAATGTAGAAATAGGGTTTGGCTCCGGGATGGCCGTCTCCATTGGAAAACATGCCGTGGTGGAAGGCCGCATGAAAGATATTCCTCAGTTGAGAAAAACCTAGCAATGGCTGGAATGCTTATCCCAAGCTGTGTTTCCCGTATCGTTACGCATCGCGTCAAGAGCTTACAAATAGTTTCGCAAGCGCCCGGAAGGGATTTGCATGATGACGGACCTGACACGCCGAGAGTTCTTGCACACCGCGGCTGGTGCCGCAGTGGGCAGCGCGATGATCGTCGGCCCCGATACATTTCTTTCCGGTGAGGCCGGGTCCGCTCCATCCACAGTAGAAGGCCACAGTGATGGAGCGGACCTGGCGTTCCAGTCTCCGATCTTCCCGAAGCCACAGGAAATTTCCAGTTCGGGCAGCGACTTCGTCCTCGACAACCAAGTACGCATTGTCGTTCCGTCCGATGCATCGGAACAGGATTTACTTTTGGCTGGCTTGTTGGTGAACGAACTGGGCGACCGGTTTGGTCTGCATCTGAAGGTCGAACGCATCACGGCCTTGAGCGCCAACAGGCGCGTAATTCTGATGGGATCGATCAAGAATTCCTTGGTCCGGCGGTATTGCACCGCAACGGAGCTGATGGCAAGCACGCAAAGTCTTGGTCCCGAGAGTTATTTTCTCCAGACAAATAAGAACATCGTTTTGGTTGCCGGTTCCGATGATCGCGGCGCTTTTTACGGGTTTCAGTCTCTCCGCCAGTTGCTCGTAAACGACGAGAAAAGTACGCGATTTCGCGGCGTGCTGATTCGCGACTGGCCCGACAAGCCGTTTCGAGGCATCTACCTGTTTCTTCCCGGACGCGACAATATCGCGTTCTTCAAGCGCTTTGTTCGGGACTTTATGGCGCTGTATAAGTACAACACGCTCATTATGGAAATGAACGCGTGCATGAGGCTGGACCATCATCCAGAACTCAATTACGGCTGGGTGCGGTTCGCAAGAGATGCAAATTACAGTTGCCGCAACTATCCTCCACAGCCGTTCCACGGCATGGAGCAGAACTCCTCGCATCAGGACACGGCGGACGGGGCCTTTCTCGAAAAAGAGGAAGTCGCCGATCTGGCCCGCTGGGTGAAGAGACATCACATTGAACTTGTTCCGTCGCTTCCTTCTTTTACGCACAGTTATTACTTGCTGACCGAGCACAGAGATCTGGCAGCAGTACCGCAGAATAAATGGCCCGACATCTATTGCCCCTCCAATCCGAAATCCTACTCCCTGGTATTTGAGGTCTATGACGAATTCATCGATGTTCTAAAGCCCAAGAGGGTCCACATCGGACACGATGAACTGTTCCTGCCGGTCGGCGTGTCGCCGCAGTGTCACGACCAGGACATCGGTGAGTTGTTTGGGGAGGACGTCAAAAAGATCCACGATCATCTTGCAAGCAAGGGCATTGAGACTGGGCTCTGGGGCGATATGTTGCTACAGTCGGTCCGCGGCAACGGACTACAGAAGAAAGTAGCGCCGGATGGCTGGATATACCACTCTCCCGGCGGCCTGACTCCTGAACAGGTGGAGCGTCTGATTCCTAAAGACTGCCTGATCTACAACTGGTTCTGGAGCAATCGAATGAGGCAGCTAGGCTCCGCCGAACTGAACGAAGCCTACCTCGATAAGATGGGTTTTCAGCAGGTCTTCGGCAACTTCGAGCCCAACATCGAACACTATGAAACGCGCAAGAAACTCCCCACGCTGCTAGGCGGCGCTCCCTCGGCATGGTTTGCCACCAACGAAATTGGTTTTGGAAAGGACCTCCTGTCTACCTTCCTTGGTTGCAGCAATATTCTCTGGACCGGTCAGGTCATCGAGGGCAAGGACTTGTCGGCGCGGGTGCAATCCATGATGCCAGCCATTCGCGTTCGCCTCAGTGGGACAACTCCCCCCAGCCAGACGGAAACCTCGATTGCGCCAGTGGACATTTCGAGCAGATTCAATATGGGGAACGCGCTTCCCATGCTGGGCGTAAATCTCGACGGAATGGCGACCGAAATCGTCCAGTACAACAATGTTCCTTTCGATCTGCGGCGCGCCAATCGCATGCGCGCAATTATGGTGGGGACGGAAGGGAAGCAGCCAATG
>JAJYSL010000275.1 GCA_021793595.1 Acidobacteriota bacterium
CGAGCTTCGCTCCTGGTTGCACGCATACAACTGGCATCGCCCGCACAGTAGTCTGGGCCTTGCTCCACCCATTACCCGTTCCGGCTTAAATCGGAACAACCTGTTGATACACCACACCTAGTGCCCACTGGATTTGTCCAGAAGTATCCGAAAGCGCATGTCATTCCACAAGGAGATTGGAATGGATTCGCCCGGCCTGACTGGCTCGATCCTCGCGATCCAATGTTTCGGAAGATTGCGGCCGATTTTTATCGGCATCAGCGGGAGCTTTATGGAAATACTTCGATCTACAACATGGAGGTATTTCAGGAGGGTGGCACACCGGGTGATGTTCCTGTTGGCGCCGGCTCGGTCGCCGTGCAACGCGCCCTGGAAGCTGCTCATCCCGGAGCCTACTGGATGATGCTGGCTTGGGGAGGGAATCCAAAACCGGCCTTGATCGATGCGGTCGATCGCAGCAAGCTGATGATTGTGGACGAAGAACTGAACAAAAATTTGCAGCATAATCCGGAGATTGATTACAAAGACGCTCCTTATCTGTACAGCGCCATCTGGGGTTTTGGCGGTCGCAATACTCTGGGCGCGCATCTGCAGGCGTATGCGGCACGGATACCGAAATTTGGCATGGCTCCGGGAAGTCATATGCAAGGCATCGCCTTTTACAACGAGGGCCTGGATACCGATCCAGCTGCCTTCGCATTTTTCATGGAAATGGCCTGGCACACCAAGCCGGTAGATGTGCAGCAATGGTTTTCCGCGTACGCAGAACGCCGCTATGGAGGCTATGATCCTCACGCGGATCGCGCCTGGCAAATCCTGTTGCATTCCGCCTACCACATGCCGGCTGATCGAGAAGCGGCACAGGAATCGTTGTTGAACACGCGACCCAGCCTCGCACCCAAGCCCTCCTGGGGTGGAACGGACGTTGCGTACGATCCAGCCGAGTTTGAGGGTGTTCTACCGGAACTACTTGCAGTCGCGTCCAAACTGCGTGGATCGGAAACCTACCAATACGATTTGGTGAATATCGCGCGTCAGACCGTAGACAATCGTGCGTATGCTCTGTTGCCGCAGATTGGAAACGCCTATCGCGCCAGAGACGAAGCTAAATTTGCATCGCTCACTCAAGAATGGCTCCATCTGATGAAAGCGGAGGAGAGTCTTCTGGCGACGAATCGTTGGTTTCTGTTAGGGCCATGGTTGGAAGCTCCCAAATCCTGGGCCGGCAGCCCCACCGAAGAAAAGGCATTGCAATACGATGTGCGGTCGCTGCTCACCACTTGGGGAGATCGCCAAGTCAGCGAACATTTACATGACTATGCCAACAAAGATTGGTCGGGTTTAGTGGGCGATCTTTATTACCAGCGTTGGAAGCTTTACTTCGACAGCCTTGCCATCGCCATGAGAACAAACACTGAGCCAAAGCCAGTTGACTGGTTCGCCGTGGAAAACGCCTGGAATCTGCGCCCGGATCATTCCGTGCTGATTCCGCACGGAGACCCATATGCACAGGCTTCGGCGATTTACCAGGAGCTGCGCTCCCACCCAGTGGATTGGAGCCATGTGAAGTATCTTCACTAAGGACCGTACGCTAGGAATAGGTTGACAGAATTGCGAACGGACTATAATGATCCGTTGCAAAATGCCGGCGAATGCTGGGTCGCTTGTATTGTATATAGGGGCGTAGTCATCGCTTCACTCTTGCCCAGCGCATAGCTACTGCAACACTGCGACGGAAGGAAAGCCGGCGTCTTCGCCGCAGCATAACTAGAAACGCAGCGAGTGGAGGATTTCAATGAGGACTGTGTTCAAGCAATTTGCGGTAAGTGCAACGACTGTCGCTGTCCTGCTTTTTGCGGGCTGCTCATCCCAATCGACCAAACCCGCCGCCAATACGGCATCGGAAGCGGTACAGAAGCCGGCGGGCCCTCCCGCACTTGTGACTGCCAAAACGGCCTTCTGGCCAATGTATACAGCTGCCAGAAGCTGGGCACCGGATATCGAGACACTGAGAATCACGTCGAAGGACGTACCGGGATTCACGAATGCAGAGGGCAAAGCGGCGATGTGGCAGGCGGCGTTCGCTTCGCCAAGCCTGCGTCAATATCGCGTGTACACTTACGCCATCGCCGCAGCCCCTCCGGACATTCAAAAGGGGGTGGATGCAGGCCTCGCATTGCCCTGGGGCGGTGCAACGCGCGATACGGAACCGGTTGACCTCTCCGCGTTCAATATTGATTCGGATGCCGCATACAGCACTGCGGCTGCAGATGCGGATGCGTGGCTGAAGAAAAATTCCGAGAAAAAGCTTTCAGCATTTGAACTTGGCGACACGTACAAATTTCAGGGCCCGGTGTGGTATCTAGTGTGGGGCGATACGAAATCGGGTGGTTACGTTGTCTACGTGGATGCCAACACTGGAAAGGTGCTCAAGCGTAAATAACTTTTGCCTGTGGGGATGTCGGAGCGCTCCTGCGCGGCGCATCTCTTCCGTGAACCGGGGCCCCAGCGGCAGGTCTTCGTCGCTGGGGTGGAAGGAAAGCTACACGGAATCGTCCTCAAAACAACACAATAAAAGTGAAAATGCGCTACAGATGGAAACGGGTTGATTCGGAGTTTGCTTGATTCTGCTGATGCGAACCAGGACCTGCAGGCGATAAATTTTGTATCCCGGCCGGGCGGCATAATTTTCGAAGTCGCGACCCTGATCCAGGCACATTCTACTTGGCTTGTACAAGGATAGGGTGTTCTTCCAGGTCCATCAATCCCAGCAGCGCACCCCAATGGTAGAAGCGGTCACTGTTTCTTACGTCATCGCCGCTTCCGGTAATGGCATTGTAGTTTTCATGCACATGGCCATTTGCTTTCCAATCCTTCAAGAACAGTTCCAACGATTTCTGCGCGAGATCTCCTCTCGCCCGGTTGATATCGGGTTGATCGTAGTTTTGCAGTCCCAGATAGACCAGATAATTCATCGGCCCCCAGATTCGGCCGCGCCAGTAGTTTTGGTCGTAGAAAGCTGGATCATCTCTGGCAATCGAGGGGATGACCCACTGTCCCCAGAATTCCTTGGGGTTGAGAAGATGTTCGTCGACCATGCGCTGCGCTTGCTCCGGAGTGGCAGCGCGCGCCAGCAACGGGTAGAAATTCGTTGGCGAAAGACGGTGGCTGAATTGGCCGGTGCGCAGGTCCTTGTTTAGAAAAATTCCTGTCTTCGGATCCCATAAGGTCGCCAGCGAAGCGCGATATCTTGCCGCCCGACGGTGCAGTTCTTCGGCCTCGGGCGTTTTGCCTAGAATGTTGGCTATCGTAGCGAGAGCGTCGCAGTCGGCAATGTACATTCCCATCAGGCCAACATCGGCGAAGGCCAGCTGATGGGTCGCCGGGTCATAGGTGGCGCTGTCATACATTGGACTGTTATCGAGGCCCGATTCGAGGATGGCGCCGGCACGAGTTCCAGCTGTCTTGTCGTCGAGATTTACAGGTTGATTCTCGCCATCGCTGCCCCACACCAGGTAACCTTGCCGGTCGCGATGGTGCGCCCACCAGCGATTCCAGTTGAGGAGGGGAGTAAAGGTGTCTTCCAGGAGCCAGCGATCATGAAACCTCCGGTACAAGCCCAGCACCGTGATCGCCCCAACGGGAGGTTCCGAACGATCTGAGCTTTTCCACCCGTTGCTGCGCGCATAATTCGGAACAAAGCCCTGAGGAGTGGCCTCGCGGCAGATTTCGATGGCATTGGCGTAGGCGAGATCCCGATCTCCAACCGAGGCCAGCGTTGCGGCAAAAAACGTGTCCCAGTCGAAAAGAACATATCCGCCCCATTGAACGCTCCAGATGCGGCTGACAGGGGAAATCACTCGCCGGCCTTCAGGTTCGTAGATCGTGTCCCAACCGATCACGGTCTGGATGGCGTCCGCGATCGGTGCACGACTGCCGAACGCAGCCAGAGAGCGATCATAGGCAAGGTGTTCGTGCTGTAAAGCACCTTCAATCTCCTCCAGGGTTCGTGGTTTTCCTGTGCTCAGTCCAATGGGTGATTTCAGATCCGCGGAAAAATAGGCTCCTGAAACGGGAACATTCACATCCGCGGTATCAATTCCGGACAAGTACAGGTGGATGGTTCGATCCGGAAGGCGCGATTCGATTTGATCGCCGCTCTTGATGACTATGCCAGGTTGATTCCAAAGCATTCCGACAGAGAAGACGATTTCCGGTGGAAGATGGGAAGTTTTGGCGGACGGCAGCGGCGTAGCAAGCATCACCAGGTCGTTCCCGTCATGCGCGCTTTGAATGCGGATCAGATGACCGCGCCACCGGAGCTTCAAATCGGTGTAGCTGCCATTGTAGGAGTGGGGACCGGGAATCACCTGCTCGTCGTCTTTCCCTTGGCGGCCGATCAACGCGGCGGGTAGAAAGCCGTCTGAACCTTCCGTTCCTTGATGCTTGATCCCGACGCGAACAGCCAATCCTTCCGGCAGCAGAACCTGGGTGAGGACGCTGTGCGTGTCCCAAGTGTTCCAGCCGCGGGCCAGCCTTTGTTGCAGCCTGGCGTATTGCGGCGAGCGCGACGCGTTTGTGGCGAGTTGCGCAATGCCCGTAGCGCAGTGCCCAAGCAGCAGAATCAGTGAAACGGAGAACAGGTATTGAGCGGGATGGCGACGTATTTTCATCGGACTTGGCCACAACCATCCTAACGGATCGAGTTGCGATGTGGATGATGTTACAACCTTCTCAATCGGAGAAATTTGATCCCTGGATTGCGGTGATCCTCAAAGAGTCGACGATATGCTGGATGGTCTTACTCTGCCTGTCCACATGCATGGAGAGGAGCGGTGATGGTCGACAGGTTGGCGCGGCCTACGGCGGCAGAAAACCTGCGGGATTAGCCATTGCAAACCAATCTATATCAGAGTGTTGCATGGATTTTGGAGAGACCGCTTATGACCCTTGATTGCGGAGGTTTATCCCGGTTTTCCTCCTACCTTGACACATTTTTTTCGTGCTATATGATTAGCGAGGCATAATCCAAGACATCTGCTCGTCGTGTAATTTCGACGAACTATTTTTTGCATTTCAACATTCCTTGAGGAGTCCGCCCCATGTTTGATTCGTTGCCCCACATCCCATCGCCGCGTCTGCGTCGCGGGAGTTTCGCTGGAACTACTGCTGCGTTATTTGTGCTTCTTGTTGTTTCTTCTTGCGCCTATGCGCAGCAAAACGCGAGGGCTCGGGCAGCTAATAATTTTGCTGGCGCACAAACGTCCGCCGCTTTGAAGGCTTTATCGACCCAGTCCCAGGCGGTGGTGGAAGGACTGTCCAAGCTGAGTTCCATTCCGGTGGAGGATTGGCGGTTGCATGTCGGGGATATGGCGCACGGAGAAGCGGTCAATTTGGATGATTCCTCATGGCAAACGGTTCACGCCCCGTACCGGTCGAACATCACTGATATTGTCTGGTTGCGGACCTGGGTAGAAGTTCCTAAGACTCTGCACGGCTACGATCTGACGGGCTCCAAGATCTGGATCCGGTCCTGGAGGAGCGATTCCGTAACTGTGTACTTCAACGGCCAGCGTGTAGCCGGAGGTGAGGATCTGGAACCTGTTGTTCTGTTCAGTTCCGCCAAGCCCGGCGAAAAGGTTCTGATCGCCGTTCGGATTGGAGAGTCGTCCCGGCCCAAATTTATACCACCGATTCAAATTGAGATCGATCCACCCGCGAATCGTCCAAATCCGCAGGATCTTTATACCGAGTTTGTATCGGCTGCGCTGCTGGTTCCCGATCTTGCCAAGAATGTGTCCGCAGAAACGGCAACGCTGGAAAAAGCGATCGACGATGTGGACATGAATGCGCTGCAGGGCGGTGATCAGCAAAAGTTCGAT
>JAJYSL010000276.1 GCA_021793595.1 Acidobacteriota bacterium
AACGCCGCGCTTGTCCCGGTAATTATCGGCGTCCGCTGGTAAACTTTAACTTTGCATTCCACAAAAAGCGCGCTCTTCGGAGCGCGTTTTCTTTTGCTCCTAAACGCCCACCGGAAACGGCTTGGGAGAGGACTCATCCGCGTTCGCAACTCCTCGGAAGCGGTCAAACATCCCCTGGGTCACGCTCAGTACCGCCGTGTATCCATAGCCGAACATGAACAGAAACAGAAACGGAATCGTGATGTAGTTGGCGTTTGAAATCGCATACCAAATGGTGAGAGCGAAATACGCGCTGATCGATATCTCCACCAACGGCAACAATCCCAAACGTTTGCGATACTTCGCCGCCTGCGATTTCTCTCCGCGCTTCTCCACCCTGTACTTCGGCGTCCGCTTGAACGGGCTTTTGATCCCAAACAACGCCTCCATCACCGCCCGCGCGTTCGTCAGCGTCAGCCCGATTCCACCCAGCGCCAGCACAAACGGCAGGTACAGCAGCGAGCGATACCACTTCCCCGGATACAGTTCTTTTTGCGAGATCAAATAAAACGACGACACGGAGAACGTCGACGCCATAAACAGCGGCAGGTCGATATACAGCATCTGAAACCATCCCTGATAGAAGCGGATGATCATCGCCGGCATCAGCAGAATAGACAGCAGCACCATCAGCGGGTAACTGATGTTGGCCGTCAGATGGTAAAAAGTTTCCAGCTTTTTATGGAACGAAACATCGGAGCGGCGAAATACCTGCGGCAAAATCTTCTTCGAGGTCTGGATCAACCCCTTCGACCAGCGCGCCTGCTGTGTCTTGAAGGCCGTCATCTCAATCGGCAGCTCTGCCGGGCATTCCACATCCTGCAGATATTTGAATTGCCAACCTACCAACTGCGCCCGATAGCTCAGGTCTGTGTCTTCGGTCAGGGTGTCGTGCTGCCAGCCGCCTGCTTCGTCAATGGCTTCCCGCCGCCACATACCCGCAGTGCCGTTGAAATTGAAAAACACTCCGCACCGCGAACGCCCGCCGTGCTCCAGTACAAAATGCCCGTCGAGCAGAATCGCTTCCACCTGGGTCAAAAAACTGTAGTCGCGATTCAGGTGCGTCCAGCGCGTCTGCACCATGCCGATTTTCGGATCGGAAAAATGATGCACCACCTTCATCAGCCAGTCCGGCGACGGCACAAAGTCCGCGTCAAACATCGCAATCAGGTTGCCCTTTGCCGTCTTCAATCCATTGTCCAGCGCGCCCGCTTTGTATCCATGGCGATTCGTGCGATGGATATACACAATCGGCTGCGGCTCGCCATGCAATCCGCTGCGATAGCGCTCCACCACCGCTGCCGCCACCTCTTGCGTCTCATCGGTCGAGTCGTCCAGCACCTGGATTTCCATTCGATCGCGCGGATATTCCAGACGGCAACACGCATCCACCAGCCGGTCAATCACAAATTGTTCGTTGAAGATGGGCAACTGTACCGTAATGAACGGCAGATCCGTGAACTTCTCCGGAGCTTCGCGCGTCGCATTCTTCTTATACCGGTAGTAGAGCCACACCAGCTGATAGCGATGGATTCCGTAAAATGCCAGGATCACCATCAGCACAAAATAGGGAATCAGCAGCGACGCATCGAACCAGTTCCAAGTGTAGAGATGACCGAAAGTCCGATTCGCCACCTGCTGTTCGTGCAGGTAATGCAGCAGTCCGTGTTGCGGCGCAAAGATCATCGCGCACAGACCCTCCCGCCCGGCCAGCGCCGGCCCCGTGACCCATCCAAGGTTCCAGACTGAAGTAATGGACGTGAACGACATCGCCCCGAAAAGGGCCTCCACAGAAGTAAGCTATTCGCTTCATTGTACGTGACAGAAAAACCTGGGCCGCGCACGTGCCTCCGGTTTTCCGTGACGCGCCGCCCCGGAATAGATAGAATTCGCTGCAAGTGAGCGCCTTTACACCCAGTACGATTGCAGCCATCATCATCGCCGCCAGCTTTGCCGCAGGCCTCAATGTCTACGCCACCGTGCTCACCCTAGGTCTGCTGGCGCATACCCCTTGGGTCGTCCTGCCGCCAGGCCTGGAAATCCTTGGCAACTGGATTGTCATCGCCGTCAGCGGAACTTTATTTTTCGCCGAATTTGTCGCCGACAAAATTCCCGGTATCGATATGGTCTGGAACGCGCTGCACACCTTCATCCGCGTCCCGGTCGCAGGACTGCTCGCGTATCGCGCCAGCGCTCACCTCTCACCGGAGATGCAGCTGCTGGCGACCCTCGGCGGCGCTGCCATCGCGATGGTGGCGCATAGCTCGAAAACCGCCGTGCGCGCCGTCGTTACTCCCAGCCCCGAGCCTATCTCCAACATCACACTCAGCGCCGGCGAAGATGGCCTCGCCGTCGGCCTCACCTGGCTCGTGACCCAGCATCCCTGGACCGCCGCCGGCATCGCCATCGCCTTCATCGTGATTGCCATTCTCATGACCCGATGGGTGGTCCGAGCTCTGCGCCGCACCTGGACCCGCCTGCAAACCATTTAAGTCCGTTGCCAAACGAAGACTTGGTCGGATTAATTCAGAAACATCGTCCGATACAGGGTGTCGCGCTGCACCGGCTTGAATCCGGCATCGCGAATGACGCGGCGCAGTTCTTCTTCCGTGGTGTGGTTCGCTGTTCCCGCCGCCTTCACCACATTTTCTTCCAGCATCACCGAGCCAACATCGTTGCCGCCGAAGCGCAGGCCCATCTGCAGCACTTTCAGTCCCTGTGTCACCCAGCTCGACTGCACATTCAAAATGTTGTCCAGATAGAGCCGCGAAATCGCCAGCACTTTCAGGTATTCGACCGAGGTCGCTTCGTCCCAGCCGCGTCCGCCCAGCGCCGTATTATGCGGTTGAAAACTCCATGGAATAAATGCAGTGAATCCGCCCGTTTCGTCCTGCAGCCGGCGCAGCGTTTCAAAGTGATTCACGCGCTGCTCAAACGTCTCGCCCACGCCGAACATCATGGTTGCCGTGGTTCGCATGCCCAGCTGATGGGCGGTGCGGTGCACCAGCACCCATTCTTCTGTGCCGCATTTCAGTCGGGCAATGCGATGCCGCACGTCATCATCCAGAATTTCCGCGCCACCGCCGGGAATCGAATCCAGTCCAGCATCGCGCAGCCGCGCAATCGTATCCCGCACCGACAATTCGCTGTATTCCGCAATTGCGAGAATCTCCGACGCGGAAAAACAATGCAGCCAGATGGAAGGGAAGCGCTGCTTGATGCCGGTCAGCAACCGCTCAAACCAGTCGATCTTCAAATCAGGATGCAGACCGCCCTGCATCAGCACGCCCGTGCCGCCCATCTCCACGGTTTCGCGAATCTTCTCATAAATCGTGTCGAAGTCGAGGATGTACCCTTCCGCCGCCAGCTTGCCTTTCAGCGGGCGATAGAAAGCGCAGAACGTGCAATATTCCGTGCAGAAATTTGTGTAGTTGATGTTGCGGTCGATGATGTAGGTGACCACGCCCTCCGGATGCAGCTTCTGCCGCACCGCGTTGGCCTCCATGCCCAGCCCAATCAAATCGTCCGACGCAAAGGCGTCCAGAGCCTGCTGTCGCATAATCCCCATGGTTCCAGTTTACCCGCTCGCGTTCCAGTTTTGCAGCCTCGCAACATCGAGCGCCAGGAATTGCGTGCGCTCAAAAAGCCCTCGCGCCCGCAAACTGCAGCGCTACTCGTCTTCCGTTCGCTTTTCCTGCGATGCAGTCTCGTCGGCGGTATCCTGCGAAGCTGCGGATGGCGCGGGTTCCACAGCGGTTGCAGGCACCTTCCTGACTTGCATTCTGCGCACATCATCCGGACTGGACACACCGAATATTGAAAGCGCGCGACCGATCTTATTCAAGAATCCATTGGACATTTCACGCCCTCTCTCGTTTGATAGTGTAGTACGGCTCGATAGATTCTTACGGTGTCGACCAACACGCACCGAATCTAGCCGCATCGAAGCTCCCAGGAACCCGTAAAATTATGCGAATTCAAGCGAAATACTCCCGACTCTTTAGCCAGTTGACTTCGATATTTCCGTGCCTGTTTCTAGCAGGTTGCCTGTTCCAAACACTTCCAACCCAGGCCGCCGATGCAGCCGCCAAACCCGGCCCCGACGTGCTGGTTTTTTCCAACGGCGACAAGTTAACTGGAAAACTCGACCACGAGGCTGGCGGAACCGTCTTTTTCGCCAGTGACAACGCCGGCACGGTCAAGGTGCCGTGGGACAAGCTGAAAGAATTGCATACCCAGGAGCCGTTTGCTGTCATTGAATCCGGCGCGCCTGTCAGCCGCAAGAAGGCGAATCTCGACATCCCCATCGGCACCATCTCCATTGCAGGAGATACCTTGACCGTGACCACGCAAAGCGGCACGAAACAGATTCCGGTAAAAAGTATCGCTTATATCGTCGATCAGCCTACATTCGACAAAAATGTCAACAAGAAACAAGGATTGACCGAGGGCATCACCGGTACCGTCTCGGCGGGCGCTAGTACCGTCAATTCCACACAGAACAGTATCAGCCTCAACACTGGGGTTGCCCTGTCTCGAATCGTTCCTCCGATTACCTGGATGCCGGCCCGCCTGCGTACCTTGCTGAACTTCAACAGCAACTACGGCAAGGTCACGCAGCCAAATACGCCCACCGTGAAAACCAACATTCTGCATGGCGGCCTTGAAGAGGATGAATATCTCAGTCCCCGCTTCTATTTGCTGGAGCAGGGAGCGTGGGACCATAACTATTCTCAAGGGTTGGATCTGCAGCAACTCTACGGTGCCGGCGCCGGATATACCGTGATCAAAAATACCGTGCAGGAACTGGACGTTAGCGGCGTCATCGATTACACCAAACAGTCGTTTTCCGCGTCCCCAACTGCTCCCGCCTACACTAACAACCTCATCGGTTCCAGCTTCGGCGACAACTATCTCCGCAATTTTCCCAAGAAGATTGTGTTCACTGAAATTGCCATGTTCAACCCGGCATGGAACAGCCCATCGGACTACACGGCCAACGTTGCTGTAGGCGCGACTTTCCCGGTCTTCAAGAATTTTGGATTTTCAGTGGGTCTGATTGACAGCTACTTGAACGATCCGCCCCCAGGTTTCCAAGGCAATTCAGTGCAGTTCAATACCGGCCTCACCTACTCCATTCAGCACTAGAACGAAGAGAGCCGATTTCCTAAAGGGTTTCGTCGAAGCCTTCAAACTGTTGGTTTGTAGGGGGCCCACCTTCAGTCGGGCCCTAACGCAGCAAACTCAGTACGAGCGTCAGCCACTTTTGTGCTTCCTTACCTGGGGGTTGGTGTTTGTTGTGTCGGTGCTTGCGGCGTCGGCAAAACGAACGTCAGCGGTTGTGCCAGGATATCCATCGCCGACTGCGGCAACGGCTTGTTGGCATTCGCCAGCAGCAGGCTGACCTGCCACATCTGCGTGGAAGAAAGAATCTGCTCAAACGCCGGCATCCCCGTCAGGCGAATTCCATTGGCGACCTTCCAATACGTTTCTCCCGGCGGATCGTCGCTGACACCCACCACGTTCTGGCTGCCGTGCGCGTGCCATAGCTGGGGAGCATGCGGGTACATGTGCGGCGCCACGGTGGAGTTCTGATTATTCAAACCATGGCAGAAGGCGCAATTCTGGCGATAAATTTGCGCTCCTGCGGTCAGATTGTCCGCCGTGGGCTGAATCGGCACCGATTTGGGCATGTCTTTCGCAATACGCGCATGCAGCGGCACGTGCACAATCTGCTTTTCAAAAGGGAACGGCGCATCGGCGACCGCGACCGGGGGATTCCCAAAGTTCAGGTAGAAAAATGCGCCAATAGGCACCAACAAAAGCCCGATCACCAGC
>JAJYSL010000277.1 GCA_021793595.1 Acidobacteriota bacterium
AAGGTAGTGATGAGTTTTTGTACCTAGCTTCGTATCAGGTAGGCTAATCTAGTATCACAACTCCGCTCGGCAACTGAATCTTTCAAGATTTTCTCGAGGTGGCCTGAAAGGGGATTGGCACTTCTGAGCCCCTGTGGTGGCGATGAGGATAGGACGCGGTTGAGCGGCAAGAGTTTCAGACTGCTCCTGAATTTCGGAATCTTTCAAAAAATAATTCGCTTGGCTGTAACCTCTTGGGATGCTTCTACCTCTAAGGATGCATAGACAGCACAATTCCGCGAGTCTTAAAAACCAGGAGGGATTCACAATGAACAAGTCACTGAAAGCCATTATGTTGAGCGCAGCTGTGAGCGGTCTGCTCGGCGGCGGCAGCATGGTGCTCAACGCAGCAACAACAACACCGACGACGGTTTCGGCCGGAGGCAATGCCATCTTGGGCATTTCCACCGCTGCTGCCCAGTCCATGGTCAGTAAACATTCCTGCAAGGGAAAGAATGACTGTAAGGGGCAGGGCGGATGCAAGTCCAGTGACAATGGCTGCAAAGGCAAGAATAGCTGCAAGGGCAAGGGCGGTTGCGCCACCGACGGCTCAAAGATGCCAAAGTAGAAAACCGCTTGCTGGGTCTTGTCCTGGGAAGAGATCGTCAGGTCTCTTCCCAGGAGAGGCTTTTGAATCGATACGTGGAAGGTGGAGCAATGCCGGCAAATCGTTTTAATGGGTTTTCCAATTACGGAGTGGGAATCGGGCTGAGGGTGCCGCATTACCGCCATGTTTTGGAGAAGAAGCCTGTTGTCGACTGGTTCGAGATTATCTCGGAAAACTATATGATCGATGGCGGTCGACCCTTGGCCATTCTGGATAGCATTCTGGAGCAATACCGTGTTGTGCAACACGGGGTTTCGATGTACTTTGGGTCTGCCGATCCGCTGAATCGCGAGCACTTGAAGCGTTTAAAGGCTCTGGTGCGTCGCACCAAGACGCCGTGGCTCTCCGATCATCTGTGCTGGGGAAGCGTGGATGGGCGTTATACTCATGATCTTTTGCCCATGCCTTATACGTTTGAGGCGGCGCGGCTGACTGCGGAGAAGATCCGGCAGGTAAGAGACTTTGTCGAGGTACCGGTAGTGGTGGAAAACGTGAGTAGCTATGCTGAATTTCATGTTTCCGAAATGACGGAGTGGGAGTTTCTGAACGAGGTGGTGGAGCAGGCCGATTGCGGTATTCTGCTCGATGTCAATAATATCTATGTCTCGTCCCAGAATCACGATTTCGATCCTCACGACTACCTGGAGGCGGTGCCGGCCGATCGCGTTGCGCAGATTCACATCGCCGGCCACTCGAAGTTTAAGAAATACACTCTCGACACGCACGATCATCCGGTGCTGGATAAGGTTTGGAATCTTTATGCGCGAGCCATTGAGCGGTGCGGCCCGACGGCGACGCTTCTGGAGTGGGACGACAGCATTCCATCCTTCGAAGAGGTGCATGCAGAGGCGTTAAAAGCGAACAAGTATCTGCATGCCGCCGCCGAGACCCGAGCCAATTCCGCGCAGGAGGTGGCGTGATGCCCAGCCAGCTACAGGAGCTGCAGCAGAGGATGGCGGCGTGCGTGATGCAGCCACTGACGCAGAAGGAAGGCATGCGCAAGAGACGGATCACGGGCGAATCGACTGAGCGTGAGGCGGCCGCATTCATTCGGCCGAACAGCCGGCTCACCTCCTTTGAGCGTCTGGAGATCTATAACCGTCAATATTGGTTTCGGCTATTTTCAAGTTTTCAGGAGGATTTTCCCGGGTTACAGGCCGTCGTTGGGGAAAAAAGATTTCAGGGTTTGATGCGAGCTTATCTGGAAGCGTGTCCCTCCACCTCCTTCACTTTGCGAAACCTTGGATCACGATTGTTGGAATGGTTGAAGAAAAATCCACAATGGACTGAACCGCGCAGCAAGCTGGCGAACGAGATGGCGGCGCTGGAGTGGGCGCACATCGAGGCGTATGACGGAGCAGTTTGGCCGCGTTTGACGCCCGAGGCGGTGCAAACGATTGGAGAGGAATCGCGAATTAGTTTGCAGCCCTACCTGCGGCTGGTGGAGGCCCATTTCGCAATTGACGATGCCCTGATCGCGGTCCGCAGCGAGAGTGGCAGCAGCGATGGCTCCAGCAATAATGCCTCCACCGGACACGCGGCGAGGCGGCTGCGTGCAATTGGCGGTATGAAGCGTGAGCATCTGCACATTCTGGTACATCGATTCGAAAATACCGTGTATTACCGGCGCGTAGAACGCGAAGACTATTGCATGCTGAAGGCGTTGCAGGCAGGGAAAACACTCGCGGAAGCACTGGAAGCTGGATTCTACGATAGCAGTTTGCCGGAGCGGGAGCGGGCGAAGCGCATCCACGATGCTTTTCAATATTGGAACGCGATGGGATGGTTCTGCACACCTCCACCAGAATTGGAAAAGGAAGAGGCATGATGAAGGTGTTGCTGAAACTCTATGTGCGATTTTCTGCCCTGGTTTCCTATCTGAAGTCTCCATTCCTGCTGGCTGTGAGACTTTACTGGGGATGGCAATTCATTCAGACCGGCTGGGGCAAGCTGACCCATCTTGGCAAGGTCACGAGTTTCTTAGCCAGCCTGAATATTCCATTCCCCGCCGCGAGTGCATATTTCATCTCAGGATTGGAATTTATCGGTGGAATTCTGTTGATAGTCGGCCTGGGCTCGCAACTGATTGGCCTGTTGCTGGCTTGTGACATGCTGGTCGCTTATTGGACGGCTTCTCGGGACGCGCTGCTCGCAGTTTTCTCAAATCCCGGAAAGTTCTATGGCGCTGATCCGTATACGTTCCTGTTTGCATCCGCGATGATTCTGGTATTCGGTGCGGGATGTATCTCCCTAGACGCAGTGTTGGCAAAACGCTATCGCGTGTGGGCCGAGACTCCATGAGTACGGATACCGTACTCAGGAACGAGGTGCAGATGATCTCCTCGATCCTTGCGGGAAATACGAACGAATTTCACGAATTGATTCGTCCGTATGAGCGCAGCGTCTATGTCATGGCACTCACATTGCTCAAGAACGAAGCAGATGCGGAAGATGTAGCCCAGGAGGCGTTTCTCAAGGCGTTCCGCAACCTGGTGAGCTTTCGCGGAGAAGCGAAATTCAGCACGTGGTTGGTGAGTATTGCATTGAATGAAGCAAGGAGCCGACTGCGCCGGACGAGTTCTGTCAAGATGGAATCGCTGGATGAGTCTGCAGACGAACAGGGGCATACATCGCCTGCGCTGCTACGCGATTGGCGAGAGATTCCGTCCGAGACCCTGGAACGTGAGGACGTCCGGCGGATGCTGCAGAAGGCTGTGGATGCGCTGCCGCTGATCTATCGAGAAACGTTTCTGCTGCGCGATGTCGAGGAGCTGACAATTCTTGAAACCGCGGAAGTGCTGGGCATCAGCGTCGCGGCTGTGAAGGTAAGACTGCATCGCGCTAGGATGACGTTGCAGAGAGAGTTGGCTCCGCAATTGAAGCAAGTGAATCCGAAACGGAGGTGGTTCCCATGGTTATAGATTGCAAACACGTTTGGGACCAGCTCTCGGGATATCTGGATGACACGTTGTCGCCCGAAGTTCGCGAAATGGTGCAAACCCACCTGGAACACTGCGAGATTTGTTCTGCGATCCTCGATTCCACACGGAACATATTGATTCTCACGGCAGACGATCGCGTGTTTGAGCTGCCTGTAGGGTATAGCACTCGTCTACACGCATTTTTGGATTCGGAAATTCACGGGCATTCCAGTTCGTGAGAGCAGACGCGCCTCACACAAATCTCAACGCTTGAGCCCCGAGTACCTCCTCTGCCAGGGCTCTGCTCTTCGGGCATCCCTTGGGTTGACATTCTACCCGAGGAGGGCCATGCTTGGGTCGAATGGCTACCCAAGTAAATAACGAAGATCGCATCGCCTTGTTGCAGGGAACTCTTGACCTGCTGATTCTGAAGACGCTAGTGCTGGGCCCGTGCCATGGGCAGGGAGTGGCGCGATTGATTCAGCGTCAGTCGGAAGAGGTATTTTTTGTCGATCATGGATCGCTCTATGTGGCTCTGCAGCGGCTGGAAGATAAGAAGTGGATTCGCGCCAGCTGGGGCGTGAGTGAAAACAACCGGAAGGCGCGTTTTTATACCTTGACCGCAAAAGGACGCGAGCAGTTGGTGGCCAAGACGTGCGAGTGGCGGCGGCTGGCGCGGGCAATGGGATTGGTTCTGGATGGAGCCTTCAGTCCCAATGTCGAGGAGGTCTAGGAACATGTTTCGACGCAAGCGAAGCGTGGAAGACTTTGCGGAAGAAATCCGATCGCACCTGGAAATCGAAGCCGACGATCTGAGGCAGCAGGGTATGAGCGCGGAACAAGCGCGACAAAAAGCGCGCAGCGAATTCGGCAATGTTCGCGTCGCCCAGGAACGCTTCTACACAAAAGGGAGATGGATGTGGTTCGACCGGCTGGTGCGCGACGCGCACTTTGGACTGCACTCCTTGTGGCAATCGCCCGGGTTTGCCATCACGGCCATTTTGACGCTGGCGCTTGGAATGGGCGCGAACACGGCGGTCTTCAGCGTCATGAATGCGGTGTTGCTGCGGTCACTGCCAGTGGCCAATCCGCAGCAGTTGATGTATTTGCGCACCAGCGGTGATCCTCGCGGAATCGGCACGATCGATACTCACAACACATTCTCCTATGCGGTGTACGACGCGCTCCGGCGGCAAGATCGAGGCTTGAAGCCGGTGATGGCCTACGTTCCCTTATCCGGGAATAAAATTGCAGTCCGCTATGGAGCCGAGCCGGAGGAAGCCACCGCGGACATGGTCAGCGGCGATTTTTTCTCTGGCTTGGGCGTGAACATGGCGCGGGGACACGGATTCACCGAACAGGATGAGGCCAATCACGCGCCTGTTGCCGTGATCAGCTACGACTACTGGACACAACGCTTCTCGCGAGATCCCGACGTATTGGGAAAGACGATCTATGTGAAAAGTGTGCCTTTCACCATCGTCGGAGTGGCGGCACGTGGTTTTCAGGGTTTGGAAGAAGGCGGCTCGACCGATCTGTGGGTTCCCTTGCAGAACCGGGTCGAGCTGAATGCGTGGAGCAACCCTCCTGAAGACGGGAAGATATATATTTCCAATCCCAAATGGTGGTGTCTGCGACTGATCGGACGTCTCGCTCCCGGAGTTAACAAATCGCAGGCCGTCGCGGAACTACAGTCAGCATTTCAGACCGCGGCCTATGCCGGACTGGGCAATCCGCAAGCAGGAGAAAGAAAACCAACACTCAGCCTGGTCGATGCCAAGGGCTTCCCTGGGTATGACGCGGAGTACGGCAAGCCGCTAAAAATGTTGATGGCGATGGTGGGGCTGGTGCTACTGATTGCCCTCAGCAACGTGGTGATGCTGGTGATCGCACGCAACGCGACACGGCAACGCGAGTTCTGCATGCGCCTGGCGCTGGGGGCAGGTCGCTGGGATCTGTTTCGTCTGCTGTTGACGGAGAGCCTGCTGCTCGTGGCTGCTGGCGGCGTTCTTGCGTGGTTCTTCGCCGTATATGCCACCAGGACATTGGCAGCCTGGGCGCAGATCGATGCCAGCCTCGCTCCAGACAGAACCGTGCTGCTGTTCACACTTGTCGTGCTGGCGTTGGCAGCTATCTTGTTTGGACTGGCGCCGCTTCGCGCAGCCCTTGCCGGCGGTACGGAGTTGGCGGTGAAGCCTACCGTAACAACCGCCAGGAGCGATGCAGGCACAACGAAGGTAGGCAAGGTGATTGTCGCGTTGCAGATGGCGCTGTGTGTCGTGTTGCTGGTCGGCGCTGGGCTGTTAACCC
>JAJYSL010000035.1 GCA_021793595.1 Acidobacteriota bacterium
CAAGTGGCAGAAATGGTCATCGAAAAGGCCAAGCGCCTGGTCGAACACAAGCGCGACGTGGTCATCCTGCTCGATTCCATCACCCGTCTGGCTCGCGCCTACAACACCATCGTTCCGCCCTCCGGCAAAGTGCTTTCCGGTGGCGTCGACTCCAACGCTCTGCAGCGGCCCAAGCGTTTCTTCGGTGCCGCTCGCAATATTGAAGAAGGCGGCTCGCTCACCATCATTGCCACCGCACTCGTCGATACCGGCTCCCGCATGGATGAAGTGATCTTTGAAGAATTCAAGGGCACCGGCAATATGGAAGTCATTCTCGACCGCAAGCTGGTCGACAAGCGTGTCTTCCCTGCCATCGATATTCAGCGTTCCGGCACCCGCAAGGAAGAACTACTCATCCCTAAGGATGAGTTGCAGCGTACCTGGCTGGTCCGCAAAGTTCTTAACCCCCTGTCACCGGTCGAAGCGATGGAGCTGCTGGTCGATAAGCTGGGCAAAGCGCGCAACAATTCAGAATTCCTGCAAAATATGAACGCTTTGTAGGCAATTGCTTCTTCCTGCCAAAAGGCGTGGCCTAAGGGTCGTGCCTTTTTTTGCTTTCACAATGCTCCCAATCAGGCAAAAAATTTGACCGCTTATACTGAGTGGAATTTCGATACTTTCATTCCATGGAGCGCGAACGAGTGAAGCGAAGAGAGTTTTTGAAGTCCGCGGCCGTGGTCGGAGTTACCGCAACATGGGCAAATCCATCTGCATCGGCGGCCACCCCGCAAAATCAACCGGAGCCGCTATTGCAGGATTATCCCCTTGGCCCCGACTCTAAACGCCAGCGAGATATTCCCATCGGCAACGTCTTCAGCTTCACGATGGACCAGTCAAAATTTTTCCCCGGCACACAACGCACCATCGACGTCTATGTCCCGGCGCAATACGCCCCTGATCGGCCCGCATGCGTGCTGATCGCGTTGGATCACTTGTTTCCAACCTTGCCGATCGTTTTCGACAACCTGATCCATGCCAAAGAATTGCCGGTCATCATCGCCATCGGGCTCTCCTCGGGAATTGACCCTTCCGCCAATCCGCCGCGCAATCCCCGCTTCAATCGCAGTTTTGAGTTCGACAGCCTTTCCAGCGTTTTAGCAGAATTCATCCTGCAGGAACTTCTGCCTGCAGTGGAGCAACACAAAACTCCCGACGGCCTGCCCATCCACCTATCCACCAACCCGAATGATCGCGGCATGATGGGAGGCAGCACCGGCGGCATCGGCTCCTTCACCGTTGCCTGGCAGCGTCCCGACGCGTTTCGGCGCGTCTACAGCATGATCGGCACCTACGTCGGCATGCGCGGAGGCGATCGCTATCCGGTACTCGTCCGGAAGACCGATCCAAAACCGCTGCGTATTTTTCTTCAGGATGGCAGCCGCGATGGCTGGCCCGGCGGCCTGGAGTTTGGCGACTGGTGGATGAGCAATCAGGAAATGGAGCGCGCGCTTACATTTTCGGGATATGAAGTCAATCATGCCTGGGGCGTTCTGGGACACGAAGGCAGCCACGGCGAATCCATTCTTCCCGATGTGATGCGCTGGTTGTGGAAAGATTGGCCCAGACCGGTGGAAGCGGGAACCAGCAAGAACTCCATGCTGCAGACGGTGGTGCAGCCGCAGGAACACTGGGAACAGGTCTGGTCCAATCCGGCCGCTTCCGCGAACCGAACCTCCCAAACGCCGATCTATCGCAGTCCTTCGGTGTTGAACGAGCATTCCACCGCTGCGGCCCTTGCGAGTGATTCCTCCGGACATGTTTACCTGCAGAATCCATCCAGCGGCGGAATCGATCGCATCCTTGCCGATGGTTCAATGGAACACTTTGCAACCGTCAGCGCTGGAAACAACGGAATCGCTTTTGGTCCCGATGGGCAACTCTATGTCGCCGAAACTGCCAAGAGTAGAATTGTCGCCTTCAATGACCAAGGACATTCCACCATCGTCGCCGAGGGAATCCACTCGATTGGACTCACAGTGACCCACGCCGGAAACATCTACGTGACAGAACCGAATAACACGGCTCCATATTCCGGCAAAGTGTGGCTCATCCGTCCCCATGGCGAAAAAACCGTCGTTGCTGAAGGCCTCAACGGCCCCACAGGAATTTCTTTATCCCCTGATGGGTTGTGGCTTTGCGCCGCAGAAAGCAAAGGTCATCACGGCTACAGCTATCGCGTGCAGCCGAACGGCGAATTGCAGCTTGGCGAGCCTTATTACTGGTTCCACGTTCCCGACACCGCCAACGACAGCGGAGTCACCCAGATTTGCATGGATCGCGAGGGATATGCCTACGCCGCCACGCGCATGGGCGTGCAGATCTTCGACCGCAATGGACGCGTCCGTGCGATTCTTCCGGTGGCCGGTCACCAGTTGGCTGGAATCTGCTTTGGCGGCGCAGACATGCAAACGCTCTACGTCTCTACCGGACACACAATCTATCGCCGCCAGCTCAAGGCAGTAGGTTTCCCGCCATCCGACGCACCCATCGTGCTGCCCGAAGGCTCAGCGGGTTAGTGAATCGACGATGAACACCTTCGCTCCATCATCCGTCGAAACCCGATGCCTGCCAGCTTGATCGCCAATATGAAAGCTCGAACCCGCGCACAGATCGAAGCTCCGTCCGTCTCCCAATGCAATCTTCAACGATCCCGCAACAACGAATGCGATGTGCCCTCGGGCGCACCAGTGGTCAGCGGTATAGCCCGGCGTAAAGTCGACCATCCGAACGCACACCGTCTCACTGATAACGGTGCGCAAGCGTGCTGTACCGCTCTTGCCGGGGACTTCGGTTACAGGTTTCCTCTCCCATTCGATCACCGTGAATGGCACCTGTTCGACCTTCATCGGAGTCTCTCCACAACGAAAATCACGGAAATTTGCAATGGCGCGCATCCGCTACTCGATGCGCTTGCGCTCTTTCACCTTGCGCGCGGGAACTCCCGCATAAATCGACCAGGGTTCCAGATCTTTGGTTGCCACCGAAGCGAGTCCGAGAATCGCCCCATCTGCAAGGTTCACTCCCGGCGAAACACACGCACGCGCCGCTACCCACGCATAGCGTCCCATTCGCATAGGGAGCGGTACCACGGGAAATCTTGGATCGTTATAGTCATGCGTAGCGCCGCATAGGTACGCTCCCTGCGACACAATGGCATGCGAGGCAAGAAACATCGGCGCCGGATTGTACAGTTCCGCTCCGTCGGCCACCATCACCGTGTCTTCGCATTCCAGCTTCCACGGCGCCCATACGCGAGAGGCGGGGTAGAAGCGGCAGCGCGGTCCCAGTTTCGCGCCAAAGCATCGCAGCAGCCACGCGCGCCACGCATGCGCAATCCGCGGCGACGGACGATACAGCATGATCCAAACGAGGCTCCAAAGCTGTCGTTGCACGCGGTTGTTAAACGAATATTGTGGCGCAGTATAGGGATCCTTCCGCATGCGCGCGTCGCTCCCGGCAGTCTCCCGATCCGTAGGCGATGCGAGCGAACTAGAGGACGGGTTTGGATCCATGGGCCACACTCACTACTGCATGTATTGAAAGAATCGTACTAGTTCGCTGACGTTTTGATCCAGATTATAGCGGGCTTCAAAGCAGGCACGTGCCTTCCGCTGCATCTCCTGACGCTGCTCGGTCGATAGCGCCAGCCATCGCTGCAGCAACTGTCTCGTGCCATCCATCGTGTCCGGCGCGACCAGCCCGGCGCCATCCGAGTGAATCTCCGGCCAGATGTTCACCTGATCGGAAATCAGAACCGGCCGGCTGCAGCCCAGCGCCTCTGCCACAGCGATCCCAAAATTTTCCTGGTGCGATGGCAGCACAAACGTCTCGCTGGCGTGAAATGCTCCCCACTTTGCATCGCCGGTGATCAGGCCGGGCCAGTGCACGCGGCTGGTCAAATGGGCGGCTTTGACACGCGCCTCCAAACCCTCGCGCATGCCCGCGTCCGGGCCCGCCATCACCAGGTCGACATCAGGCGCGCTGGCCGCAATCGAGAGAAACGCATCGACCAGCAGATCGCATCCCTTTTTCGGATGGATTCTGCCCAGATATAGAAAAAATCTTCTTCTCCGTGCCGCCGGACAGGCCTCGTAGAACGCTTCCACTTGCTGCTGCGGATCACCCGGGGGCGTTTCCGCTCCATACGGCACTACGGCCGCATTCCACGGCGGGGTGTTGAAACTTTGCGGCGCCAGGCGCTGCTCCGTGTCGCAGGTGAAGAGAATCGAGTTGGCATCGCGCAGGACGCGACGCTCCGCCAGGTTCCAGTAGATCCACTTCTTGATGTGCTTCAAGGGATAGCGCCGCTTGAACCACGGATCCAGCATTCCATGGGGAAAAAGTACGTACGGCTTGCGACCACGGATCGCGCGCCACGTTCCATAACTCTGGTACTGCCAGATGCCGTGAATCACGACGCCGTCGAAACGATCAATGTTCGCGCGCAGCCAGGGAATCCATTTGCTGGAGTAGCCATAGGTTCCATGGCCCTGCCCCAATGCATGCACAGGAAATGTGATCTCGCCGAGAAAATCCTGCGTAGTATCGTCAAGGCACGCCACTTCGCCTTCCCAACCCAGGCGCGGACCTGCGGCCACGATGCAGCGCACCAGTTGCGCGGGTCCACCGTATTCCGGGTGGAGAGAACGAATGACATGCAAAATACGCATGGCTATGCGCTCTCCCTACTGTTCGGGTGATTCGTTCGGATGACAGGCTGGGTCGCTTCCATATTTATTTGTGTTCGCTGGCTGCGGTAAACGCCTGCATCAGTCCCCTTACATTGGCTTCGAAACTGAAGGCTTGAATGCGCTCCAGGCTGCGCTCGCCCATCTTACGACAAGCGGCTGCGTCCGCTAGAACATTTGCCAGTGCATCGGCCAGCGCGGCCACGTTTCCAGCTGGAAACACCAGGCCGTTGCCTCCATCCTTCACCAAATCCGGCTGACATCCGACCTGGTCGGAAACAACAATGGCTTTGCCTGCGTTCATTGCCTCATTCACCACCAATCCCCAGGGTTCATGGATGGAAGGCAGCACAAACACATCGCACAGGTCGTAGAAACGCGGCATCTCCGACTGATTGCGGAATCCGAGCAGGCGCACACCCTCGCGATCCTCTGCGCTGGCCTGCTGCAATCGCGCCTCGATCTGGGGGCGCTTCTCTCCCTCCCCAACAATCAGCAGATAAGGCAGAGGATGCGATCCATCTTCCAATTTCAATCGTCTCACCAGCTCCAGATACGCATCCACCAAGTCAATACAGCACTTCCTCGCCAGCAGTTTGGAGGCAAACAGCAACACCGGCCGATTCGATTCCAGGCGTAACTGCTGCCGCAACTCTTCTCTCTTAGCTGAGGCCGCACGGCATCGCTCTTGAAAGAACGCGTTATCCACCGCATACGGAATCGAAAAAACAGGAATGTCCTTGCCAAGATGATGACGCCAATACTCCGTATTCCGCTGGCCGACACTGAGAACGCCAAAAGTAAAGCGCCGCAACATTCGAAAGAATATATCCTTCAGCGCCAGCTTGACCGCCCCGCGAGGATGATCGATCAGTGTAGAGTCCGTGCGCAGCAGCACCGGAATGCTCAACATCTTGGCCCCCGCCATCGCCATCCAGGAATTGAGTGTTGCGTATCCGTGAATCCACAGCACATCAAAGCGGTCCTGCCGAAGCCGACGAAAGATGCCGCGATTCAATGGACGCAGAAAGGAAACGTCATGGCTGTCGAGCAGTCGCGGCAGAAACTCGTGCGCGTAGCCGCCCAGCAGCGGCACATCCCACTCCACCGCTGCACCAAACCCTTTGTCGTAATAGCTGCGCACAGAAAAGTCGGAGGTGTAGAGCACTGTCAACTCCAGCCCAGGTTGCTTGGCAAGTAACCGCAGCAAGGGTGATTGGTACTGGATCGGATGACTGAGAAGATAGGCGACTCGCAGCATAACTTTCAGCAGGTAATATCACTATAAAAATAGGCGAGCTTCAGCATGACAGGTCAGGAACTGTTGCGGACGGCATCATAGGAATGGAATCGCATACACCAGCCCCAGGGCAATGCCAATTCCGCCGCCCTTGACAGCAGCTTTCATAGCGTTTGTCGGGACCATGATAATGTCATCATTTTGTAGGATCGGATCAGACGCTTTTCCCTTCATGACCCGACTAAGATTGACATGAATTTCGTGGCGGGTTGCGCCGGTGGTCCGGATAATACGAGTGTTCGAAACCGCCGCCTGAAAGCCCACATTGCCCGCCATGGTCACCGCTTGCATCAGAGTCAAAGGCGTATCCGGCGTAATCGGATAAGCTCCAGAATGCATCACCGCTCCCACCACATACACCACTCCCGTTCGCGGAACGATCACCCGATCGCCCGGATATAAAGGAACGTTCTGATCCACCGCGTTGGCCGGATTGGAATTCAGCACCACCAGCAGCGGCTCGCTCAATCCCTTGCGAAGAATGGAAATATTATGGCTGGCATCCGCCTTGAGTCCTCCTGCAGCAGAAAGCGCATCGAACAAGCTCATCGGTGCGAAAGCTGGAATGGCCCTGGGCGCATTCACTTCTCCCATGACGCCAATAATGTCGACATTCGATTCAGCAACGGAGATCAACACGTCCGGGCTGATGATCATTTGGCCGTCGATCAGCTTCTTTGCAACCAGTTCCTGCGCCTGCTCCACGGTCAGGCCCGCGACATGGGTGCTGCCAATCAGCGGCAGATCCACGTTGCCATCGCCCGCTATGCGCGCCGTAATCTTGTAGTCCGGCACGCCGTACACGCTCACGTTAATTCCATCCCCAGGATGCAGAACGATGGGGCTACCCGGCAGAACTTCCGTGGGAGCCCGCTCGACCAGACCCTTGTTGTCCGGGTTCGGACTGTCCGCTTTTGTCGGTGCAGGCCCCTGGAACTGTGCATATGTCGCTGCTGCCGGCCCCACCATCGCCACGACGAGCACCAACGGCACAATACCGCCCGCCAGAAGACGCGCCACCCCTGGGCAAAACCGTCGAGCTATCGTCGTCCATCTCAGCGCGAACATCAGGAATCCTCCCTGCGCCAGAAGAATGGCCATTTACGTTTGCCCGTTCCGTTGGCGGGAGCGCGGCCATTGGAATAGGAATAGCGTTGGTATCCGTAGTAACCGTAGTAGCGTTGCGAGGCCGCATCGACAGCGTTGATGACGGTGCCTCCCAGCCGGGTGCCGGCACGCAGCATCAGATCGCGTGAGCGGCGCACCGAATGTTTGCTGGCGCGTCCATAGCGGACCACTAACAGCACGGCATCGGCGAAGGGCGCGAGAATCAGCCCATCCGTAATCGTCAGCACCGGAGGCGAGTCGATGATGATGTGCGTGAACCGCTGCTTGCATTCCTCCAGGAACGTGATCATTCGATTCGACGAGATCAATTCCGTCGGAAACGGTGGGACAGGTCCGCTGGGAAGCAGGAAAAGATTCGGGGCTTCCGGAATCGACTGGATGGATTCATCCAGCGTCGTAGAACCAGATAGCAGCGTGGAAAGACCAACGCGGCTGGTGATTCCGAACCGACTGTGTATGGTCGGCCGGCGTAGATCGGCATCGATCAGCAGCACCTTCGCCTCGCGGAATGCCAGCACTGCGGCCAGGTTGCTGGCGACCGTGCTCTTTCCTTCCGCCGGAGTCGAACTGGTGATCAGCACCGTCTGCGGCGGCTGTCCCACACCGGATAACAGCAAGGATGTTCGCAGCGATCGGAAGGCCTCGGCAAACTGTGAATTGGGCTGACCAATCACGTCGACATTTTTTTGCGCCGCCGTTCGCGTATCTTCCGCGATTGTTCGCGGCAGAACCTTTCGCGCACGCGGAATCACGGCCAGCGACGGCAGCTCAGAAATGGTTTCGATATCGTGAACGCTGCGCAGGCTGGTGTCCAGACTGTCGAAGAAGAAGGCCAGCGCAACACCGCCAAACAATCCAAACATCAGGCCGATCAAAGCCCGCGAACTGCGCCGCATTCCGCTCGGGAACAAAGGCTTGCGGGCATAATCGACCACGTCGATTTCGCTCGACTCCAGTCCGGCTTCAATCCCGGCTTCGCGCAGGCGGCGCAGCAGACCCTCATACAAGGTTCTGTTCGAATCGAACTCCCGCTGCAGCAGCACAAACTGGATCATGTCGTCGCGCTTTTGATAGTCCTTGGCCTCTTCTTCCTTCAGGACACTCATCGTCATCGACTCATTCACGGCGGCAGCGCGATACGCGTTGTTCGACTCCGCCAGCACCCGCGTCTGCTCCTTGTCGATGGCCTTCTGGTTCTGCGCCATCTCGGCCTTGAGTTGTTTGACAGCCGGATAGTTCGGTCCGAATTGGGAAATGAGTTGCGCATATTGCGATTCCAGCGTGGCCTGACCATTGCGCAGCGTGGCCAGCAATGTTCCCGATCCAGAACCCAATACGGCAGGACTGCCGTCAATCAAATCCGGGTCCATCGAAGTCAGCATGCGGTAGCGAGCTTCCGACACGATGCGGGCAATCTTCGCATCCGCGGCCGCCTTCGAAAGGTCATCCAAGGTGTCCAGATTCAGGTTGTGCGCCTGGTCCCCAAAGCCGAGCACACCCAGTTTTCGTTGCAACTCCGCCAACTTTTTCTGCTCGGTTTCTACCGTCTGCTTTAGGTCGTCCAGTTGCGTCGACAACCACTGCGAGACCCGTTGCGTCGACGCATAGCGCGTCTGGAAACTCCGTATGATGTAGTCGTTGATCAGCGTATTCACAACCCGCGCCGACAGCTCCGGCGATAGGCTGGTGAAGCTAATGGAAATCAGTTCCGTCTTCGGAATGCGGCCAATCCCCAACCCGCCGCGCAAAAATCCAATCATCCAGTCCTGCACCGCCGGATCGTTCGGATCCAGGTGTGTCGCTGTCGCTTTCGGTCCCAGAAAAACAGGATTGTCTTCCAGCTTCAGTTCTTTCGCCACCTTCAATAGCAGTGAGTCGCTCTGCAGAATCGCAACTTCCGTTTCCAGACGCGTCCCCAGATCCTGTGGGCCGGAACTGCCGACTCCGATGCGGTACTCGTTCGACGCGCCCATACGAACCTGAATGGTTCCCCCCGAAACATAGGTCTTCGGAGTGGTAATCGCGCGCACCACTCCAAACACCGTGCCAATAAAAACGCAGGTCAAAACGATCCACTTCCGCTTGCGCAGCGTGAGAAGGTTTTCCGCCAGCGCGTTCCCTTCCTCGTTCGTTACCCAGCCGCCACCGGTCTGGAACGATCGAGGTTTGAATTCTTCCTGGGGCGCTGCGTTGGTTTCGATTGGACTCATGCCGGGACGGACCGCTCATTCATTCTTGCGCTAGGTTGTTGCATGGAGATGCTTGTGGATCGATGGAGTTCGGACATCATTTGGAAAATGGTTCGCTGGCGGTTCTTTTCTCGCCACGGCAGAGCCAGATTTGCCTCCTCCATGGTCTTCCGATCCCCCACGCGCACGGTCTGGAACTCTGGACTGCGCTCTGCCATATCCCTCAAACATACAACAAGCTGTCACCGATTCAATCTCAGTGTTGATGGATCCAAGACAGATTGGCGATGGTTACTCTTGAGGATAGGTGCAAGCGCCGACGCGCGTCAATTCTCTCACTGACGCGCCGGACATAAAACCCCCGCTAGCAAAGAATACCGGAGCTACCCTGAGGAGGATGAAGGAAATGATCCGCGGGTGGCTATGAAAAATCAAGGTATTGGGGGGAACTCATAACGCATACTGCCCATAGGGCTCACCTCTGGGCAAGTTAGGTTCTCCCCTGCTCTAACTCAAAAAGCGGCCTGCTCGCGCTGATATGATCGTCGAGTATTGGCGTCTGTTGCAACAGCCGCGAGGGCACCTCTAAAGGTATGGATGTCAATCGTCCCATTGTCGTAGTCGGTTCAGGGTACGTGGGCCTGGTAGCGGCCCTCTGCTTTGCCGAAATGGGATACCACGTGCTCTGCGTCGACAACGACCCAGCCAAAATGGCTGCATTGCAGGCCGGTCGTGCCACAATTCACGAACAGTTTTTGCCGGAATTGCTCGCGCGCCACGGCAATCGCAATGTGTTGTTCACCACCGAACTCGGCGCTGCCGCACGTCAGGCAGAAGTCATCTTTATCGCCGTCGGAACGCCGCAGGCACGCGGCGGCAAGGCGAACTTGTCCTACATCGAGTCTGCTGTCAAAGAAATTGCCAGAAATATTGACCACTACACCGTGGTTGTGGAAAAGAGCACGGTCCCGGTCTACACCAATGAATGGATCGGCGGCCTGCTTGAACGCTGTGGCGTCCCGCGCGATCGCTTTGACGTGGTTTCCAACCCAGAATTTCTCCGCGAAGGCAGTGCCGCAGCGGATTTTATGCATCCCGACCGCATCGTCATTGGATGCAACAACGACCGTTCCGCCGCCCTTGTCAGTGAAGTCTACCGTCCGCTCACCTCCGGCGCTTACTATCAGCGCGCCAACATCATTCCCGGGCAATGCTTTCCAGACAAACCACCCGTGTTGCTGCGCACCTCACCGCAAAGCGCGGAGCTTATCAAGCACGCTTCCAACGCCTTCCTGGCGATGAAGGTTTCCTTTATCAACGCGATTGCGAACCTGTGCGAGATTGTCGGCGCCAACATTACAGAAGTCGGTCCCGGCATCGGCATGGACCAGCGCATCGGCACTCAGTTTCTGCATCCCGGCATCGGTTACGGCGGTTCCTGTTTTCCCAAGGACCTGACCGCCTTTCGCTCCATGGCCGCCGAGTACGGAATCGATTTCAGCTTGTTGGGCGCCATCGAACGCATCAATGAACTGCAGCCGCTGCGGTTCCTGGAGAAGGTGCGAAACGCTCTTGGCACCCTGGAAGGCAAACATTTGGCAGTGCTCGGACTGGCCTACAAAGGCGGCACCGATGACGTGCGTGAATCTCCCGCCATGCGCCTGCTGCAGTTGCTCCTGGCCGAAGGCGCCAGCATCGTCGCCTACGATCCCGCCGCCATGACCCGCGCACAGGAGGTGCTGCCCCCCACTTCCGCGCTGCGCTACGCGGCCAATGAACTGGAAACCGCCGCCGATGCCGATGCGCTTCTAGTCTTGACCGACTGGCCGCAATTTCTAACGCTCGATCTGCAAGAGTTTTCCAGAACCCTGCGACGTCCCCTGCTGATTGACGGTCGCAACTTGTTCGCGCCGGAAGATGTCGTGCGCCAGGGGATGATGTATCTCAGCGTCGGACGTCCCGCCGCCGGAGCCAGGGAGTTCGAAGCCCCGGCGGAACTATCAGCGTTTTCCGAAACCGACGCCTCCATTCCGCACAGAATCCCATCAGAAAAAATTGCTGCGCCCTATTTGGTCCCCCCGGTCGCTCGCGGCAAGAAGAAGATGCGAGTGCTGCTCACCGGGGCCGCCGGCTTTCTCGGTTCGCACCTCACCGATCGCTTGTTGGCCGAGGGCCATTCTGTCGTCGGCATCGATAACCTGTCAACCGGGGTGCTTCACAACCTGGCCCACCTCACCCGCGACCCCCGCTTTGAGCTGATCGAACACGATATCTGCGAGTTCTTCGATCCCGGTCCCATCGACTACATCTTCAACTTTGCCTGTCCTGCCAGCCCCCCGCAATACATGCGCCTCGGCATTGAGACGCTGCGCGTCGGCTCCGAGGGCACCATGAACATTCTGGACCTGGCCCGAAAATATCGCGCCAAGGTGCTGCATGCGTCTACTTCCGAGTGCTACGGCACGCCGGAGATTCATCCTCAGCCGGAAAGCTATTGGGGCCACGTCAACCCCGTCGGCCCGCGCTCCGTCTATGACGAGGCCAAGCGTTTTGGCGAGGCCGCGGTCATGGCCTATCGCGCCCACTTCAACGTCGACGGCCACCTGGTTCGCATCTTCAACACCTATGGCCCGCGCATGCAGCCCGACGACGGCCGCGTCATTTCCAACTTCGTGATGCAGGCGCTGCGCGGAGAAGATGTCACAGTCTACGGCGACGGCTCGCACACCCGCAGCTTCTGCTACGTGACAGATCTGATCGAAGGCATCATTCGCTTATCGCGCATCGAAGAACCGCTGCCGGTCAACCTTGGCAATCCAGCCGAGAACACCGTTCTCGACTGCGCTCGCCGCGTCATTGCGCTCACTGGTTCCTCCAGCCGCATTCGCTTTGAGCTGCTGCCGCAGGACGACCCACCGCGCCGCCGGCCCGATATCACCAAGGCTCGCCAACTGCTGGCCTGGGAGCCCGTAGTCTCCTTTGACCGGGGCCTCAGCGAAACCATCGCCTACTTCCGCGCCCTCCCCGCCGACCTAATCGTCGCCGGTTAGGCAGCACGCGCCTGCTGGCCTCCGCTTATCCACCCGCAATCTCTGGCTCGCCTCGATTGGCGCATGCAGATTGTTCGCTGAGTGAGCCGTAGCAAAGAATCGCCCTTGCCACGCCGCAAATTCTCAGAGAATCGACCCAGGCGGACTCAAGGCTCGACTTCGGAAGCCGATTCAGCTACTCGCCCAGGTGCGCCGCACGAATGCGGCGATTCAGCACTGCTTCGCTGCGGGCGCGTTGCGGCGCACCCGCAGATTGTCGATGGCGTAGTCGATGTACCGCCGCTCAAAATGTGGCGCTTGCCTCATGAACCGGCAGGTCGCCATCACCTGATCGACGATGAATTTCGGCTGATATGCGGCCAGATCCAGTCCCCGTTCCTTTCCGATCCTGGCCACGATAAAGTTGAATACTTTATCGGTGAGCTCCAATCCCTGGCGTTCGCACTCCCGCTCGAATATCTGCTGGTAAAGTTCGGGACTCGGTGCTCCAACCTCTATTTTGTAGGGAAGACGGCGCAGGAAGGCGGGATCCATCAGGTCTTCCGGCTCCATATTCGTGGAGAAGATGACCAGCTCCTCGAAGGGTATGGTGAAGGTCTTGCCGGTGTGCAGCTTCAGGTAGTCTCGACGGCTCTCCAGCGGCACGATCCACCGGTTCAGCAGGTTGGCCGGGCTTACCAACTGGCGGCCAAAATCGTCGATGACGAAACATCCGCCCAGGGCCTTCATATGCAGGGGCGCCTCGTAGCACTTGGCGATGGTGTCATATCTCAGGTCGAGCATCTCCAGCGTCAGTTCGCCGCCAGTAACGACAAAGGGCCGCCGGCAGGGGACCCAGCGGGCATCGCTTTCCTCGCTTCGGATGAACGAAAGGGTTTCTTCTTTCATCCGAGCGGCGGAGCTCGGCAAGTGGTGAATGCTCGGGTCGTAGACGCGGATGATCTGGCCGTCGACCGTCACCGCATAGGGAACATAGATCACGTCGTGAAACACGTTGGCGAAACTGAGCGCCACCGAGGTTTTGCCGTTGCCGGGCGGGCCGTAGAGGAGCATGGCGCGGCCGGAGTTCAATGCCGGTCCGCTCTGCTCGATAATGCTGTCATGGAAGCTGAGGCCGCCGAAGGACTTCCGGATGCGCTCGAAGGTGACCAGTTCATTGGTGACCTTCTGAAGGTCTACCTGATTGGCGAATTCCTCAATGGTGACGGGAGCGGGCCCGACATATCGCGACTGATCAAGGGCGTCCGCCGTATAGCGCCGGCCCTGGTCGGTGAACGCGTAGCTCATGTCGGCCAGATTTTCGGAGCTGCGCGTTCCCAGGGTGCGGAGCAGTTGACGGTCGATGGCCATCTGCACCAGATCGAGCACAATGTGATATGGCAGCTTGATCGCGTCGACGAACTGACCGATGGACTCCAGGTGGCCGGAGTAGATGAGCTTCATCAACAGATCCAGCAGATCGGTCTCGCCGATGTTGGTGGCCGCCACATTGACGGGCTCGGCGGGCACGCGATGAAGAAAGGCATCCAGCGCCTTTTGCCCGATCGCGCCGATCGTCACCAGATGGTCGCCCAGGCGACCGCCGCGCTCAACTTGAATTTCCAGTGCCTTTGTGACCTGCTCAACAGTGACCAGCTTGGCATGAATCAGCAGATCGCCTAATCGCATTCGTGCTTCGATGGCTTCCCTCCTGGGCGGCATCGTTATCGCTACGGTCTTAGCAGGTTATTTTAACGTGGTCCATAATCATTCATCACGAAAGTGGGCTCACCCCGCAGTGCTCGACCCAATTTGGCGCGGAAGGGCTATTTGGGGAAATCCATTCGGACAAGCGCGATCTACGATAAACGAAACGCACCTTGCCGCTGCCATACCGGATTTTGCAGCCTGATTCTTTCGCGATGCAGTGAAGCCTACCATTTGCGGAGGGTGTGGGTCTTTTTTGGATACCAGGTAATCTGCACATTCGTCGTCACATCGTTCTGGCCGCCGGTTTTGTACACCGGAGCTTTCCAGCGCTCGTACTGCACCCAGGCGTTCAACTCCACATCCGGTTTCAACCGCTTCACCACTGTAAAGGTGAACAGGTTCTGCGTCGTTCCGCCATCCACGCGCGGTACGCCGGTCGAAAAGGTGTTGCCCGGAATAAAGTCCTTGGCAGCCTTGGCATTTCGATAAGAGAGCTGCAACATCTCCATAGGAGAAATATGATAGGTCAGCCACGCCTGGCCGCCCTTCGCCTCTCGCCCAATCCAGTCGCCAAAAATGTTTCCCTTGTTCGTGTAACCCTGCCGCTGGATCGTTTCCCAGTACATGAAACTGCCATTGTAGCTGTTGGTGACAGGCACGTCGCTGTAGACGCCTTCCGCGCGCAGATCGAACTTGGGAGCGTTGGGCAGACGAGCCAGAAAGATTCCCGAGCGGATGGCCGCGCGCCGCGGCGCACTGACCGGTGTCACGTCATCGTGCGACTCCGAGTCTGTGTACAGCGTCACCAGTTTACTGACGTAGGGCAGGCGCCAGCTAAAGTCAAAGGTGCTAAAGCGCGCGCCCGGATCGTTGCGCGAGAACTTTGTGGCCACAGGAACATTCTGGAAACTGGTAAAGCTGTTCCAGAAGCTGCCCAAAGTAATCGGCACATGGCCCTTGCCGCCCCAGATCACGGTCCGTGAAAATCCAAATTCGAAGCTCGGCGTCGGATTGAAAGCGAACTTCTCCATGTGTACCCAGGGCTCATTCGGATCGGTATGGCCCTTCAGGCTGCCGACAAGAAACTCATACCGTACTGGTCCCAACACGTACGACAACAGCGGAATTTTTAGCGGTTCCACACGATTGATGCGGAACGAATAAATATCTTCCGCGTTATTGCTCCAGTCGAAGGCGCCGCCGGTTGCCGGCCCATCCCACACATCGCTCTTCCCGATCGAGAAATCATGGTTCAAAAACGTCGCCGATAGGTTGGCTTCAATCAAGCGGAAATAATTGCGTGTCGGAATCGGCCCGGCTGGAATCGTGTCTTGCGGCACGTCTGGAACAACGTCCACGGCCGCCAGCGTCGCAGCCAAGTCCGGGGAATAGCCATCCGCGCTGGGTACATGCTGATATTCCCCGCGAATGTAAAGCGCGAACGGACCCGAAGTCGCGCGAGCGCTAAAACCCGCATAGTTGTTGAATCCCTGTTCATAGGGTCGGCCGTAATCGTTGATGATGGTCTGACCCAGATGAAAGCTATCGTTCAAAGGCGTTCCTCCGATCGGCATAGCGCGCTCATACAGGGACTCCAGTGTTGCATTCGTCGTCCAATAACCGGTCGTGTGGATGTCTCCTTCCAGTTCCGCAAGCACCGCGTTATAGATTTCCAGCGCCTGTTCATTATTTGCGTCGGAGTGGATTTTTTCCTGCTCGGCCAACAGCATGCGCAGCACACTCAAGCGCGTCCATGGGCGCATATCGACGAAGGCGCGGTCCAGATAGCCGAGCGAATACAGGCGCATCAGCGCGGGATAGATCCAGCTGTCTAATGGAACATAGGTCGACCCCAGGTTGCCCGCGATTTCTGACGCCGGCACAATCGTAAACGGCGGAAAGGCTTCATCCGCACTGCTCGATCCACTGGATTGAGCCGGCGGCATGTTGGAGTTTGTCGTTCCCGCCTGCGGTTTCGGCGGCTTCGGCGCGCGATAGCCAGGCAGGCTCTGGTCCTGCTGCGGACCAAACATCATCGTGGAACCCACCGGCTGCCACGATACGTTTGCCAAAAATGTTGAGCCCACCCCAGGAAGGGATCGCATCCGCGCCAGCTGCGCCTCTGCGTTCCCACTTTGCAGAACCATCAAGCCAACCGCCAACCCCATACACAACAAACCCGCCCCAACTGCCCGAACGCTACGATTTTTCACTCGCACCTCAAAGAAAATGATCCCAATTCTCCGCCATGGCCTGACTGCGTGCAACAATACAGTGGACAAATCCCCACCAAATCTCTCGCCCTTAAAAATTCTATCGGGAATTCTGAAAGACTTCAGTTTCGGTCAGCTTGGCTTGCCTACATTATGATGCGGTCCGAGAGCTGTTTCGGGCAAAGGTGCCGCGCCCTGGAAACTTCCTGCGGATGCGCGACTCGCTCCCGGTGAACGCTTTACCCCCCAAACGCTCGCATAAAGACACTCGATAAGCTCGATAAAAAATTTGAATTCGACCTTTAGCGAGCCGCAAGGCAAGGTAGAATTAGTTTCTCGTCATTCCTCATCAGATTTATGGTTTTGCTGGGCATCCTGTTCGAATCATGTGCACAAGACAGCGATATCGTGAAGATGCAGTTCTAGACGTTCCTGTCTACTCAATTCGTATCAAGCGCAAGTTCAAGATATGTTTCGAAATATAAGTTTTTCCATTTCATTCATCCATCAGGACGGTCAATTGTTATGAGACGGATCCAAAAGCGGCGCCTCGACACCCGGCACCCAGCCAACAATTCCGGGAATCAGCCTGGCTTGCGACGGAGTGGAGCTACAGTCAGCTCCACCGCGCGACTTTCGCGTCGAACCGCTTTCGCGCGCGTCATGCTTTTGCTTCTCCTGTTTGCCGGTTGCTCCGGCGTCGGTCTCCACGCCCAGGTTGCCGCGGCGACCGACGCCCAGGTGCAGCAGCATCTCCAGCAGTTGGATGCGGCAGTCCAAAATGCCCAGCTTTCCGCCGATAACGGATGGATGCTGGTCTGTGCCGCGCTGGTCCTGATGATGACGATTCCGGGTCTCGCCCTGTTCTACGGCGGCCTGGTACGGAAAAAGAATGTCCTCAGCACCATGATGCATAGCTTTGCCATGGCCGGCATCATCTCTGTGGTGTGGGCATTTGTCGGTTTCACCTTGTGCTTCGGCTCGGGAACCAGATTCATCGGCGAATTTCACCATGTATTTCTGCGCGGAGTGGGCTCGGCACCCGACCCCGCCTACGCCGCGACCATTCCCTTCGCTACCTTCATGATCTATCAGCTGATGTTTGCCGTCATCACACCGGCACTCATCTCCGGCGCCTTTGCCGAACGCATGAAGTTCAGCGCCATGGCGCTCTTTACGTTGCTGTGGTCCTTATGTGTGTACGCTCCCATGGCACACATGGTGTGGGGCAAAGATGGTCTGCTGAACGCCGCTCTTTCCGGCGGTATTCGCACATTGGACTTCGCCGGCGGCACCGTCGTCCACATCACCTCCGGTGTGTCGGCCCTGGTCTGCGCGATCTATCTGGGCAAACGACTGCACTATCCTAGGGAGCCGATGCCGCCCCATAGCGTGGTCCTCAGCTTTATTGGCGCGGGCATGCTGTGGGTGGGTTGGTTCGGTTTCAATGCAGGAAGCGCCTTATCCGCCGGGACCCTGGCCACCAGCGCTTTTGTTGCCACTCATTTTGGCGCGGCCGCTGCGGCGATTGGATGGTGCCTGATAGAGTGGATTCGCAACGGCAAGCCCAGCGCTTTAGGAGCCATTTCGGGAGCAGTCGCAGGATTGGTCGCCATCACCCCGGCAGCCGGTTTTGTCGGCCCCATGTCGGCGCTTGCCATTGGGTTTCTCGCCGGCTTGTTCTGCTACTTTATGGTCGCCAAGGTAAAACAGTGGTTTGGCTATGATGACTCCCTGGACGCCTTTGGCGTGCATGGGGCAGGCGGAACTTTAGGAGCAATTCTCACCGGAGTCTTTGCTTCGCGCGCCATCAATCCCATCTTCAAGGATGCGCACGGCAATGCGCTGCCGGTCGGATGGCTCGATGGCAACTGGATGCAGGTGCCGCATCAGTTGCTCGGTGTCGCCATCGCCTGGACGCTTTCCATCGTGGGAACTCTGGTGTTGCTGAAGATTGTGGATGTCCTGATCGGTTTGCGCGTGGATCCCGCCGCCGAACACGAGGGGCTGGATCTGAGCCAGCACGGCGAAGAAGGTTACGATTGGGAAATTGCGGCTTCTTAATGTCGCTCTGGTATATCTTGGCGATGAGGAACAACAAATCAACGACCGGCCCTTCTTTTTTGTGAAAAGCGAGGAAGCAAGACATGCAGAAGATTGAAGCCATCATTCAGCCGTCGAAACTGGACGCAGTGAAAGAAGCGCTGATCGAAATTGGAGTCGAAGGAATCACCATTCTGGAGGCTCGCGGGCATGGCCGCCAAAAGGGTCACACTGAGTTCTATCGCGGCCGCGAGTACGCCGTGGATGTGTTGCCCAAAATCAAACTGGAAGTTGTCGTTACCGATGCCATGTCGGAGCGCGCGATCCAGGCCATCCTGACCGCTGCCCGCACCGGAAAAATTGGCGACGGCAAGATTTTTGTTTCGCACATCGACGAAGTCATTCGCATTCGCAATGACGAACGTGGAGAAACTGCTTTGTAGATCGAGCACCCATTCCATTCCGCAAGTCCGCGCAAAGGAGCCTGCCATCCCGATCTCAGACTCACGTTCGATCCAATCGCTGCGCGTGGAATACCAGCGAACTTCGGACCAGATGCGGCAGTTCTTTTCGGAATCCCAGGATGGTCCGGTTCTGGTGCAGCGCCGCGCGGAACTGGTCGACCACCTCATCGAACGCTTGTGGCTGGAGCACATTGCCTCCGAGGAGTACGGTCCCCATGGCCTTACCCTGGCTGCCGTCGGAGGGTACGGAAGACGGCAGCTCTTTCCTTACTCAGACATCGATTTGCTGTTTATTTCCGCCGACGCGACTACTGAAGGAGCGCACAAAGCCGAAATTCGTAAGTTGTCCCAGGACCTGTGGGACATTGGATTGCGTGCCAGTACCACCACCCGTACCCTGGCGGAATGCGAACGAGTCAGCGAAGAGAATCCGGAATTTACTCTGTCCCTTCTGGACCGCCGCTACATTGCCGGCGATTTTGCCCTGTTTGAGGAATTGGATCTGGAACGGATTCCCGCCCTGGTCGAACGCCGGCGTTCGCAAATGTTCGCCGCTATCACCCAGTTGACGCGCGCCCGCCACGCGAAATACCAGCGAACGCTGTTCCATTTGGAGCCCAACGTCAAGGACGGCCTCGGCGGCCTGCGCGACTTTCATACCTGCGCTTGGTTGAGCCAGTTGTTGCCGGAATCGACGCGCTTCTCAGTCAGCCGCTATGAAAAAGATCTGCTGGTGGAACGCCAGGACGACTCTGCCCTGGCACATCAATTCCTCATCACGGTGCGCAGTTTTCTCCATTACAGAAGTCAGCGCGACGACAACATGCTCTACTGGCAGGCACAAGATGAAGCTGCGAGGCTCCGTCTCGGCCTGTCTGCCGTCCGGTCGCGCCTGTCAGACAAGCGCCCCCCAGACACCGCCGGATGGATGCGTCAATATTTTCGCCATGCTCGCTCGATCGAATGGCTCTCTCGCCAAATGTTGGATGAAATTCCCAGCGGACGTCGCGCCGTGATGGATCAAATTCGCCAGTGGCGCAGCCGCACCGTGTTGCGAGGCTGCCCCGTTGCCGACGGCAAGATCGCCCTGAAAACCGTGGCGGAATACTCTGATCCGGATCGCGTACTGACGCTGTTTCAGACGATTTCGGAGCAGCCCATGCAGCTGACTCGCGAAGCGGAAGGCCATCTGAGCGATTCGCTGGCGGTGCTGGCCGAACGCCTGCCCGAAGGTGGCGCGCTGTGGGAGCGAGTTCGTCGCATACTGCTCGGATCCGAAGTGGCCAATGCGCTTCGCGTCATGCATGCGCTGGGAATTCTGGAACTGATTCTGCCGGAATTTCATGGCGTGGACGCGCTGGTGGTGCGCGATGCCTACCATCGCTACACCGTCGATGAACATACATTTCTGATTCTTGAAAACCTGCACGCTCTGGCCCAGCCGCACGACGAGTGGGAGAAGGGTTTTGCTTCAATTCTTCGCGAGGTGGAAGAGCCGGAATTGCTGTACCTGGCGGCGCTACTGCACGATACCGGCAAAGCTCGTAGCGAGGGCAGCCACACCGACCACAGTATGTGGATTGCCGATGCAGTCTGTGAGCGTTGGCGCCTCAGTCCAACCCAACGCGAAACCGTGTTGCGCCTGATTCGCAGTCACCTGGAAATGTCGCTCGCGCTGCGCAAGGATATTTACGACGCAGAAACCATCCGCATGTTTGCCGACCTGGTCGGCACGCCGAATAACCTCCGCCTGCTCACGCTCTTGACCTATGCCGACATTCACTCCGTCAATCCGGAAGCCCTGACCCCTTGGAAAGCGGAAAATTTGTGGCGGCTTTACATGGCGACCTCGAACTGCCTGGATCGCAATGTCGACGAAGATCGCATTGAAGCGGATGCCGACACCGCCGCCGTGCAACAGGTAATCGCGTTGTCGCCGGACGATTCCGTAGCCATCCACCGCTTCCTGGCCGGCCTCCCGCAACGCTATGTGCGCACTCGCTCGGCAGCGGAAATTCTGACCCACTGGAAATTGGCGTCGCAGTTAGGCTACACCGCCTCCAGCGTGGTGCTCACCCGCACGGGTGCGTGGTGGGATTGCACATTGATCACCCGCGATCGCCCGTTTCTGTTTGCCGACGCCGCCGGCGCGTTAACCGCCTGGGGGATGGATATTCTGAAGGCAGATGCGTTTTCAAACGCAGCGGGAATCGTCATTGATCACTTCCGCTTTCTCGACCGCTACGAAACCCTTGCGCTCAATCCCGCCGAAACTGAGCGCTTCCAGAAAAGTCTGGCCGATGTGGCCAGCGGCCTCGTCTCCGTCGAAAAACTTCTCGCTGCCCGCGCTCACTCCGCGCGCACGCAAAACCACAAAACCCGCGTCGAAACCCGACTCTCTGTCGACAATACATCCTCGACCCACAGCACCATTTTGCAGGTCATTACCCAGGACACTCCCGGCCTGCTGCGTCGCCTCAGCCTGGTTCTGGCACAGCAGAAATGCGACATCTCCGTCGCGCTGATCGACACCGAAGGCGAAGTGGCGATCGACGTTTTCTATCTCACAAAAGGATCGAATCCGGACGAATCCTCCTCGTCCCGCGAGCGGACGGAAAATACAAAGCTCGATCCGGAATTTCTGGATCGCCTGCAAAAAGTTCTCGCCGACGCTCTGCAGCCGACCATCGCTCCACGCTGAAGTTGCCACGCGACTTCTCCATTCAGCTCTTCGTTTTTCGCTTCGTCTGCGTTCCACCCACCTGCCGCGCCGGAGTACACTGGGGACGTTGTTCGCTACGCATCGATACATCTCGAAAGTGCGAACACCGATCACCTCATCCAGCGGCTGGAGCGCATTGATGAATCCTACTTCCTTCCCTCGCGCGCTGCGCCCCTTAGTTCTATGCCTCGTGCTGGGTTGCATCAGTCTTTCGCTGTCTGCTCGCACCCAGACCAAGCGTCGGCACGCAACGGTCCCGCAGGGAAAACCCACGGTACAGCAGGTGCAGCCTCCGAATTGGTGGAGCAATCTTCCCGATCCAATGGTGTTGCTCTACGGAAAGAATCTGAAGGATGCCCGCATCGGCTCCAGCGTCGCAGGAGTTTCGGTGCGGCGCACAAAGATTTCACAGAATGGCCATTGGGCGTTCGTCTGGCTGGATACTTCTGATGCTCCTCCGCAACACTTTGACCTGATCGTTCGCACCGCCAGCGGCCTGGCCCGCGTTCCATATGAACTGGACAAACTGCACAGCCCCAGCGATGGCTTCCAGGGTTTTACCCCGGCGGATGTCATGTACCTCATCATGCCGGACCGTTTTTCGCAGGGGGATACAGTCAGCCCACCGACGCCGAAGCCTGCCGCCACCGTGGATCGCAGCAATCCCCACGACTACCACGGCGGCGATTTGATCGGCATCGAAAATCATTTGGACTACCTGAAGCAGCTTGGCGTCACCACTCTCTGGATCACACCGCTCTATGCGCCCGATCCCGTTTCCGACGACTACGACGGCTACAAGCCGGTCAACATGTATCAGATCAATCCACACTACGGCACCTTGCAGGATTATGAGGACCTGGCCGCCGCCGTTCACGGCCATGGCATGAAGCTGGTGTTGGATATTGTCGCCAATCAGGTCGGCCCGCAAAGTATATGGGTCACAGATCCGCCAACGCCCGACTGGTTCCACGGCACGCCAGCCGATCATCTTGCGGCGACGGAGGATTTTGCCTCGATCGCCAGTCCGCACGCCGCTCCCGCCGCCTACCAACCGGTTGTGGACGGATGGTTCCGCAATATACTTCCGGATCTGAATCAGTCCGATCCGCTGGTCAAACAGTATTTGACCCAGAACGCAATCTGGTGGGTTGAAATCGGAACCCTGGATGGCCTCCGCCTGGATACATTTCCCTACGTCGATCGTTCCTATTGGCAGGATTTTCACTCCGTCATGCACGCCCTGTTTCCCAACCTGACGACCGTCGGCGAAGTTTACAACTCTGATCCAACCGTCACCTCGTACTTCATCGGCGGACAGAAACACGTAGGCATCGACACTGGAGTCGACACCGAGTTCGACTTCCCCAGCTACTATGCGCTGCGCTCCACGCTGACCGGCTCTCCCGCTTCCAGCTCATCCCTGTCGGATCTGGAAAATGTTCAGCGTCAGGACTGGCTCTATCCTCATCCCGAAACCCTGGTGACATTTTTCGGCAACCACGATACGGCGCGGTTTCTTTCCGTACCCGGGGCAAGCGCAGCCAGCGAGCGACTCGCCTTTGGATTGCTGGCCACCATGCGTGGCATGCCACAAATTTATTACGGAGATGAAATCGGCCTGTCGTCCGGCTCCAACGGCGACAATCGGCCAGATTTCCCCGGAGGATTTCCCGGCGATCCCCAAAATGCGTTCACCGCCGCCGGTCGCACTCCGCAGCAGCAGGCAATGTATGCCTGGGTTCAAAGCCTGTTGGATCTGCGCGCACATCATCCAGCTTTGCAAACTGGATCTCAGCAGAACCTGTTGGCGGACAACAGCGGCTTTGTGTTCGCTCGCTTCGTCGTCCCTCCCCCGAAAAGTGGATCGACACCTCCACCGTCAGAAATCGATCTTGTACTGATGAACAAATCCGACACGCCGCGGACCTTTCACTTGAATTTCACCCGCACAGCACTCGATGGCGTCAACACGATCACTCCTCTGTGGAATACAAAAGACACAGTGACAGTGACCCAAGACCATTGCGACGTCACTGTAGGCGCCCAACAGTTGGAAGTCTTCGCCGCGCAACCATAAGGGCAGCGCTACCCGACGGAATGAATAGCATGCGGAAACCCTTGCGCGTCGCGGCGATTGGAGAGCTTCTATGGGATCTGCTTCCTGACGGCCCACAACTCGGCGGTGCCCCCGCGAACTTCGCCGCAATTCTGGCGCAGATGTTTGCTTGCGATGCGGCCACTTGTGCCGGGGAAGTGTTTCTTGTCAGCTGCGTCGGCAACGATCCGCTCGGGATACAGGCGCGCGAGCAACTGGTCGCGCGTCGGGTTCGTCCGGACTTCATTGCGGTCGATCCCAACCGTCCCACCGGAACCGTTGATGTGCAGCTCGACGCGGAACGTGGTCCGCACTACTGCATCTGTAGCCCCGTCGCCTGGGACGCCGTGCCCCAAACTCCGCAGCTAGCCGCGCTGGCACCTACACTGGATGCCATTTGTTTTGGAACCCTCGCGCAACGATCGCCCACGACACGTGCTACGCTCCGCGCCCTGGTTGCGTCCACGCGTCCGAACTGTCTCCGCGTTTTTGATGTCAATCTCCGCGAACCTGACTGGACTGCGGACGCCATCTTCTGGGGCTGCGCCCACGCCACCATCTTCAAAATGAATCATGAGGAAGTCGCCCACATCGCCAATACCATCGGAGCAGAGGAACAAGGTTCTCCGCTTCAAATCGCGCACTCCTTGCTCAAGCAATTTCCCATTCAGATGGTAGCCATCACCCGAGGATCGCAGGGCAGTCTTCTGGTTACCCGCGACGCCGTGAACGATCATCCGGGAATTCCCACACGCGTGGTCGATTCGATCGGCGCCGGCGACTGCTTCACCGCGGCGCTATCGTATTTCTCGCTGCATCATCGGCCCTTGCCAATCCTGGCCGAAGCCGCGAACCGCTGGGGAGCATGGGCTGCCTCCCAGCGCGGCGGCATGCCATTTCTCGACGCCGCATCTCGGACCTATCTGGAAACGGCGATCGATCCATCGGCAACATAGCTTCTCCGTAGCTCCAAACCAACACAGGTGCTCGCCGCTGGTTGGGCGCGCAGCACCTGCGAAAGCAAATTGAAAGTTGCTTTATCGCAAAGTCTGTAGTTGTCATCGAACATGTTCTACGCAAGTTTGCTAGTATTTCCTGTTGTTCTCAGGGGCAAATGCCGTGTTGCGAATTCAATCTGTATTCATCGCTGCCATCGCCGTCATTCCACTTTCTTTGGCCGCTCAAAATACTTCCATGCGTCCGCCCATCACCGGCATCGCCAAGGTTTCGGTGTATGCGACCAATCTGAACAAGTCGAAGCAGTTCTATCGAACATTTCTGGGCTTCCCGCAGCTCTCGCCCCCATCTCCGTCCGGCCCGATGGAATTTCGCGTGAGCTCGAAACAGTCAATTGAGGTGCAGGCCGCGCCCCCCGGCACCACTGACTTCCTGGCGTACATTGCCTTCGCCACCACGGACCTCGATTCCATGCAGCGTTATCTGGTGAGCTGGAAAGTTCCGATCGAAGGCGCAATTCAGACCCAGCCCGACGGCACGCGGTTTCTGTGGGTGAAAGATCCAGAGGGACATCGCCTGCAGTTTTTGCAACGACCGTCTCAAGCCCGTCTTGTTCCTGTCAGCTCTTCAGCGTCAAAGAACACTCCGCAGCCCATCTCGCAAATCATTCTCCATGCGGGATTCGTCGTACACAATCGCGCCGAGGAAGACCGCTTCTTCCACGACATTCTCGGGTTTGTCGAAGGCTGGCAGGGCGGTCGCGGTCACAAATTGGAGTGGGTGGACATGCGCGTGCCCAACGGCACCAATTGGCTGGAATATATGCTGCAGGATCCGGGCGCAAAGCACCAGGGCGACAGCGGCGTTCTCAATCACTTCGCACTGGGAGTGCCCGATATCCATCAGGCTGCGCAGATGTTGCAACACCGCCATTGGGACTCCGCCCAGCCGTATGAGGATCCCCAGATCGGTCTTGATGGAAAATGGCAGCTGAACCTGTACGATCCCAACGGCACCCGCGCGGAATTGATGGAGTTTGGCCCGGTGCGGAAGCCCTGCTGCTACCCATATACGCTGCCCGTGCCGAAGTAGTAGCGCTCGTTTAAACTGGTGTTCTATGTCGAGTTCGTCTGGTCCCGCGATCACCCCTTCCCTGCAAAAAACAGCGCTAAATCCCGCTCATCGCCAATCCGGCGCCAAAATGGTCGACTTCGGCGGCTGGGATATGCCTGTGGAATACGCCGGCCTGATTGCCGAGCACATGGCGGTGCGCACCCGCGTCGGCATCTTCGACGTCAGTCACATGGGAGAAATCCAATTGCGCGGACCCGAAGCGCTCGATGCCGTCCAGTTCGTTTCCATGAACGATGCATCGAAGCTCGCCGAAGGTCAGGCGCACTACTCTGCGCTGCTCACCCCGCAAGGCACCTTCGTCGACGACATCCTGGTCTATAAGTTCAGTCCCAACGATTATCTGCTGGTTGTCAACGCCGGCACTCGCCCCAAGGATTATGCGTGGATCAAGCAGCATGCACAGCGATTTCACTGCCATGTCAGCGACTACAGCGAACACTATTCGCAGCTCGCCATCCAAGGTCCGCAGGCACTGGCTACGCTACAAAAGCTGACCCGCGTCGACCTGAATGCTATCAAAAATTACTGGTTCGCCTGGGGCCAGGTCTGCGGCATCCACAATGTCCTTATCTCGCGCACCGGCTACACCGGCGAGGATGGTTTTGAAATTTATATTCCCTCCGATGCACCCACCACTACGCGCGTCTGGCAGGAAATCCTCGATGCCGGACGCGAGTCCGACATTGTCCCTTGCGGTCTGGGCGCGCGCAACACCCTTCGCCTGGAAGCGTCGATGCCTCTCTACGGCCACGAAATCACCGAAGAAACCAACGTCTTTGAAGCTGGCCTGGATCGCTTTTGCAAGCTCGACAAACCCGAATTCCTGGGCCAGGCGGCTCTGAAGAAGATACTGCAAGCCGGCGGTCCGCAGCGCAAACTGGTCGGCATGGAAATGATCGAGCGCGGCATCGGCCGCGACGGATATCCCATCTATACTCTGGCAGGCGAACAAATTGGCGCCGTCACCAGCGGTTCTCCCGCCCCGTTTCTCAAGAAGAACATCGTCCTTGGCTATGTCCCGGCTGCCCAAAGTGCCATAGATACGGAACTGGCCATCAAAATTCGCGGTCAGGATGTGCGCGCTCGCATCGTGCCGCAGCCGTTTTATCGGCGTCCCAAAAAACACGCCTGAATTGTGCCGCCAGTACAAAAAACCTCTGTGGAACGGGGTCTTCGGGTCTGCGATTTTGCGACAACATACAATGGAAGGGGAAGGATCTATGACATATCCAAATACCTATCGCTACACCCGCGAGCATGAATGGCTCCAGGTGGAAGGCGCAATTGGCACCGTCGGCATCACAGACTACGCGCAGAATTCTCTCGGCGACATCGTCTTTGTCGATGCGCCCAAAGTCGGCGACACCGTCGAGGCGGGCAAAGTCTTCGGCAGCGTGGAGTCGGTGAAGGCTGTCTCCGATCTGTATTCGCCGATCAGCGGCACAGTCACCGCGGTGAATCAGGATCTGGTGACTGCGCCGGAAAAAATCAATACCGAGCCGCACCAGGCCTGGATCATCAAAGTGCAATTGTCGAATCCGTCGGAAGTCGACGCGCTGCTCAGCTCCGCCGATTACGAAACATTTATTGCAGAAGAAACCCACGCCTGAAACCTTCAACGGCATTGCAGTCTTCAACTTTTGAACACGGGATTCTGAACCATGCGCTATCTACCCAAATCCCCGAGCGACCGCGACGCGATGCTAAAGGAAATCGGCGCGTCTTCCATCGGCGATTTGTTCCAATCTATTCCCGCCGAGTATCGCCTGACAGGTGACCTGAGGATTCCGCCGCAGATGGGCGAGCAGGAGATCGTCGACCTGTTCCGCGCCGCTGCCGACCGCAACGCAAATGGCTATGCCAGTTTTCTCGGCGCGGGCGCGTATCGCCACTACCGTCCCGTGGTTATTGATGCGCTGATCCAGCGCGGTGAATTCCTTACCTCCTACACACCCTACCAGGCGGAAATTTCTCAGGGCACACTGCAGGCCATCTTTGAATTTCAAACCATGATCTGCGAGCTGACCGGTATGGAAATCGCCAACGCCTCCATGTACGACGGCTCCACCGGCACAGCGGAATCCGTGATGATGGCCGCGCGCGTCACTCGTCGCAGCCACATGGTCGTCGCCGGCACGGTCCATCCGGAATATCGCGAAGTCCTTCGAACCTACGCGCAGCACCAGGGACTCACCAAGCATCGCGTCGGCTACGCCGCCGACGGCCGCGTCGATATGAAGGCCCTCGAAGCCACCATCACCGACCAGACTGCCTGCGTGCTGATTCAGTCGCCCAATTTCTTCGGCGTGTTTGAAGATGTTGCCGCCATTGCGGAGCTCGCCCACTCCAAGGGTGCGCTGCTCATCGTCTCCATCGCGGAAGCGCTATCGCTTGGCATCGTGCGCCCACCCTCTGAGGCCGATATCGTCTCGCTCGAAGCGCAATCCTTCGGCGTGGCCATCAGCTACGGTGGACCCTACTGCGGCGTGTTGGCGTGCAAGGAAAAATTCATTCGCCAGATGCCCGGCCGTCTTACCGGCGCTACCCTCGATCAAAACGGCCGTCGCGGATTTGTGCTCACCCTGTCCACGCGCGAACAACACATCCGCCGCGAAAAAGCGACGTCCAACATCTGTACAAATCAAGCTCTGGTCGCGTTGATGACCTGTATTTATCTCACGATCTACGGCAAGGCAGGCCTGCGCGAACTAGCCGAACAAAACCTTGCCAAAGCGCATTACGCCGCGCAAACATTGGCAGCAACTCCCGGCAGCAAGCTGCTCTTCGCCAACTCGCCGCGATTTAACGAGTTTGTTTTGGAGACCGTCGAAGCGCCCGAGCCGATTAATGCGCGCCTGCTCCAGCAGAAAATGATCGGCGGCCTTCCGCTCTCCGCCTGGTATCCAGAACTGAAGCATGCCTCGCTGTGGTGCGTCACAGAGCAAAATTCTCGCGCGCAAATTGACGCTGCGGCTGCAGTCATCGCCGACAAGCAAGCTCCCGCGTTGGCCTACGTATAAGGATGAAGAACGAAATGGTAACTGAAACAGTTACAGTAACGAATGCAACCGATCCTCCCGGCCAACAGGGCCCTTTTGTCGGCCAGCGCTCGAAGGTTTCCAGTCACATCAGCCAGAATGAAGGCTTGATATTCGAGAAATCCTCGCCCGGGAAAAAAGCCTATCGCCTCCCCCCGCTCGATGTTCCAGCAATCGATGCTCAGGCGCTTCTCGGAAAACAGGCCCGCGAAGATCTTGGCCTGCTGCCGGAAGTCAGCGAAATTGAAATCATCCGCCACTTCACCCGCCTCTCCACCTGGAACTACGCCATCGACCTCGGCATGTATCCGCTGGGCAGCTGCACCATGAAATACAATCCCCGCGTCAATGAAATGGTGGCGCGACTGGAAGGCATCGCCGACGCCCATCCCTACCAGCCCGAATCGCTGTCACAGGGCGCGATGCGTGTCATGTGGATGCTGCAGGACTGCCTGAAGGAAATCACCGGCATGGACGCGATCACGCTGCAGCCGGCCGCGGGCGCGCATGGCGAGTTCACCGGAATCCTGCTCGTCCGCGCCTACCATGAGTCAAAAGGCAATCCGCGCAAAAAGATTTTGATCCCCGACTCCGCCCACGGTACCAATCCCGCAACAGCAGCCATCTGCGGTTATCAGGTGCAGAATCTCAAGTCCAACAGCCATGGCATGGTCGATCTCGCAGAACTGGAGCAGTTGGTCGATGAAGAAACTGCCGCGCTCATGCTCACCAATCCATCCACCATCGGCGTGTTTGAAAGTGAGATTCACAAGATCGCCGACATCCTGCATTCCAAAGGTGCGCTGCTCTACATGGATGGCGCTAACATGAATGCCCTGGTCGGCAAGACGCGCCCCGGCGATTTTGGCGTCGACGTCATGCACCTGAACCTGCACAAGACCTTTTCCACGCCTCACGGCGGCGGTGGACCAGGTTCCGGCCCGGTGGCGTGCAAAAGAATCCTGGAGCCGTTTCTGCCCACGCCGGTTCTCGTCGAAAAGCCAGACAATACCCTCACCTTCAACTACGATCGTCCGCAATCAGTGGGCCGCGTACGCATGTTCTACGGGAACTATGGCATGTTCGTTCGCGCCCTTGCCTACATTCTCGCCAACGGTCCCGATGGCCTGCGTCAAACCACGGAAGACGCAGTCCTGAACGCAAACTATATTCGCGCCAGGTTGGAAGATGTCTACGAACTGCCGTACAAAACGCCCACCCTGCATGAGGTGGTTTTCAGCGACCGCCGACAGACACGCAATGGAGTCAAAACCGGAGACCTCGCCAAGCGACTCATCGACTACGGCTTTCATCCCTACACCACATCGTTTCCGATGATTGTTCCCGGCGCGTTGATGATTGAGCCTACGGAAAGCGAATCGAAGGAAGAGCTGGATCAATTCATCGATGCCATGCGCCAGATCGCGCGCGAGGCCGAGGAAAATCCGGAGATCATCCTGCACGCGCCGCATGCCACCCGCGTTTCGCGCATGGATGAAGTCGCCGCCGCCCGCAAACCAGTTCTCCGCTGGAAGCCCGACACTGCACCCGAATCGGCTGCGTCGAACATAGCCGCGTCCGATAAAATTCCACCGCTCGTTCCCGCCACTCCGGCCAAGGAGTACTAGATGGCCTCAGCTTTTGACGATCAGCGCGAGTCTATCGAGAAGCATGAATTCATGATGGGCGTTCCGCGCGGCCGCCTCGCCGTCACCCTCGACATGATCACCGATGCCCTCATCCTAGTCGGCCAGCACGGCGTCTATTGCACCTCGGCCCGCAATCCAACCCAGCCTGCGCTCGATCTGCAAACCGTCATGCAGCAATTGACCGGCGCCAAAGAGCTCATCCAGTCCGTCATGCAAGAACTCGACAGCAAGCCAGATTCGAAGTAGCCAGAGATTTTTCGGTCGAATGAAATGTGACCCCCGCTACCAACGTGACACTCGAATTAGCCTACGATTGCGTGGGCTATTTTTACGCACAGAGGCCAATCGTATTGGTACATGCAAATGACGATTGCCTGGGCTGCAAGGAGCGCGGGCAGCGCATAGAGCGTTTCTAAGTTAAGTACATATCCGGAAGAGGCGAAGCAATTCGCGCATTCGTTGGAGGAGACGGTGTCGAGCAGTTGGCCGATTTCCGTCCATAAGGCATCGAGGGATCGTCTGGCGGCCTTGCGGAGCAGCG
>JAJYSL010000278.1 GCA_021793595.1 Acidobacteriota bacterium
CGGCTTCCTGCACCAACACGGCACGCTGCACCAGGGCCTGACCGGCGCGCTGCATGAGGAACGGCAGCACGAAATCCGGATAATGATTCTGCTGCTGCATGCGTTGCGCCACCTGCTGCACTTCCGCCGCATGTACGTCCGTGGAGGAACCAAACAGGCGCCCAAAGATGCTGTCGCTGTGCACAACGGCGAAATTGCTGTCGCTGGAAACGGTGTCCTGAAAGATGCCGGGGACAAGGGTGATCACCATAAGGATGGCGGTGATGGAGATGAGACCGATGAAAATGCCCTTGACTAAGCGGCTGTCCTGCTGAAGAAAACGAATCATGTGCGGGCAACGACCTTACATCCAGGCCTTGAGCCGGGACGAGAATTGGCTGCGTACACCTCTGCCTTGGGGGAAAGGGACGCGGTTCTTAATATTATAAATGGATTCCAATGTCGTTCGAGTGAGGCGCACAACAGGTATTCAGTAGGGATAGCCTCCCGGAGGGCCGCCCGGCGGCGGATAACCTGGCGGCGGATACCCTGGCTGTGGATAACCTGGCGGCTGAGAGCCACCGTATCCGCGACGCCGGCGGCCATAGGCCGACGGAGGAAGGTGGGAGGCGAGCATGCGAATTTCGCCTTCGGTGGGTTCGTGAACCGTGAGGGGTGCATTCAGATAAAACGTCAACACCGACTCGGCAGGGATCATGAGCCGCGGGCCGCCCCACAAAGAGGAAAGCCCAGCACCGCCCACACCGCCCAGCAAGCCGCCCAGCAACGCCCCGTCTCCGCCGCCGAAGGCGCCGCCGAGAACGGTACCGGCCAATCCGCCGCCGACAATGTTGGCGGTGGATTGGCCGCCCTTGCCCGGACCTCCGCGAGCCCAGATGTAGCTGCTGAGCGGATAGGTGCTGTTGGCCACATTGAGGCCGGTCAGTTGCAGGGCTAGATGTGGGCGGCCCTTGAGATGGCCGGGACCGCGGGCGTCAATCACCGTGCCGAACACGTCGGCCCCTTTGGGAACCGCGATCATGCCATTCTGCACCACAACGTCCTGCACCAGAATGCCGTGAAACCGCTGGCCGAGCTGGGTGTGTTTGCTGTCCAGGGTCTGCATGATCATGACGTAGATAGGCGTCTTGGGGGCAATGGTGAGCGTCTGTGAGGGGTTGTTCGCGGGCGGAGGCGGAGCATTCTGGCCGTAGCCGGACTCAGCAGGATTGCCGGGCTCCGGAGGACTGCTGGGAGAGGGGGGCGAATTGGGACTTGGGGCTTCACCATTCTGGCTGTAGCCCGGGGGCGGAGGCGGAGGAGTCTCCTGGTTGCCGGGCACTCCATTTTGTTGCTGGCCGGAGAAGCCAGGCGCGCTTTGCGGGGGCGCTCCGATGGCGATCTTATCGTCGATCGACTGGACGCCGGCAACGGACTTCGCCATCTGCTCCGCCTGGGTGCGCAGCGCCTGTGTGGGGACGGTTCCGGTGAGGGTGACAATGCCGCTGTGCACCCAGATGCCAAGATCCAGCGGGCGCAGAGTGTTGGAGGCCATCAATTTTGCGTTGAGATCTTCGGCAATGGCGCTGTCGGCGCGCTGCTGGATCTGGGTCGGGACGGCCTGGGACGGGGTGGCGGACTGCTGCGCGTGGGCGGGCACGCAGAGCAAGCCCGCGCCAGCCGCAAGGAAGGCGAGGAGGAGCCTGCGCGTGCGCATATGGCCAGGGAGCGCCTGGATGCGCCGAAAAGCTGACAGAGAACCGGGACAGGGGGTGGAACCCGCAATGCTCACAGAACTTTCCCTCGATAGAGATATTTTCTCACCCTATGCAGACGCGGGCGGAGAGGAAAAGTTGCCACGGTACGGTAGAAATCGACACTGGGGGATTAGGCGGATGGGCGCAATCGTCGGAATAAATAAACCTCGCACCGCAATGCAGATATTTGTCGACAACGGTCTGGATTGTGTCTGGCGTCGCAAAAGCATCCTTTACGTTCATGAAATTCAACCATTGTCCGGTGGAGGCTCTGACGCCTTTATTCATGGCGTCGTAGATGCCGGAATCGGGCTCGCTGAGCCAGTGATCGATTTTGTCGTCCCACTGCTGCAGAACTTCGAGGGTTCCATCGTCGGAGGCACCGTCGATGACGATCCATTCCAGTTGGGGATTCTCGAATGTGGAGATGTTGTCGAGCAGACGGATGCATTCCTGCCGGTCGCGGAAGAGGACGACGATGATGGAGACCAGCGGGCGATTCGCGCCGATGGCCTCCCGGGTTCGGCGGCCACCTTCCAGACGCTGGGTTTTCTCCAACGGCATATCGCTAGGGCCTCTGTAAGGGGCTGAACCGTTCGTCGATGCGCTCGAAATCCATGATGGACTTATCGTAGCGGAGTTCCGCTGGTCGCTTCAAAGTCGGAAGGAATGAGAGATTTCCTGCGACGGATGTGCTTCATCAGAGTGCTGGTTCGCGGCCCCGTAGCCAGGCGAAGTTTGAGCGCGCTCACGGGTTCTCGGGTGAACAAGTGGAAGCCATTGCTGGAGGAAACATGTCGGCCATAGTGACGCGCAAGTTGCGTCAAGGCCGTAGGGGTATAAAACGAGACATGCTGTCCGCCACGGACGACGTAGTACCACCAGTTTGGCGGCGCAGGGGGCGGGTCAGGGACCAATAAAGTGGTCGTCAGGACATTGTCAGACAGAGCGAAGATGGGCGCCATGCCCTCGATAGGATCGGGGAGATGTTCCATCAATTCAAACGCCGTGACCAGATCGTAGCGGGTGCCCTCTGCGTGCTCGAAGGTACGAGCGTGGATGTTCTTGGCATATAAATCCTGCCAGAAGAAATTGAATCCGCGGTCGCGCATCAGGCGGACGAAGGTGCCGTGACCGCCGCTGTAGTCCAGAAACTTCTGTCCGTCAGGAAAGAGCAAGGAGATCACGGCAGAGGTGACGGTTGAAGTCAGCAAATTTCTTTGCATGATACCGACGTCGGCGGCAACCAGCGCTTCGGTGTAGGCTTCCTCGAGCCAGTAGGGCTGCTCGGTCTGGATGAAGCCACAGCCCGGACAGCGAAAATACTGCACCTGATATTTGTCCAGCAGAAGCGCCTGCCCAAAATGGGCCGACTCGGTATGGCAGATTCCGCAGATCATGGACTTAGGCGCGCTCCAGCTCGGCCTCGAGCATTCGTTTTACGACTCCGGCCATCTTTAGCCTTGGATTTTTCTGACGATCGGCCTCGCGGGAATTCCGACTACAGTTGTTCCAGGTTCTACATTCCTGTTGACAACTGCCCCTGCACCCACAATCGCAGAATCGCCGATCACGACATCTTCTAAGATTTGCGCTCCGGTGCCAACCAGGACCCCAGCGCCGACACGTGCCCATCCAGAAATATTTACCGACGGATTGATCACGCTTCCCTTACCTATCTTGGCCTCATGCCCAATCGTGCATGCAAAATTCACCATCGAAAACGATTCAAATAGAATATTGACTGTACCTATAATGCCTGGGCAAAGTATGACTCCCTCCTCTAGGACACAGGAATTAAAATCCAGGATCACTGAGGGATGAATGATTACCGGCCACTCAATTTTCGGATATTGTTTCTTCAATCTTTCAGCGATTTTCAGTCGAGCTGAGGGATCGCCGATCCCGATGGCAAGCGCGTCTATTTGATTCGATTCCAGCCATGCAGCCTCTTCGTGCACGCCGCGCTCTGGGGTCATTAGCTTCTGTATATTGTTTTCCAACAGGCAAGCTACTTCAAATGGTTCGAAGCGCTTTCCGGCGTCAGCGACAATTTCTGATAGTATCCATCGGAGTTCGCGTGCAAAACCGCCAGCGCCCACAATTGCAATTCGCCTCATTTTCGCACCTCAGCGATAGGCTCCCGCGAGTCACGGGCGAAGTTGGCAACATCTAGCAGACGTGCTCCAAACTCTCGCCTGCGTTGGGCCAGAATCTCAAGTGCTTTGATTTTGCCCATTCGAATGGGTGGATCATTCAGAAATTCCAGCATCTTCTTGGCAAGGTCTTCTGCCGAACCAGCGCGGAAGAATTCTATAACCCCAATATCTATTTCTCGATTTACATCGATGTCGGATACGATCGCCGGAGTACAAGTAGACACAGCATCATACACAGCTCCGCCTCCCGGCCCGCCTTCAAAAAGTGTTGGCTGAATTAGAGCGACCGATTGTCTCATAATCGCCAGCTGATCTCGCTTGGGAAGGACTCCCAGAAAATGTATCTTCTCCTGCAGGTGATTCTTCGCAATCCAAGTTTTCAGTTTATCGAAATGCCCGGGCCAGCGATAATCCGTCGTGTTGCCCGTACAAAGAATATGGACGTCGCGCCCGGCATCCTGAACCAAATGCAAAGCAGCAAAGGCAGTTTCATGCGATTTATGTATCCAAAATTGGTTTGAGATCAGGAAATACTTGTCCGGGAGATTGTAGGTCCTGCCAACATCAACGGAGTCATCGGAAAGAACAGGATTTATTGGGGGACAAAATGGCAATACGAAGAGCTTTGCTTGATGATTTGGATAAAACTCTTCAATGTCATCGACTACGGTCCTTGCGTTCACCACGACCGCGCCTGCGTCTGCTAAAAGCCGGCTAAATATGCGATCTCTTTGTACACACTCCTGCCGGCTGAAGAAATGAGGCAGCCGCTTGTGCTGCAAATCCGGGAGATAACCTATCCACGGAACAGGAAAGTTTCTTCCGAGGGATAGTTGACATGGAAAAAGAACTTCCGACTTACGCCGCGATAGGACTTTTATTAGCCCTGCGCGAGAATTCCTATATGGAATAATCTCAACCGTTCCTTCGACGTGATTCATCGCGTCTTGAAGCTCGGCAACAGATACAGGTGAGTTCTGAGACTTCTTGTCCTTTGTGATGAACGCGATTAATTGACACTTGATTGAATAGGCTACCGACCTCATACGTTGCGTTAGCGTATGATTCGGTATCAGAACATCCCATTTCCCTACCGACACGCTGGAACTCAGACCGCTAATACATAGGCGCAAGAAATCCACTCCGCCGGTCCAGCCTATAAGCGACTCTCCTAGAAAGGCGATGCGCACTTCGTTGCCTTCTGAGGCTAAATTCGACATCTGACTCCTGACACAGTATGACTGTTCGAATTGAATGCTATCTGTTGAAATATGCTGCTATTACATCGCATATTTCTTTTACTGAGTCTTCAGTGAGGGCGGGATAGCTCGGCAGATTAATGCCGCGCCATCCGATATCTTCAGCCACTGGATGACGCTGGAAAGGCCGAGAATACATAGGCATGCTGTGGACCGGATAGAAAACAGGGCGCGTCTCAATACTGTGATCAATAAGAGCATTTCTCAACGGCTCCCGGTCGGCAGCATTGGGTACAAGTATTGAACACATCCAGTAAGAATGCTGAACATTACCTATGGCATCGTGAAACTCTGTTGGTGTATCTCGTAAGAATTGTTTATACCATCCTGCGATGCGACGTTTTTTCTCTATAAAGTCGTCAGCTTGTTCCAGCTGAGCTAGCCCAATGGCTGCGCAGATATTTGTCATTCGGTAGTTGTACCCAATCACGTCGTGCCAATATTCCCTATGCTTGGCCAAACCTTGTCCCTTGTAATGCTGCATGCGATCATGAAGCGTCTCATCGTCGGTAACGACCATGCCTCCCTCGCCAGTTGTGATGGTTTTATTTCCGAAAAAACTAAATGTACCCACGTCACCAAAAGTGCCAACATGGCGGCCTTTGTAATATGTTCCAAAGGCTTCTGCGCAGTCTTCGATGATAAACAAGTTGTGCTCACGTGCAATCGCGACTCGCCGATACC
>JAJYSL010000279.1 GCA_021793595.1 Acidobacteriota bacterium
ATTAATGCGGCTCACATCGAAGGAAATGCGCGGACTGACTCCGAATTTGCCGTTGGGACTGCACACGAACGAATTCGGATTGGCCACGCCCAGCTCGATCAGTGATGCGGCCGACGGACAATTGGTTTGCGGATTGCCGGTCTGGACTTCAAAGCCGAAACCGTAGTCATAGTTCCAGCGGTGTGCTTCCGTCAGATTGATTAAAACGTCTTTTCGCGGCTCCGTTCCGCGCGGGTTCACAATGCCGGTGCTCACCTCATTGAAAAGAGCCAGGTTGTACAGCTGTTTTTGCGTCGCCAGAATGGCATTTCTGTTCAGTGGATCGCCCGGGTGAACCTGCACCAGCTTATTGACGACCCTCGGCTTGGTGTAATGCAGCCCACTGATCAAAACATGACGAACGTAGAAGGGATTCCCTTCGTCCACTCGCACATCGATGTCAATCAGGTTGGGGTTGCCCTCTTCGGGATGCTCCTCAAAAGTTAGTTCCACCTGAGAGAATCCGTGCCGGTAGTAATAATCGTAAAGTTGCAGACGGTCCATTCCCAGCGTGGTCAGCGAATAGGGTTCGCCCGGGCGCGTGCTCATGGCAGATAGCAGTGTGGCATACGAAACCTGCTTCACTCCGGTCAGCTGTACCCGCCCGATTTTCTGTTGTGCCCCCTCGTGTATCTCATACGTGACGGCAATGGAGCCCACTCCATTTTTTGGCGCTCCCGGCTCCTTGCCCGAATCCGTGACCTTGGGAGTTACGCTGACATTGCCAAAACCATTGCTTTTATACAGAGCTTCAATCGCGCTCACATCCTGGGAGACTAGAGCCTCGCTATAAACTCCATGCGAATGGACATGGTCCGCAACCACTACACTCAAACGCTCCTTCACAATTTCGTTGTCGAAATAGCGATTGCCTGTCACCTTGACCGATACCACTTTATACGGGCGCCCGGATGTAATTTGGTAGAAGATATGCTCTTCATTCGGCTCGGGCCGCAGCACCTTGTATGTCACGCGTACATCGAAATAGCCCTGCTTCTGGAAGTAATCCCGCAGGTTTCCGTTTCCTTCATCCAGCAGATCCGGATCGACAGCCCCCTCGTCATACACGGGAACCAGCTGCTTTAGATCACGCTTGGAAATCTTTGCCCCGCTCGCACTGATCCGTACCACGGGACCGCGATTGATCTCAAAATGGTAATCCACCTCATCCGTGGCGGGATGGAATGTCTGTGGACCCGCTCGTACCGTGGCCTCCAGTCTGTTTTGGTTTTGATATTTTTTCCGTAGTCTGGTGAGCGCCCTGGACACTGTATTCGCCGTGACCGTGGATCCCCGCTTCAGTTTGGCCGCCTTGCGCAACTGCGCCGTCGTCATGTCGCTATTCCCGGTGGTGATCACCGCGCCAACCTTGGCTTGTTTGCCCACGTGAACCGTATAGATCACATCCACCAGATGGTTGTTGCCCGCCGGAACTGTCTTCTCCTGCACGGTCGGCGCGTTGAAACCATTCCGCGCCAGAGCCTGCTTTAAGTGTGCGGTGGCCTCTTCCAGTTCCTGCGCTGTAAATGGCTCACCCAGATCCAGACGCGTGGCGCGCTGGATTTGCGCCGCCAATGTCTCCTGTTTCATCCCACGTATATACAGTCGGCGCAGGAACAACTGGGGAACTCCACGAAATACAACCGTGACCTCGCCGTCGCTTTCGATTCCCTCCGCAACAATATTGCGGTAGAGGCCGGAAGCAAACAAAACTCGCAGGCTGTCCTTAATATCGCGCTCGCTTAACTTGCTCCCAGAATGCACCGCGAGTTTCTGCCGCAAGCCGTTCAAGTCTTGCTCGGAAACCCCCTCAAAGCGAACCGCTCGCACCGGCGAGCCATACCAGTCTTTCAGCTCACGATACTGCGACGCCAGGGCCGAGGAATGAGCTGGCCCCGATTGCTGCCCCTGCGCGCCCAGTGCCACGAAGATCGCCAGGAACAAAAAAACACCCGCGGTGCATGGCCATTTCCGCGCTGCCTGCAGCAGGCTGGTAACCCCTCTGTGTAGACGTGTTTTGTGCAAAGAAATATGCTCATGAAAGGCCAGCCGATAGCCGTTGCGATACCGAATTCTTTCTGCGACAGCGAGTTGCTGCGTATGGTTCCGTCCCGCCGAATCAGGTAGAAATCGAGATTGCCGTGGCGCACGGTTGTTCGGAGGCTCCATCTGTATGTGGTTAGCATACTCAACCTGCCTCTGGTCCGTCTCGCGATCACCAGGAAAGCAATAAATTTTTCACGGCGGGGGCGACTAGGAGCCCACTACTTTCCCCTTTCGTATACTGGAGGCAGATGCCTTCCATTCCCATTGCGGCCTCCGTTTCCACCCAAGATCGCTACTCCCGGCAAATTCTCTTCCCCGGTATCGGGGAGCATGGACAGCGTAAACTCTCGGCGGCCCATGTTGCCGTTGTGGGCTGCGGAGCGACCGGGGCGGCCGTGGCCGGTTTGCTTGCCCGGGCTGGCATTGGCGCTCTCACCTTGATTGACCGCGATTATGTGGAATGGAGCAACCTGCAACGCCAGGTGCTGTTTGACGAAGAGGATGCCGCCGAAGGCCTGCCCAAAGCAGAGGCGGCGCGCCGTAGAATTGCACGCTTTAACAGCCAGACCCGCTTGTGTGCACACGTGGCGGATCTCGTCCCGGGAAACATCCATGCGCTCCTCTCTGACGCCCACATCGTATTGGATGCGACTGATAATTTTGAAACTCGCTATCTGCTCAACGACTACGCCGTTGAACAGGACAAGCCATGGATTTACGCCGGAGCGGTTGGCTCCTATGCGGTCACTATGAACATTCTGCCCGGCGCCACAGCGTGCCTGGCTTGTATCTTTCCGGAACCTCCGCAAGGGATAGTGGAAACCTGCGATACCAGCGGCATTTTGAACCCCGCGGTGAACCTGGCGGCATCGCTGGAGGCGGTCGAGGCTATCAAGTGGATCGTCGGCGCGCACGACCGCATGCGGCGCACTCTTTTTTCCTGCGATGTATGGACCAACGAAATTTCCGAAATCGATACTTCCCGGCCAAGTTCGCTATGCAGCGTTTGCCAGCAGCATCAGTTTCCTCACCTTGGCGGCGAGGGCCGTCCACAAATCACCCTATGCGGCAGAAATTCCGTTCAGATTCATGAGCACCATCGACCCGTCGATTTTGTGGAACTGGAGCGCAAGCTGCAAGTCCACGGCAGCGTCCGCCACAATGAAATGTTGCTCCGTTTCGATCGCGGAGAATATCGCATCACCGTATTTCGCGACGGCCGCGCCATTGTCCAGGGCACCACGGACATTGGACGAGCACGCAGTCTCTATTCCAGATTTGTCGGCAGCTAGGTCCGTCCCGGGCAACTCTGCCCCGGCGGTTACCCTCTAAGTGACCGAGCAGCCACTGCAGGACAAACGATCTGTAACGAACCGTAGGAAAGGATAGAAAGCATATCGATTCCACAACGAAAAATACGTTGAGAACTGGCGATCAGACCCCCTCCCCCACCCCGGCCCAACCCCTTAAAGCGGAAGCCCGGCCGGTGCAGCAGCAACAGCGGCGCAATCCACCCATCGCCGGGGAGTTGGCGGCAATTGCGTTGGCGCAGCAGGGCGACGGGGCGTCGTTTGAAGTGCTGTACAACATGCACAAACGCCGCGTCTATTCCCTTTGTCTGCGCATGCTGGGCAATGTGGCCGAGGCGGAGGACTTGACGCAGGAAGCGTTCCTTCAACTGCATCGCAAAATAGGCACCTTTCGTGGCGATTCCGCATTCTCCACCTGGCTCCATCGGATGGCCGTCAATGTCGTGTTGATGCATCTCCGAAAAAAAGGTCTGCCCCTGGTTTCATTAGAGGAAACGCTGGAACCATCGCAGGAAGACGGCCCCCGCAAAGACATTGGCACCCGAGATCTCACTCTCTCCGGCTCCATCGACCGTGTTACGTTGGAACGGGCGGTCGAAGAGTTGCCGCCAGGCTATCGCATGGTATTTGTCCTGCACGACGTGGAAGGTTACGAGCACAACGAAATTGCAGGCATGTTGCAGTGCTCGATCGGCAATAGCAAATCTCAACTGCATAAGGCTCGCATGCGCTTGCGCAATCTCCTGCATCAAAATGAGACCGGGAAGGGGGCGGCATGACCGACCATAGCCAAACGCCCAAGAATTGCGAAGAGTTTCAACGGCAACTGCCGGAATTCTTCGATTCCGACCAGGACCTTCTCCAGCATCCCCACCTGCAGTCGTGCTCCAATTGTTCCTCGCTGGTACGCGACCTTGAATATATTGCCGCGCAGGCGAAATTGCTGCTTCCTATCCATGACCCCAGTCCGGCGGTTTGGGAAAACATTCAGAGTGCGCTTATCCGCGCGTCCAAAGATGGCGAGAAGAATTCCTGACCCGATGGCTTCAGAAAACTTGTCCACTTCCCGCGGCATATCTCATTTAGAATCCAGCAAAGGCCGCTGGAGGGGCTCTCCTTACGATCTCGTGCACCATCGGTGAAAGCGTCCCTTTACCCAAACGCGTTGTCCTGACCGGCTTCATGGGCGCGGGCAAAAGCACCCTGGGAGCGATGCTGGCGCAAGGGCTAGGCTGGACCTTCGTCGATCTGGACGAGGAGATCGTTCGCAGCGAACAGAAAAGCATTGCAGATATCTTCGCGTCGACCGGCGAATCGGGCTTTCGTGAATTGGAACGCCTCGCCCTGTCTGTAGCTTTGCAACGCGAAAGAGTAGTGTTGGCGCTGGGAGGCGGCGCAATCGAAACTGCCGCCAACCGGCAGCTCCTCCAGGAAGAGCGCTCCACCTTGTTGTTATATCTCGAGGCGCCGTTGCAGGCCCTGCTGGAGCGATGCGAACAACAGCAGCAAAGCAAGGACGCGGTAAGACGTCCCGTGCTGGAACAACGCGCGGAACTTCTGCAGCGCTTTCAGCGTAGAAAGCCGCTGTACGAATCGGCGCATTGGATAGTCCACACTAGCGGACGCACTCCCGAGGAAATTACCGCGGCAATCTTGCAGCACTGGAATCAGGCGCAATGGAGATAGCGCAGCCAGGGAACACATACGAGTGAAACGAGGAAACTCTCGATGATTGACCGCCCATCTTCGCCCCGGGCTCCACGATCGCATCGCTCCGTACGCAGCGACATTCTATTTACGTTCGCCATCGCCATCTGCCTGTATCTGGCGTGGCTGTTGCGCGATGTACTGGTCCTGCTCTATGTCAGCGGCCTTTCTGCCGTTGTGCTGATGCCCGTTGTGCGTGGGGTGCAGCGGATTCGCATTCGCAAATGGCATCCCCGCCACGGCATGGCAATTGCAATCATCATGGTCGTCCTCATCGGAACGGTGACCTTTTTTTTCATCCTCACCTTACCCCCCATTGTCCGCGAGGTGACCAGCTTTGTGAAAACACTGCCCAATCACAGTCCCGGGTTTCTGCAAAAACTGCAAAAGCTTCCCATTTTTAAGAATATGAACTTCAACGTCGTCGAGGCCAAGCTTAAGCAAAATACCGCACAGCATATGGGAGAATTTCTTTCTTCTGTCAGTAATTGGGCGGCCAAACTCTTTGAAGTCATCACCGGAATTATATTGACCGTGTATTTTCTGGCGGAAGGCGAACATGTCTATCGCTGGTTCTTGTCCCTAATTCCAATCGCGCGACGTGAGCGACTGGATGAAACCCTGCAGCGGGCTGCTACCCGCATGGGTTGCTGGTTGCTGGGACAACTGGCCCTCATGCTAATTCTGGGCATCTGCAGCGGTATCGTTTTCGGCGCCATGCATTTGCGTTATGCA
>JAJYSL010000280.1 GCA_021793595.1 Acidobacteriota bacterium
GCTGATGGTTTGCGTTGCGGCTCTCCTGCCCGGAAAAGATGCAGAGCTCCCCGTGACGCGCAGAGATGGAGAGTGTGTTGGGCCAGTTCTGGCAAAGATCTTCCACGATATGAGAAATCCGGCAGAGAAGAATGTGATGTGCAATTCGAGGGCTCCCCTCGTTTGACTCCGGGTCATGCCTCATACGGAGAACAAGAACTCGATCCGGCAGCCGGCGCAAGCCCACGTTCGCCGCCAGGGTCTTCAACTCCTGCGGGTCGCCGACTTCCCCGGAGAGTAGTAGGGCGGCCAACTCCTTGCGGTCCAGGGCCATTTCTCGACTCTGCACGCGTTGGAAATCGCTCGTGATCTGGAGGCGCTTCCAGGAGTTCGCGAAATACCGCGCAAACAATTCCAGCACGCGCACCATCTCAGAAAGCTGCGCAGAGGTCACAACAGGCACCTCGTAATAAGCAGCTTCGAGCTTGACCAGGTCGATGTGCTTCTGGCCGGCAAGCGCTCCGCGCACCCGCTCAAAGCCTTCCCGCGTCGGGGGTTGGGTCAGCACCTGGCCGGAAAAGAGCGTCCCGAGGTACTCGCCGTCGCAGATGACCGGAACTGCGATGTCCGTTAGCCCCACATGGCACGGGTAAACCTGGCTGCATTCGGTGGCGCGGCACCGCTGCTTTGCTGGAACGTCCGATCGGGCGCAGGTCTCCTCTTCATGGGCGCCAAATCCATGTACCAGGTCGCAAAAGAGTGTGCTGGGAGAGTTGCGGTTAGATAAAGCGCTGCCACCCGGCTGAAGCTGCACCAAGGCATCCGAGGTATTTACTCGTTCCTTGAAAACGGATTTGAGTGGGTTGAGCTCGTCTACCCACATCAACTCCACATTGCGGATGGGGCTGGAGTTGTTGAGGAACATCAGAAAATATCTAAAAAGCTCCAGGTCCTTTTGAAAATCCTGTTTTAATGTGTCGCTTAAGGCGGCTTTACGTTCGCTCACTGGCCAAACCCCCGTCGATACTTGGGAACGGCATCTATCCTTGCACAAATCGTGTTTAAATTCCGATAATTTTCGTCACTATACCGGTATTTCCATCGGAATTAAGCCTTTTCCTATGAATGCGCCCGAACGGTCAATCCTCCATCCACCACTAGTTGTGTTCCCGTGATGAAGGAAGACCCACCCGCAGCCAGAAACAGGACCGCATCCGCTACGTCCTTCGGGAGCCCCCGGCGCTGAAGTGGATGAAGGGATGCGGTCCGGCTTGCGAGTTCCTCCGAATCCGGAGCCTGGCGCGCGTATTCTTCCCAGAGCCGCGTATCGATGTACCCAGGGCAGACTGCATTCACCCGGATACCGCGGGGAGCGAGTTCAAGCGCCAGGTTACGGGTAAGCGCTAGAAGGCCAGCCTTGGAGCAAGCGTAAGTTGTCGAGTCGGGAAAGGCGTGGGTTGCATGGATCGAGCTGATGTTGATCACTGCTCCTCCACTTGCCGGGAACAGCGGTACGAGGGCTTGCGTCAGGAGAAAAGGCGCTCGAAGATTGACGGCCATGATATTTTCCCAGAGGATGGCGGTCATCTCTGGGAAGGGTCTGTCCAGCTCTACACCCGCGTTGTTCACTAGGATATCGATACGGCCATACGATCTCTTCACGAACTCGGCCACAGCTGTTATATCGTCCGCATTCGCCAGGTCGGAGAGAAGGAAGCTGACAGGAGTGGCAGCATTTGCCGCTGTAAGCTTGCGCGCGCTAGCAGAGCCAGTCGCCTCGTCACAATCCAGAATACATACACGTGCGCCCGCTTGCTGAAAACTTTCAGTGATGGCTTTTCCGATCCCCTGGGCTCCTCCAGTGACAAGAGCGACCTTGCCCGCCAGGCATCCCTCGTCGCCGACTCTTTTGTCCTCTCTCATCGCGCTCATTGCACGGGCCTTTGTGCTCCCAGGCTTCCAATCTGGTCGATGAAAATCAATTCTGAGCTGTTCGGTATGGGCAGAGTGACCGTCAGCCCCTTGTCCAGCAGCTCGCGGCCACTTACCGTTTCGTCCGAAGCGGTGTGATCGTGAAAGTGCAGACGATATTGGCGATCCGGGAGCAAACCTTTCAGCGGAAAGGCGTGCTGGCCCTCCTGTTGTGCCGAGCCCCGAAAAGAGTAAACGACACCACGTGCCCGCTGCGGATCAAAGTACTCTATTCCGTCCCAGTGCACACCGTTCGGCCGCTCAGAAATGTGATAAAGATCCGCATCTCGGATCAAGGGGCGCAATTGGCTCTTGTACAACGCAAACTCTTCTTTTGCTGCGGCATGTTGTTCGGGCGTCCAGGCGTTTGTGTCCTGCATGATGGTGAGCCAGCCCATCATGCCGCTTCGTAACATGTACAGGAAGTTTTGAATCTTCGGCGTTGGCCACTTCTCGACGTAATCCTCAAGCATCGCCGTCGGCAGAACTTGGCTGGCGTCATAGAATGCGCGCCGGTTGGAGAGTGGATCATAGGTATCGGTGATCGAAAAATAATCTCCATGGGACGCGCTGCCGAAATCCACCATACGCCCACCATCATCACAGATTTCAAGCAGCAGACTCGGATGCTCTCTGCGCAGGCGCGAGTAAATGCCATAGTAGGCGCGCACCGCATGATAGCTCACGTCAGTGGAGTTGGAGGTCAGCGGCATGGCCGCTCCGCTACCCGTCACCGTGGATATGTAGGAAGCAGGCGGGGCCGCATGAGGGTGATCGGCGCGGGCGCAGGTATGTGTAACCACGTATCCATCGTGCTCCAGCATGTCGAGCTTGTAGGAACTGACGATGCGCTTCAGCTCCTCTTCTGCATATTCCTTTGCCGCAGGCACACCCAAATCGATCGTCCGGCCTACAAACGGGTCCGGTTTCCACCCGGCAGGCACGTCGGCAACGAGCCAGTCTTTCACCCTGGGATCATGGACATTTAGCGCTCCGGGATTTTGGTCGATGCCGGCTTGCGCCCAGTCCACCCATACACCGAATTTCAAGCCATGCTGGTGCGCATAGTCGGACAGGGCTGCCAGACCATGTGGAAATTTCTTCGGATCAGGATACCAGTCCCCTACTCCGCGGAACCATCCCGCATCCAGGTGAAACATCTCCAAGCCAAGTTCGGCGGAATCCCGGATCATTTGTTTTGCGAGTGTCTCATTCACTTGCATGCCGCTACCCCAACTGTTATTCACCAGCAGAGGATAGTCAGGATTCTTCCAGGTATTGGCGTTGGTAAGCACATGCCTCACCCAGGGACGAAGCACATTTCCCAGATTGTCGCGGCCGCCGACGAAAGCGCCCAGAAAGATAGGCGGGGCGTCAAAGGCTTCCTGTGGCAATAGACGCGTAAAGAACGGTGGTGGATCCGGATTCAAGCCGACCACTCCATGTATCGAATTTGCGTCGCGCTTGAGTGTCAGGCTTACGCGCCCACTGAATCCCACGCCGACATACCAGCCATCTTCGGCCCTGCCGTTGCGCTGCAGCATGAACCACGGGACAATCTCGCGAGGCTGACCGTTTCCGGCATAAGTGCTTGAGGTCCCTTCCCATTGGTAACCGACCGGCATGGTCGCCTGATGCGTGCCAATTGCCGTTGGCGTACCGGCGCCTTTATCGACATACACGTGCTCGAGGGAAGCAGTTGCCTCAGTTGGACAGTTGAAGCGAAAGCTGGCCTGCAATGGAATCCATATCTCGCGCGAGGTCAAATTTTCAATACGAATCCGGTGCTCGATGGGGCCGATCGCAGCCGGTGCCCTCCACTCCCAGGTCAGTCTCATGCGGGGCGACGCCGACTCGTAAACAAATGAGACATGCTTTGCATCCACGCGCCCTGCGCTGGCGTCTAGCTTCCAATGCAGAGGCACTGTGCTCCCGTCCACCTTTGCCGAGCCGATCAGTTCCTCGCTGGCTTGGTTCTTCCATGCGGCCTCGCCAGGTGCCTGGAGACTTATCAATTGCGGAGACTCCTCACCCGCCTTAAAACGGAGGATTGTCTGCTCAGTTTTCAAAATCGCGGTGTTTTGCGCCGATGCATTGGCAGTCCATGTAAGCGCAGCGAACAGGGTGCAAGCAATCAAAGAACGATACACACGAACCTCCTAAAGAAGAAAAGGGCCGCCCTTGAGCAGCCCGGCCCCGATCGTTCCTAGAAAAAAACCGTAAACCTAGCTGCATAATGCGACTGCCGCTCTTGCCATTCACGCCGCCAAAAGTTGGTGAATCGGGATCGTTGTTGATGGTGCCGTATATAGGATGGTTGAACACGTTTGTCGCTTCAATGCGGGTTTCGAGATAGCGGCTTGTATTGCTGCCGAGGGGGTAGGTCTTCAGCAAGGTCGCATCCGTTCTGAAGTCGCCCGGATTGCGAACATTCGGATAGACGAAAGGCATGTTTCCCAAGCTGTAATCCGGAGTGCGGACGAATGCCTGTCGCTGAAAGATCCCAGTGGCGCTCGGGTAAATAAACGCGCCATTCACGTAGACTTGCTGCGAGTAATTCTTATTGTTTTTGAGGTAGTTGCTGTCGGCCAGCGACCAGCGTATCGCTGCGCCCGGTGCAGTCACGCCACCATCTACCGTGGGCGCCAGCACAGGCGTCCCTTTCGGGTCCCAGATCGTGACGCCGGCAAATCCCCAGCCGCCGACCACTGCATCCAGCAGGTGGCCGCTAAATCCGCTTGGCGTCCCGAGAAACTGCCGTCCTCGACCGAATGGAAGATCGTAGGAGTAGGTCAGCTTCACGGTCTGTGGCTTCTCGTAGAGGGCGAGTCCATAGCCCTCCATCAGATTATGGGGATTCTGGAGTATTCCGATGTTGGACGTGCCATTGTGCTGGATGTCCTTTCCCCCGGTGTCCGTGAGAGTTTTTCGGATGGCGTAGGAGCCGAGGAATGTCAGGCCATGATTCGTCGTCGTTTGTATTTGAAAATCTGCGTAGTTCGAGAACGATTTACCCCATGATGCCTGGCCAGGGCTCACTTGCGTGTACTGAGGCGAGAGCCCGAGTAGTTGATAGAGCTGTACCGTCGGCTGACTGGCGAAAGTCTGCGACTGGCCATAGAACGGATTCGGCACATCATCCAGCATCTTGGAGCCGAGATGGTAATCGCTGAGCGGGACGTTGTTGAGACTCCATCCTGACACCGGCATCAGCAAGTGGATGCCGCGATCGCCTTCATATTCCGCAGTGATCACCCAGTTGCGTCCTATCTGGCGCTGTACACTCGTCCCCCACATATAGTCTTCAGGGCTGTCGTAGTGCGGGAGCAGGGAAGAGCCGCCCTGATCCGGGTTTGCGGAAGCGCCAAACGTCTGGTACCCATAGGCGGCATTTGTCGTCACTGGAGGATTGAATCCGAGGTTTGCCCCGGAAGGCTGTAGAGGAAAGGTGCCAAGCCCATGTTGATGGCCGAACTCGCTGATCCAGTGTTTGCCATCGAGCGTGGGAATCTGGTTGAAGGTATTCGAGTTGTATTGTAGTAGAAGCTGAAATAGTCCGTCGAAAGCCCACTGAGGCCCTCATAGACGATTCCGCCGTTTGCGTGCAACATAGTTTTGTCATTGAGTTGGTAGGAGATGCCGATGCGCGGCTCGAAGTTGAGCCAGTCCGTGGTATAGAGATTTTTCTGTGGATATTCCTTTGTGTCTAAAAGCACGGTGCGCCCGGTAGCGCCTTGAGTGAGCCATTGTGGCGCAGGCAGTCCAACAAGGCCTGGCTCAGCTGAGGTGACCTGTGACCAACTCCAACTGCTATTGGCCTGGAGCACGTTTTTCGCGTTGATGTCATACATCAGGCTG
>JAJYSL010000281.1 GCA_021793595.1 Acidobacteriota bacterium
TCGCCATTTACCAATCTGAAGGCAATCGGATCACCCAAGCCGCCTCTGGGTGGGATGGAGACGATGTCCGTCCTCGCATAATGAACAACAAGTCAGCCCGCGAAACGACCTTGTAAGGCACTGGAATGCTTCTCAACCTTATCCATCTCGGCCGTATCGGCTACGCGGAAGCGCTGGAGTTGCAGCGCCAGCTGGTGACCCTGCGCAAACAGCAGCGGATCGGCGACGTATTGCTGCTGCTGGAACATCCGCCAGTGTTGACGCTGGGACGAAATGCCCATCGTTCCAACATTCTGTCGAGCGATGAGGAACTTGCCCAGCGCGGAATCAGCGTATATGAGATTGATCGCGGCGGCGACGTGACCTATCACGGGCCGGGACAGATCGTGGGTTATCCAATTCTCGACCTGCGAGGAGAATTTCCGGGCAAGAGCGGCCCCCATCTAGGCGCAGTCGAGTACGTACGCTGGCTGGAAGAGGCGCTGATCCGCACCTGCGCCGAGTACGGAGTATTGGCCCAGCGCATTTGCGGAAAGACCGGTGTGTGGACGCTGGCCGGCGGCAGCGTCCCGGAGAAAAAAATCGTGGCGATCGGCGTTCACATCTCTCAAGGCATCACTTCCCACGGATTTGCCTGGAATGTCACCACGGACCTGCGGGATTTTCGTCTAATCGTTCCCTGCGGAATCACGGACTGCGCAGTCACCAGCCTGGAGGAGGAGATCAATGAACGTTCTGCAGCCATGCCGACGATGGAACAGGCGGTGCATGCCGTCGCACGGAATTTCGGCCGCATTTTTGGCAGGCAGATCCTGTGGACAGAATCGGTGGCGGCAATGACGCAAGCTTGCGAGCAGCACAATGATTGATGACTCCAGGTTTCGCCAAAGTGGTTTGCAGCGGCTCGCAAAACAGCCTCACGCGCCGGTAGCCGTGGCATCGCTGTTCGGCATCTTGTCATATAGAATGGTGATTTTGGGGCAGCTTGACAGCAAAATCGCCCCCTGGCGACAAGGAAAGTAGAAATTCCATCCCAGTCCATCCTTTGATTCACGGGCAGCCGACGGACACCACGTCATGCCCTCGCAACACCAGAGCCATACGCCGTACGAATGTTTGAAACCAGCGAAATCTGAAAGTGAAATGAAAGCAGGAAGGAATCCATGCCAACGAATGTAGTGATGCCCCAGATGGGCGAGTCAATCTTCGAGGGGACGATTACGAAGTGGCTGAAAAAGGCCGGCGAAACCGTGCAACGGGATGAGCCCTTGTTCGAAATTTCGACCGACAAGGTGGACGCGGAGATTCCCTCGCCCGCCTCCGGGGTGCTGACAGAGATCAAGATCGCTGAGGGTGCAACGGTCGAAATCAACACCGTTGTCGCGGTAATTGCAGAAGATGGAAATGCGGCGGATCGCCGCGGCGACACTTCCGCAACGACGGTCGATGCGAAGAATGAAGCCAAAGGGGAAGCAGTTGCGGCCTCACCGGAAAAAGCAACCGAGCCCGTTCCTCCGCCTGCAGCGGCCAAATCGGAGCCTGTGCCTGCCGCATCAGCGAGCGTCGCGGCGCCAGCGCCAACACAAAGCACAGGGGGCACCGACGTTGTGATGCCGCAGATGGGCGAATCCATCTTCGAGGGAACGATTACGAAGTGGCTGAAAAAGGTGGGCGACTCGGTCGCGCGGGATGAACCCCTGTTCGAGATTTCTACAGATAAGGTTGATGCCGAAATTCCATCCCCCGCGGCTGGTGTTTTGACGGCCATCCAAGTCCCCGAAGGCGCTACAGTCGAGATCAACACCATTGTTGCGGTCATCGGTGGCGCTGCAGGCGCGTCTGCCACTGCACCCACTGGCACAGCCCCGGTCGCTGCGGAAAAGAAGGCAGCGCCAACTCCGCAACCGAGTGCGGCTACCCCACCTTCACCCGCACCTCAGCGAACCGCAGCCACGACCGGAGAACGGCACCGTTCTTCCCCGCTGGTGCGACGCATCGCGAAGGAAAATAACCTCGATTTGTCGCAGATACCCGGTACTGGAGCTGGCGGACGCATCACCAAGGACGACGCACTTGCCTACATCGGCCAGCGTGGCAATGCTCCAGCTGCGGCGGCAACAATCTCTCAGGCAGTTCCTGCCGCTTCGGTGGCGCCATCAATCGCGGCATCTGCGTCTGCTGAAGTATCGATTCCCGGCGAGCTGGTTCCGCTCAGCAAGATGCGCTCCATCATCGCGCAGCGCATGGTGGAATCGAAGCACACCAGCGCGCATGTCCACAGCGTGTTCAAGATTGACATGACTCGAATCGTCAAGATTCGCGAGCGTGAAAAATCGAAGTACGAGCAGCGAAACGGCGTCAAACTGACGTACATGCCGTTTATCGCCAGCGCCGTTGTCAGTTGCCTTCGCAAAATGCCGATTGTGAATGCTTCGATGGAAGGAAATGCGGTTCGCTACCACAAACATATCAACATCGGCATCGCAGTCGCGCTCGACTGGGGGCTGATCGTTCCGGTCATCAAAAATGCCGAAGAGCGCAGTTTCCTTGGCATCGCTCGCGCCATCGCCGATCTAGCATCACGAGCGCGCGGCAAAAAACTCAAGCCGGAAGAAGTCGCGGAAGGCACATTTACCATCACAAACCCTGGGATATTCGGTGAGCAGTTCGGCACTCCAGTGATCAACCAGCCGGAAACGGCGATCCTCGGTGTCGGCGGCCTGTTCAAGGAGCCAACAGTGGTGACGGATGCCGACGGCAACGACAGCATCGCCGTTCGCCATATCATGCGACTCACCCTGGGATTCGATCACCGCATTATCGACGGTGCGGATGCTGGGAAATTTATGGCCGAGCTGAAGAAGACTCTGGAAAACTGGGACGGCGACATCGGGTAAGCAAGATTTTCCTTCAATGTGAAAAGGCAGGCCAACCAGCCTGCCTTTTCTTTTTTAACGATAATGTCACAGTGAAAGTTACAAGTTGCTCTTTGCATCCAGAACATGCTGCACGGCCTCTTCCGCAGTCTTTCCAACTGCGGATAAATGGCCCATTTTGCGACCTGCGCGTGGGACATGTTTTTCGTACAGATGCAGTCGAACCCCGGGAACCGCCAGCGCCAGATCGAAGCGGGGTCCAGTCTCGGGATTCGCATTCAGCCATACATCTCCCAACAGGTTCACGATAGCGGCCGGTTGCACCACCTCGACGTCACCCAGCGGCAGATTGCACACCGCGCGAATCGCCTGCTCAAACTGACTCGTCGCGCAGGCGCGCTCGCTGGAGTGATAGCTGTTATGCGGGCGCGGAGCCAACTCATTCACCAATAACTGGCCGTCCTGGCTGATGAACATTTCAACCGCCAGCAGCCCTTCCAGATTGAACTGTTCGGCAATCGACAGTGCCAACTCTTGCGCGCGGTCCGCGGTCGCAGCGGGAATGTTCGCTGGAATCGCGCTCCACACAAGGATCTGCTGCTGGTGGAGGTTGACGGCCGCAGGATACGCCTTCACTTCTCCGCTAGGAGAACGCGCGACCATCACTGAAATTTCCATGGCAAGCTCGACGGCTCGCTCCACGATCAAAGGCCGCTGGCCCAGAGATTTCCATGCCGCTTCAATCGTCGCGGCGTCGGCGGGCTGGGAAAAGCCCAGCTTCTCCTGGCTGCGACCGTCATACCCTCCATGTGCGCTCTTCACAAAGCATCGACCGCCCAGATCCTTGACGGCCGCTCCGAGTTCAGGAAGGTCGTAGACCGCGCGATAGTCGCCAACCGGCAGACCGTGGGCCACCAGCCATTCTTTTTGCAAAATGCGGTCCTGAATAATGGCCAGAATCGCAGAACTCGGGCGAACCGGCGCATGACGCTCCGCTGCCTGAAGCGCGGGCACAGAAATTTGTTCGATCTCGAGAGTCACGACGTCGCAGCCGCGGGCAAGATCACCAGCGGCACGCGCATCGTTCCAGGCTGCCTCAAAGCAGGCGTCAACAACGAAGCGGGCAGGACAGGAGGGGTCGGGATCGAGCACCTGGATGCGATAGCCCAGGGAACGGGCTGCCATTGCCATCATGCGGCCCAGTTGCCCGCCACCAAGAATGCCGATCGTCGATCCGGGAAGAATGACTTGTTGCGTCGAAGAGTTCATTCGCCGTGCGACTCCGACGATGGCAGCGTTTGCGCCAGGACTTCCTGCTTGCGCGCTTCCCGCCACGCACAGAGGCGATCGCGCAGCCCACGATCTTCCAGCGCGAGGATTGAGATCGCCAGTAAAGCTGCGTTCGCAGCCCCTGGCTTACCGATGGCAAGCGTGCCGACAGGAACTCCCTTGGGCATTTGTACGATGGAAAGCAGTGAGTCCACGCCGGCCAGCATCGTTGCCGGAATCGGCACCCCCAATACAGGCAGATGTGTCTTCGCGGCAAGCATTCCAGGCAGGTGAGCAGCGCCTCCGGCACCGGCAATCAATACGCGAAGCCCCCGCTCTTCCGCAGTTGCGGCGTATTCAAAGAGCCAATCCGGGGTTCGATGCGCGGAGACAACACGCGACTCGTGAGGTACGGAGAACTCCTGCAGAATTTGGATGGCAGGCTGAAGAATTTCAAAATCGCTTCGGCTACCCATGACCACGCCGACCAGCGGAGCTCGCTTCATCCGCTGATTATACGATTTTGCATCGGGTAGGCCAGGTTGCCGTGTCATCTCCGAGAGACCGCCCTCATCCATTGTGATGGAAATCTCGGGTCACTTCCAAAGGCTTCTGCAAAACGAAGCGGCCGCCAGCACTGAGCTGACAGCCGCCGATTTATTAGTTTGAATCCAAGGGTCAGATGACTTGCGAACTATCGGTGTCCGCCACCGCCATGGAAACCGCCGCCGCCGCCACCGTGGAATCCGCCGCCACCACCATGGAATCCGCCGCCACCACCGTGGAATCCGCCGCCACCACCGTGGAATCCGCCGCCACCACCATGGAATCCGGCACCACCGCCATGGAAGCCACCACCGCCACCGTGGAATCCGCCACCGCGACTGGCATAAACCCGGCCACCGCCGTGTCCATAGCCACCACGTCCATAGCCGCCGTGCCAGCCGTCGCCACCACGTCCATAGCCGCCGTGCCAGCCGTCGCCGCCACGTCCCCAGCCACCACCACGGCCCCAGTCACCGCGTCCCCAGCCGCCACGACCCCAGTCGTCCCCGCCGCCCCAATAGTGGCCCCAATATCCGCCGTCCCGGCCCCAGCCCCAACCGTACCAAGGACCGATTCCGAGAAAGACGCCGTCATTGAACCATTGGGGGCCGTAATATCCGTACGGCGCACAAGCATAAGGATAGTAGTTGTAGTAGCCATAGGGGCAACTCGGCTGCGCGTAATAATAGCCACCATCATCGCCGCCGTAGACTGGCCCACCAACGCTAAATCCGAAGGACACCTGCGCGTGGGAATATGCAGCGGGAACCAGCAAAATCGCAAGTAACGCGATGAAACGAAAATATCGCATGTTCAACCTCCTCATCGAAACCCAGTAGCAGTCGCACTTCGCTGCGGAGGTGATTCAGGCCAGCCGTGGATGTCTGAATTCCTCTACGGTTAGGAACGTTGCTTCAAAGGAAAAGTTGCGTGTTCTCTATTGCACGCCAGACAAAGGAGTTGCGATAAAACTTTTCCGCCAGGGAACCCACTCCGGCAACCCTGCGATGAGAGCGCGCACCACCGAACCTACAAAAGATCAGAAGAAATCGATCCGGTACGAGGGCGTGGCGGCCGACCAAGTGAGCGGTCGATTCAGGAATTCAATCAATGG
>JAJYSL010000282.1 GCA_021793595.1 Acidobacteriota bacterium
GCGCAGGCTGATCCATGTCTTGCCGCCGTCTTCCGATCGGCAGGTCACGATGCTGGTGCTATAGACAATGTCCGGATTCTGCGGGTCAACCACAGGTACCGGCAAATCGCCGCCGCCGATCTTCATTGCCGGGCGCGGGTCGTCCGTGATCTTGCGCCAGCTTTTCCCGGTATCATCGGATCGGTAGACTCCCAGACCTTTGCCGGTTGCGTATCCACCTTCGCCCTTGGTTGCTACGGTTGCATAGAGTCGCTCCGGGTTGCTGGCCGCGACGGCAACATTGATCTGCACCAGGTCCTTTGGCAGGCCCTCGGTCATTTGTTTCCACGTCGTTCCGCCATCGGTCGACTTGAAAAGACCGCCAGGGTTGCCCACATAAGTGTTGTCGTCTTCCCATGGGCCCAGCCGTTCGTTCCACAGCGACGCGTACACGATGCGGGGATTTTTCGGATCGATCACTACATCCGACCCGCCGGTATTCTCGTCCTTATATAAAACCTTCTTCCATGTCTTGCCGCCATCTTCGGATCGAAAAATACCTCGCTCTGAATTTGCGCCGTAGGGGTGGCCTAGCACTGCTGCAAACAGTTTGTTTGCGTCTGTCGGATCCACGGCAATCGCCGGTATCTGCTGGCCGTCACGCAAACCAAGGTTTGTCCATGTCTTTCCGGCATCGTCCGAGCGATAAATGCCATCTCCCACCGAAAGGTCGGGCCGATGGAGCCCTTCGCCGCTCGCGACGTAGACAATGTTGTTATCGGATGGCGCCACGGCAATTGCGCCGATCGACTGCGTATCCTGGCCGTCGAAAATCGGATTCCATGTGCGCCCGTAATCCATCGATTTCCATACGCCGCCGTCCACCTGGCCAACATAGAACACGTTCGATTCCGTTGGCACGCCTGCTGCTGCGCGTGTGCGGCCTCCGCGAAAAGGCCCAATCCTTCGCCAATGCATCTCCGGCATGGGACTGGGATGTTCTTCGGCCAAGCAGGCCGCGGCCGGCATCACCATACCGGTAACCAGCAATCCGGATAACAGGTAGCGAAATGCAAAACGCTTTTTCTTCATGGCAATTCCTTCGACAGCGCGGAATGAGTTCCTTGCAATACACTTCGAAAATCCCACTAATACCAGCTTAAAACTGAATCTGCGTGGAAAATTGCATCTTGCGCGCCGGCAGCTGGTTCGTAATTCCAGTCAGAGGACCGCCAAAACCGGTGCCGGCGACGCGTCGTTTCCATATGTACTTCTGAAGCTGCAACATTTCTATGGTTCAGCACATGGAACGCTTCGGCGCGCACAATGACATGCAGTCGGTTTGTGCCCAGGCGTTTTCCTTGCAAAGGTATGCTTTCAGCGACTCATTTCTCCAGACACACACTGGCCTGAGATTGACGGATTTACTCGGTTTGATCGCGGCCCAGATCCCTGTTGCCAGGGAGGCGAACCCTGCTGTTGATTATGCCGCGTCCTTTAAAATGAAGATCAGAACTGCCTCACTGTTTGGTTTGTGTGCACAGTCTGCCGGACTGCGATTCGGCTGGTGAACCGAATCGACGGTGTGCGCCATCCAAGTTGGGGATAAATGTTGGCAAGAGGTTCCATTGCAAGTGTTCCTCAACCCTCTGGTCTCTGCTCTTAGGAGTCGCGGTGCTGACACGCAGCAGGCAATTTAGCAGAGAAGCATCTCAAGGAATGAAATTTGCACGGAACAGTGAGGCTGCATGCCAGAAATCTTGAAGTGGCCGGTTCTGCTCGTCATAGCGCTGTTTGCGTCGACGTTGGCCGCAGTGACTGGTTTCGGCGGGGCTGCGGTTTTGCTCCCGGTTCTGGTGGCTTTGTTCGGAATGCGTGCAGCTATTCCAATCCTTACCGTTGCTCAATTGATTGGCAACGGCAGCAGGGTTTGGTTCAATCGCCGCGAATTAAATTGGAAAGTCGTCGGCTGGTTCGCAGTGGGTGGAGTTCCGATGGCGCTTGTCGGAGGATACCTATTTGCGACTGCGCCACTGGCCGGGCTAACACGACTGCTGGGCGGATTTCTGCTGTTGATTGTGGTCTGGCGTCACCTGCGTCCGCGTCTCGCGCGCCCATTTCCGACCGTTGCGTTCGCCGGTATCGGTGCGGGCTCAAGCTTTCTGTCGGCGCTGCTTGGAAGCGTCGGCCCGATTATGGCTCCTTTCTTCCTTGCTTATGGCTTGGTCAAAGGAGCCTATATCGGAACCGAGGCGCTCTCCACAGTTGTAATGCACGTGACCAAGCTGGTGGCTTATGGCCAAACTTCGATCCTTACTGTTTCTGACGGGCTGATTGGACTGGGCATTGGCCCCGTCATGATCTTGGGATCGTTCCTTGGGAAGAGAATTGTCGATCGCCTGCCCGAGAAGGTGTTCGTGCTGATCATCGAGGCAGTTCTCATCATCGCAGGCGTGACCTTTATCATTCGCGGCTGACACTAAACAGCCAGCGATCCAGCACCGAGTTACCGTGCCGGTTCGACAACTGCAGTTTGCATCGATTTGTCCCAGCGTGGTAAGTTGGGGTTTTCGATGCAAGTATTTCAACAAATCCGAAAATGCTTGGCCGCTGGACGCCTCTACGTACGGCGCATCATCGCGTACTTGCTGCTCGGCCTTGCCGTCTTCCTGGTCATCAATCCCCTCTGGGAATGTTGCGATCACCTGGATGATCTGAGGCACCTTGGGCCGAACGGCATTCTGGTCATCGTGCTTTTGGTCGCAATCGCCGGGCTGTCCCTGGTGAAGACCTTGCGATTGGTTTGGCTCAGTCTCGTCACTTTCCGGCTCGAGATTCCTCCATCGCATCTGATATTACGAAGCCTGTCAGCAGGCTTCCAAATTTCTCTCTGCATCGACCCCGCCCTACCTCTCCGAATCTAATCTCCACCGTACAGCTGCGCCTCATTACTGTCTCTGTCTGCGATTGATTTCTCATTACGCGGACTTTATCTGACATGAATCGAATTGGTCTATGGGGCTGGATATGTTCACAACAGGTCCATCGCGCGTTTGCACGCAGAAATCTTGTTTTCGCCAGGCACGCTGCATCACACTCGCAACCGCGGGGCTCGCACTTTTTGTCGCTGCGTCGAGCCTAGCGCAGATAACCGATGCTGGCGTTGTCGCCGCACAGAGTCGCGAATTGAGTCAGCACCTGATGGCGTACGGCCAGGTGGAGCCCATTAGCGTTGTGCCCGTGGGCGCGGCTCAGGCAGGCGTTCTCATCGGCCTGAGCGTGCGGCCAGGGATGCACGTCCGGGCCGGTCAGGAGTTGGCTCACCTGAGTGGTCCCGCGATTCGAGCATTGCTCCTCCAGGGTGAGGCTAATGTTCGGAGCGCGCAGTCGCAGCTCGATACCGCAGAAAAATCCTTGGCCATTCAGAGAGAGCAACTGCCCTCCCACCTGACCACCCGGCAAGCGGTCCACCAGGCAGTGAGTGCCGTAGCGCAGGCCCGGACCGGTCTCGACAACGCGCGGTCGCGTTTGAACGCGGTGCGTCAGATGACGACAATCTCTGCTCCAACAGACGGCATCGTGATTGCTCTTGCCAGCGCAGATGGAGAACTCGTTGGACCGAACCAGCCGATCCTCACGCTGCAGCCGTCGAATGGGCTCTGGCTCCGCGCGATGTACTATGGCGCCGATCTTACGGCCATCCACGCCGGCATGAACGGAAAGTTCACGCCGGCGGATGGAAGCGAACCCATTGCGGTAAGAGTGTCCTCTGTGCCGGGAATGCTTGCACCAGGCGGCGGGGAATCCATCGCGATGGTGCCAGTGCATGGAAAAGCCGCATGGCTGAACGGCGAAAGCGGGACGGTTACGCTGAATCTGCCGCGACGCAAACTCGTAGCAATTCCCACCCGCGCACTGGTTTTGAATCAGGGCAAGTGGTGGGTCATGGTTCAGACCCCTCATGGTGCTCATCCGCAACAGGTGATTCCAGGGCCGGCGGAGGGTTGGGAAACGGCAATTAAGAGCGGGCTCGCTCCGGGGACAAAGGTTGTGGTCGTCAACGCCTACCTGCTCTTCCACTCCACCATTGCCGAGCACTTTCAGATTCCGGAATAACTGCATGGCGGAGAAGAATACATTGCGTCGTTGGCTAATACAGCCCTTGCTTTGGGCTCTGATTTATGGCGCCCTGATCGCATATGGACTGTATGCCTGGTGGAGGATTCCGGTCGAGGTGCTGCCGCGCTTCAATTTTCCTGAAATCAGCGTCATGACACATGAGCCCGGCACAACCGCTGTAGAACTGGAATCGCAGATTACGAGACCGCTCGAGGGCGAAATGATGGCGCTGACAAACCTCGTGAGCGTTCGCTCCAGCATGGGCAATGGCCTGGTGGAAACCGACATTCGCTTCCGCGAGGGCACGGACCCCGAACTGGATCTGATGGCGGTGAATGGAGCGATCGATCGGGCGCGTACGAGAATTCCTGCTTCAGCTCATCCCTTTGCTCAGATCATGGGTACCGGCATCAACGAAGTGGCCGATTACAGCCTGGAACTCCCTGCCGAAGTGGCCCCAGCGGAGGCTGAGCGCGCCGTTCTCGCCAATGTCGTTCCCGCATTGCGCGCTCTTCCCGGCGTCTACCGTGTTGAGGTGTATGGCACCGGGCAGGAAGCGCTTTGGGTCCAACCCGACCTTGCAGCGATGTATCGATATGGGGTGCCGATCACTTCTCTGGTCGATGCCCTCCGGCAGCAGGTTGTTCTTGAACCTGGCGGCTATCTGACTCAGGGACATCAGGACCTCTTCATCGAAGTTCGCAGCCTGCCGACGCACATTCGCAATTTGGAAAGGATTCCGGTCGCCAGCGCCAACGGGCCTATTCCTCTTCGTAACCTGGCACGCGTCGTTCGCGCTTCTGTACCGACACTGAATGTGGCATTGCTGGATCAGCGGCCCAGTGTTGCTCTGGTGGTCTTCAAACAGACGAACGCCTCCACGATGCCGGTGGATGCGAGCGTCAGGCGAACGCTATCGAGTACGATTCGGCAGTTGCCGCCAGGTGTGAAATGGGTCAGCATCTACGATCAGGGTCATCTGGTACATAGCGTCGGAGCCGATCTGGGAAGAAACCTGGTGATTGGGGGCGTGCTGGCGATTCTGGTTTTGTTGTGGGTTCTTGGCGGCGGCCGCGGCATTTGGATTCTGGCTGTGAGTATTCCTCTCTCCGTGTTACTGGGAATCGCCAGCCTCTATGCTGCTGGGCAAAGCCTGAATATGATGACGCTGGGAGCGCTGACCATCGCCGTGGGACTGCTGAGCGATGACGGCATCAGTGTTCTCGAGAGCATCTATCACCGATGGGAAAAGGGCGATGAACGATGGCCTGGAATTGCGCGGGGCCTCCGCGACATTGTCGGTCCGGATATCACGGGCACGCTGACCACCGTATCTGTTTTCATTCCTCTGCTTTTTGTGGGCGGCCTGGCCGGACTCTTCTTTATTCCCTTTGCGCTGGCAATGGCGCTGTCGCTGCTCGCTTCGCTGCTCATCTCCCTCACGCTGATTCCGCTGGGCCTGGGTTTTTTGAAGGCCAAAGTCCGCGCCACCCCCACCTTAGCCGCCAAGGCTCTCGATTCTCTGCGGCAACACAACGAGCGGCTGTTCAATGTAGTGGCGAAATTTCCCAAACTCAGTCTCGCCATTTGCGTGCTGTTGCTGGTGAGCAGCCTGGCGGGACTGGTGCTTGTACCCATTAATTTCCTGCCGCTGCCCAATGAAGGTGTTCTACTCGAGAGCTTCACGCTCACTCCCGGCAG
>JAJYSL010000283.1 GCA_021793595.1 Acidobacteriota bacterium
CACCTGTACGGTCGACCCGTTACATCCGCGGAAACATGGACGTGGCTGCACTCTCCCGCTTTTCGTGGAACGCCACTCGACCTGAAGGTGGAGGCCGACCTTGATTTTCTGAATGGCATCAACCAGCTGATCGGGCATGGCTGGCCGTATTCTCCGCCCTCGGCGGTCGACCCTGGATGGAGTTTTTATGCCGCGGGAGCTTGGGATGATCACAATCCATGGTGGTTTGTCATGCCACAAGTCACACGGTACCTACAGCGAATCAGCTATGTGCTTCGCCAAGGAAGCCCAGTCAATGACGTTGCGGTTCTTCTACCGACCGACGATGCGTGGGCAAACTTTACGCCTGGCAATGATTCGGTCAGCGAACAGATGCACACGCTTCTTGGATCGAATTTAATTCCGCAGATTCTCGATAATGGTTTCAACTTTGACTACATTGATGCGGCTGCGATTGCCAAGGTCGGCATACCTTATCGGGTGCTGATCCTGCCTGGCATTACAAGAATTCCACTCTCGACCTACCGTGCCATTCAGTCATATGCGCAGCATGGAGGTATCGTGATCGCGACCCGGACCCTACCTTCCACCGCGCCTGGGTTGATGAATGCAAAGGTAGAGACCGCAGAAATCCACCAATTATCGATAAATCTGTTTGGAGCGAGCAACGCATCGGGACATTTCATAGCAGATGAATCGCAGCTCGGCTCGCTCCTTGCCCATACCGTGAAGCCAGATGTTGTCATGACTCCTCAGAACCATGATGTTGGATTTGTGCACCGCAAATTAGATAATGGCGACTTATATTTTCTCGTCAACACCAGTAATCAGACCCGTAACTTTTCGGCGACATTTCGTGTTTTGGCAAGATCTGCGCAATGGTGGGACCCAGATTCAGGTACTGTAACGTGGGCGGCAGGCAGGACTTCATTGAATATTTCAATGCAACCCTATGAGTCCCGCATTCTGGTCTTTTTGTCGGATGGGTTAGAGTCGGCACCGAAAACTCCTGCTTTACAGCTATTGCCCCAACTCATGGACCTTAGCGCGAACTGGAAGTTAGATTTCCTTCAAGACAATCGATCTACAAACTACTCCACATTGCATTCCTGGGCGGAAGATCGATCGACCCGATTTTATTCCGGGCAGGTTGCCTATACGAAAGCATTTCAGATATCGAAGTCACTGCAATCCCCAGGAACTATCGTGCATCTTGACTTTGGGCCCGGAGAGATCATCGCTCAATCGGAGCATTCGACTTCGGAGCTGCGTGCGCTCCTTGAAAGCCCTGTTCGAGAAGCGGCTCAGGTCTACGTCAACGGAAAACGTGCTGGAAGTATTTGGCACCCACCTTATGAAGTGGATGTAACAAGGTTTATCCAGCCTGGAGAAAACCATCTGCGGATCATCGTGGGGAACCTTGCGATCAATGAAATGGCTGGTCGGGCATTGCCTGACTATCGCCTCCTGAATCAGCGCTACGGCGAGCGGTTTACTCCCCAGGATATGAACCATCTTGAACCGCTTCCATCCGGGATATTACGGCACGTCTATCTCAGAGGATATCGAGAACTTGTTAGTTCAAAATAGCGGACCGGAAGATTATTCCACGGGTCAACAGGAGCATGGAAAGAGGGTGCTGCGCATCGCCTGGAAGTCAGGGGGGGCGTGAGGACTTAAATGTGTTGGACGTTATTCCAATGAAGTATCTGCCAAAGAAGAGGTGAGTGATGAATGATAAGTCGAGTTTTGGGGTTGACCGTCGTACGTTCATGAAACAGGCGACAGGCACAGTGCTTGCAGCGGGGATGACGGCACGGTCGTATGCCAGAATTCTGGGAGCGAATGATCGTATCCGCCTTGCCCAACTGGGTTGCGGCGCAAGAAGTGCCGGCCATGTCACAATGGTCCAGCTTGCCGGCAAGCAAACTCCTGTCGAGACCGTCGCGGTGTGTGACATCTGGGGTCTCGCCCGCGAAGCACGCGCTGCCCAGGTGAAGAAAGCGTTCGACCTGGAACCACAAAGCTACAAATATTCAGAGGATTTGCTGACCCATAGCGAGATCGACGGAGTGATGATCGCTACAGCCGATTTCCAGCACGCCAAGCTGTGCGTTGACGTAGTGCGGGCGGGGAAGGATTGCTACGTTGAGAAGCCCTTTGCGAATGTCCTGAGTGAGGCCATTCAGGCCCGCGATGTTGTGAAGGCGTCTAAACAGATTGTCCAGATGGGAACACAACACCGCAGCCAGCCTTACAACCTTGCAATCCGTGACATTGTTCGCTCTGGCCGCATCGGCAGCGTCATTCAGATTGAGCAGGAATGGAATGTCAATGAGGAGCGCTGGCGGTTTCGCAAGGTAGACACGGGACGGACGGACCGGATGGAGATGGACGAACACATGGAGTGGAGGCACTGGCTTTATGACCGGCCCTCGATGCTCCAGGAACAGGACACGGACTGGGAACGCTGGCTGCTTGGCAAGCCTTCCCGGGCTTTCGACCCTCACGTCTATCTTGAATTTCGTATTTATAAAGAATTCTCATCGGGAATTTTCGACCAATGGCTTAGCCATGCCAGTGACCTTGTGCACCTCTGGATGGATGAGACCCATCCAGTAAGCGCAGTGGCACAAGGCGGCATTTTCGCCTGGAAGGACGGACGCGAGAACCCTGATACATGCACGGTTGCATTCACCTATCCGAAAGGGTTCCTGTATATGTACCGAACCACATTCGGAAATAGTTACAGAAGCTTCAGCCGTATCCAAGGCCGAGACGGAACCATCGTGAATTACGGCGGAGAGGGTGCATCGCTTTTCGTGGTGACAAGGGAAGGTGGCCGGGAAGAGTTCGATCCTGGGAAATCAGGGCCCGTGTATACCGAGCCGCCGGCGCTGGGTCCACAAAAAGATGGCGCAGACATTGTCCATGTCAAAGGTGCTCCGCAGGCGAATTCCATCGGTCCGGAAGATAATGATGCCAATCATCTCCTGAACTGGCTGAATGCGATGAGAGACCGCAAACAGCCCAATGCCAATGTAGACCACGGCTTTTCCCACTCCCTGGCGTGCATTATGGCTGCCCAGTCCTACTGGAGCGGTAAGAAACAGTATTGGAATCCGAAGAGTGAGCAGATTGTAGAACAGCCCGTTTGATCGAGCGTTAATGCAGGATCCGAAGTTTTAAGAAGGGTCAAGGCATGAAAAAGGAAATGGGACTATCAGGGATCAAGCGCGCATGGAACACGAAAGCTGATCCATTTGAGACCTTCACTGACAGGTTTGAGATAGATCGCCGTGGGTTCATGCGGTTGTCTGCCTTCGCGCTCGGTGGGATTTCGGTCGCGTCGAAGGCCATGGCAGCGGGTGAAACTGGTATGCCAGCGGGGGAAGCCACGCGGCACGCTTGTCCGCGGTCGCAAACGCCCGCAAGGAACGTCTTTGCTGTGCGATTGCAGGATCTATTTACGTTCGGCTGGGATATGCGGCTGACTTTGACTTGCCTGCAGGGGATCGTGAACCGTCGCCAGCCTCAGCTCTATCTGATCCATGACCGCTATGATGAACTCTGGCTGGACTGGATGCGCAAGCGCGGAGACGTCGATACGGTTGAGTGGCTGAGCATCACTCACGTGCTCAACCGTTTCCTCTCCCAAGTTTCATGCATGTTTGTGACCGATCCTTCCATTCCAGCCAGTATCAATGTCGCTACGATGCTTGCTGGTGTGTATGGCGGCCTAGTAGCGACGCCGAATACTTTCCAGCAATTCAACTTATCGTCCGGCTCGGGGACGGGTCCGCTCAAGAATGGCTTGGATCTACAGAAGATGCATTGGAAGAAAGATCTTGAGGCCTATCGGTGGGCCTTCCATGCGCTCGACAGCCATCTGTCGCGCCAGGCCATCGCCATCCTCGATCCAACGGAGGTTGCCTTCCGCGACTACCTAGTTGAATTCAATCTTCCCACCTTCTGGATTTCAGGGACGCAAGACGTGGCGAAAAATTCTGCAGCCGCGCCGGAGGAAGAAAAGGATTTTGCCCGAGAGATCATGATGCAGTGGCCGCCGAATATACCTTGTCTGGGCTGGCCATCCGGCGGATACAAGGAAAGCGGGATTGGGGAAGATCCCGGGATTCGGCTGGCCAGCGAATGCGCAAAATTTGAAGTATGTACCGCCTTCGATGGCTATTCGCCGACGGTCGGTAATCTCTCCGTGCATTCCGGGACAAGCGCGACTTTGTCCCAGTCGATTCCACGCCTGAAGCTGCAGCCAGACAAGGTGTACTGCGCCTTCATTCGATCGGATGGAGACGGGATGAATTTCGTGCGCCATTATTACCGTCAGCTCTTCGACGATCCCAGGCATGGAGAAGTGCCCCTGGGTTGGCAACTCGGCACAATGGTTTCCGACTTAATGCCCGATGTCGCGGACTACTACTACAAGCACGCCCGGCCTGGCGATTGCTTTGTGAATGCGCTTACCGGTGCCGGTTATATATGGGAAGAGTGGTACGCCAAAGGCTACCCCGTGGAACAACGGCAAAAAATCCTGCGGAACTATCAGCAGCTCTCGGCCCAGTACCGGCAACGGATTGACGCCAGCGTGATGAGTACGGGCAACGAGATGCCGCCAGACCTGTTAAAGCTGTTCGCCAGCGAAAAAGGAATTCGGGGTATCTTTGCCAATTATGTGAGGAGCCAGGAAACGACCCAGCACAACCTGGTGAGTGAAGTTGCAGGAGTTCCTGTCTTTCGCGATGCGATGGGCTTGGCCTCGTGGCTTTCCGGCGACATGGACTTCACGGCGTATTCTCAGCAGGAAACTGTTCGTCATGTGATCGCGGAAATCAAGCAATGGACGCCTGCCCATAGGCCAGCCTTTCTTTTTGTCGGAGTGAACAACTGGCTCCGGGAAATGGGAACGCTTACAGAGATCGTCAACGGCTTAGGGTCGGAGTACGCGGCCGTGCGACCGGACCAGCTTGTTGACCTCTACAGGCAGAAGTAAATCTCTTTTCATTCCCGCCGGATTATGCGGAGGGATAACCTTTTCGCAACTCATGCACGAGATCGAACTGACTGATTCTTATTGCTGGCACGAGCGATTGCGTTGACACCCTGACAGTCGGCATTCGGTAGTCGTTTCTCGATTTCGAAGTTAACACCTGTCCGAAGCGAACCGGCGGAGTACATCCAGGGAGTATCAATGATCCGCAGGGACTTTCTTCGCAGAACCTCCGCCGGCGTTGCCGCCGTGTTGCTACCGGACTCGACCTTCGCTCAAGCTGCATTGACAGGCGATGCGTTGCACAGTGAAAATCCCTATCCCCTTCAATTTAATGTGCGCCAGTACGGTGCCACTGGCAATGGCGTAACCATTGACTCCCCAGCCATCAATCACGCAATCGACGCGGCAGCTGCGGCGGGCGGCGGGTGCGTCGTTTTCCCTGCCGGCCAATATGTCTGTTACACCATCCGGCTTAAAAGCCATGTTTCGCTCCAACTTGGCCCTGGCGTGATCATCATAGCTGCAGGCGTTCCGAGGGAGGGAACCACAACCGGCGGTTATGACCCAGCCGGTCCTCCGCAACTGTGGGAAGCGTATCAGGATTTTGGTCACAACCACTGGGCAAACAGCCTCATCTGACGGGCGACAATTAAAAATACCGAGCGCATTGCCGCACCATAATTGCTACTGAGCATTGGGTGGTTGCCTCATTGAAAATGCTACCAACGTCGGTCTACAGGACCGAGTTGGGAGGCAGAGGTGAGGAGAGGCATGACTCTTGCAG
>JAJYSL010000284.1 GCA_021793595.1 Acidobacteriota bacterium
CTCGCCAAACTGACCCCCACCGCCTACGCCGCAAGACTCGCAAACTAACCTCTCAGCTCAACGCCAGCCCAGTCAACCGTGTGGTTGCCCGGATGGATACCGTTATCGTGCCATGCGGCTGGCCAAGGCGGCGGAGATCGTCGCCAACGGGATCGACGAAACGTTGAGCTACTACGCCATGCCGCCGGAACACTGGCGCTGCATCAAGACGAACAATCCGCTGGAACGGCTCAACCGGGAAATTCGCCGACGAACACGCGTCGTCGGAGCGTTCCCCGACGGCCAGTCGGCGCTGATGCTGGTCGCCGCGCGGCTACGGCATGTTGCCGCGACTAAGTGGGGTACTAAGCGCTATCTGCAGATGGACCGGCTGGCCGAGATCGTGGCCATCGCCTGACCGCTTTGCTGCTGGCCCCCTCGGGGGCCAGCAGCAAAACAACCAAAACCCAACAACCTTCCTGAATAAGACGGAAGATCGAAAGTGCGAAAGAAACTGGACACTACCTTCGATCGTCCACGGCAAGGGAGCAACGAAGTCCCAGTACTCCGGCATGTTTTCAAGTTTCTGCCGGGAGTTGGGCCACCATCGCCCTCCTGAGGGCAGAAATACTCTCCCGGCAGTGACCCTGTTCCGCCAAAGTGATTGCTTGCTGCGGCGAAATCTTCGCCCCGGTTGGAACTGGTGTTGACCGCTGAGCGTTAGCGCTGAACCCACAGAAGAATGAGGCAAACGATATAGCAGAGAGGGAGCAGACCGTCTTTATATAGCTACACATTTCACACAATCTGCTTTCAAGATATGGCCGATCTGGGAGCAAGAAAAAAGCTGATGCAGGCACTAGCAATCTGCGCCTGCATCAGCGATTCTACGTGGTGTCTGGTACGTCAATAGTAGATCTTCAAGGCAAACTGAATGTTCCTCGGAGACTGAGCGCTGGTAATCTGCCCCATCGTCGGTCCCAGGCCCATGTTCGGACCATTGTATTGAACATGATTGAAAGCATTGACGAAGTCGGTCCGGAACTGCACGAGGTACCGTTGTGTGACTTGGAAGTCCTTATGCACGCTCGCATCCACGTCTGTGTAACGTGCAGACCGCAGGCCTGCGAGCTGCGGTGCACAGTCTCCAAAGGTGCCAACCGCCGGTTGGGTGAAGTTTCCGTTGTTGACAAACCACTGGCGGCCTATCCCTGGTATTGATGTGTTTATGATGGACGGCATGGCGTGGCAGTCCGCCCGGGCCCCACGGCTGAAGGTACCGGAGTTGTCCGACGCCCCGTAAACGGGCATTGGCCAGCCAGTATGCCATGAGACGATAGGACTCACTTCCCATCCTCCGATCACTTCATCGACAGCCCTGCTGCTATTGCCAGCGAACCGCTTGCCGTGTCCAAAGGGCAGATCGTATACCGCATAGGCGGCCAGAATGTGCGTGGCATCGTAGTAACAAGGCGCCCACTCTGCCCTGGAATCATAGACGTTCTGCCAATATGCCGACGCGGCTTCGGCGCTGGTATAGTTCCCGTAATATCCGATGCTGTTGGACATGCATTTCGAATACGTATACGAGATTTGCCCCTGAAGGCCCTGGTTTATCTGCTGCTGCAGGACGGCTTGCAAGGAGTTGTACCACATGTTTCCATTCGATTTGGTGCCCGAGACGTAGGCGCCTTCGTTGCCTAGTCCTCCGCTGTCGGGAGGTATCTGCGAATTGCCTGTACCCAGTACACCATAGAGCGTGAGGTTCCTGGCAAAATACGGGCTGGGCAATGTACACGGCGGAGTGCCGCAGGACGAATTGGCCTCTAACAACCTCTGGGCGAAATCGTACGGTACCATCTGGTGATCGCCCTCTTGCCCCACATATCCAATCTGAGCAGATAGGGCATGTGGGAATTGGTGTTGAACGGTCAAGCTAAAATCATTGGCGATCGCCGGCTGCACGTTCGGATCCCATATGCGCAAGTATGCTCCTGCATAGCAGGCATACGTCGGAGCCGCGCATGTCTGGTTGGGGGCCTGACCTACAATTCCCTGGCTTGAATCCGTGAGAGGCAAGGGAAGGTTGTTATACGACGCATTGATTTCTGCCGGGGTGAACGGCGGATTCAAAGGCAGGCGAAGGTTCGTGCCCGTTCCTTCCAGAAAGGAGGACCTTGAGTATGCTCCCCGGATTACAGTTTGTCCGCCGAGCACCGCCGGAGTCCACGCGAAACCGATGCGCGGCTGAAAGTCTCTCCCTCCATAGAACCCCCTATAGAGCGCCCTGCTGGCTCCGTTCATGTCAGCTATATCCATGTTTCCGGTAGAGAAATTGTAGTTGGCCTGTCGATTGTTGGCTTCAACCCACGGCGAGTGTGCGTCGTAGCGGAGGCCAAGGTTGAAGGTCAGGTTATCTGTCGCGCGCCACGTGTCTTCGATATAAATTCCGATCATGCTACTGGATTGCTGCCAAGTATTTCCTGTGCTGATTCCCCGACCGTATGCCTGCGGCAGGCCAAGCACAAAATCAGCTCCGCCGTCGCCTGTCCCAGTCCCCGTGGACGCGGAATTGATTGCGGAAAACTGTCCATTGAAATCCATATATCCTAATTCACCGTTATTGCCGGCATAGAACGTCTTAATGGTCTGAAGCCAGTATTGACCTCCAAATCCGATCGTGTGTCGTCCACGGGTCCAAGTCAACCCATCTTCGACCTCCCAAACGGTGTCGTCAAAACTCTGGGTCGCCTCCCCCGACCCAATATTTCCGACATCAGTGTTGCTAAAGTTCAAGGCCAGCAGGCCGGGCACACCTGACGGGTTGCCATTCCCGATTCCCAAGTTGTTGCCGAAGTTGCCCACGTTCGAAGCGAAGCTAGTCCCGCTGTTGAGGGTAATGTGGCTAAAGCCAAGACGAGCGTCATTCAAAAGATTGTTGGTCAGCGTTCTGGTCCAGTCGCCTACTGTGTTGAGAATCGGCGCAGTGGAATAGGAGTTGGAGAGCAATGCGAATGAGTTCGAGGTTGGATTGTTCTGAAACGCCTTGGTGAAGCGATACATAAGGCTGTCTTTCGATGTTGGTCGATAGTCGATCTTCAAATCGCCCTGATCCAGGTCAAAAGCCTGCACTGTGGTGTACACCGTATTGTTTTGCAGGTTATTGTTGATCGTCGCAGGGTACAGGCTTGAAGCGAACAGAGCCGAGGCTACCGGGCTGATCATGGTAGTGGGAATTACGTTAAACGGAAATGGATTGCGCTGCGGGGCAGGAGCGGATGAAGACGTGCATGGGGAAGTAGAAGATGCGCAGGGGTTGTATAACTGACCCGATCCTTTGCACATGCCGTTGCCGTCAAAGCCAGCGGTGCAAAGCGCGCCGAAGTTACCCCCTCGCTCCGCATCGGTGAAAACCGAATAGGTAACCTGGGAAGTTGGGATATCGAAACGCTGTCCTTGATAATCCGCAAAGAAGAAGAGCTTATCTTTCAGTATCGGACCGCCGGCAGTAAAGCCGAACATATTCCAGCGAAGTGCGGCTCTCGGAAGATTCGAAAAATTATTCTGCCAGCTGTTCGCATTTAAAATGTTGTTGCGGAAATACTCCCAGAGATCGCCATGGTAGCTGTTGGTTCCCGACTTGATGGTGGCGCTGATGGTACCACCCTCAAAATTGCCGAATTCTGCCGGAGCGTTGCTTGTGAGCATGTTGAATTCCTGAATCGCATCGGGCGCCGGCGTGTAGCCCAGCAGGTTATCCGAAACCTGGTTATTGTCCATGCCATCCAGAATGAAGTTATTGTCCTGCTCGCGGTTGCCGTTGATCATCGGGCGACCGCCTGAAGCGGTATTGCTGCCGCTTTTGAAGGAGTCGGGATTGACCGCGACAGAACCTGGCGCAAGCAGCGTGAGTTCTACATAATTGCGCGTGGCGAGCGGAAGCTCGTCGTTGGTTTTGGCGTCGATGATGGTGCTGACCTGCGTGGATTGGGTCTGCAAAAGCGGAGCCATCCCGGTCACTTGTACCGTTTGACTTGTTTGTCCGACCTTGAGTCCGAGGTCGATGCGAGCGACCTCATTCATGGTGAGGACAAACGCTTGACGCGTCACCGTGGCAAATCCGGTTTTGTCTACCGTGAGAGTGTAACTGCCGACCGGAACCGATGGAATCCGATAGAGGCCGTCTTTCTCTGTCACCGCAGTATAAGTGGTGCCGCGCTCTACCGAGGTCGCCGTGACTGTTGCTCCCGGAACAGCTGCCCCGGTCGGATCCGTAATGCTACCAACAATGGCAGCGGTTACGGTTTGGCTCCAAGCCGACTGAGTTAAAACTGAAAAAACTAGCAGCACTGAACCGAGTACCGCCGCCGACACCACCCTCTTTTTGCGCATCTCCTAGCCCCCCCCCGTAAGTACAATTCCTACCGCAGATGATCTTTATTAACGAATCTTACGAACTTGTATGGAATGCTAAGTTTCGCTTTACACCGCTGTCAACAAAAAAATCCCTCCCCCCAAAAAATCTCTAGGGCAAAACACCTATAAGCCAGCCGGAGAAGTTCTTGATTTTGGCATCACTGGATAGAATTGCTTGAACTTGCTGCCACTTCAATTGTGCGGCGCCGTTTCTGCTGATGCTGCTCCTGAGGGGCGATGAGAGCTGCTGAAAATCCAACAGACCCCTTTCGATATCCTCAAGCGGGAACACAATGCGCGGTTTCCGTATCCGCACCGGACGAACCGGATCGGATGGGAGGCGCATGGATCCAAGGTGGGCGCGAATTGGCCGGACACATTCGGCTCTGGGCCCGCGACCGATGAGTTGTTCACCGCATGGACGGAGGCCCACTACACCGGCGAAGTCGCGGCCCGCGGTAAGCAAGTCTATCCGCTGCCCGTGTATGTCAACGCCGCCCTGATTCAACCCGGAAAATTGCCTGGACAATGTCCCACTGGCGGCCCGCTTCCCCATTTGTTTGACGTATGGCGTGCGGCTGCACCGGCAATCGACTTCTATGCACCGGACCTGTACTTCCCCAATGTGGTGAAATGGGCCAATCGATATGCGCGGCCGAGCAATCCCCTGTTTATTCCCGAGTCCGGCAGAGCGAATGCAGCGGAACTAGGCGCGAATGCGTTGTATGTCGACGGCCAGCTGAACGCCATGGGTTACTCTGTCTACGCCCCGGAATTTTTGAAGCCCGCAGAGCAACAAGCGCTGGCTCAAGCTTACGCAGTCATCGACCAGTTGTCGCCGCTTATTCTCGCCAACCAGGGAACGGGACGGATGATCGGCATTCGCACGCCTTCCAACTTTGCCGGTACCGTCAACCTGACACCGCAGCAACTCACGCTCGGAGGCTACACCTTCGTAGTTCGCTTTCGAGAACCCGCGTCGATCTCCATCGGCGCAAAGGTGGAACCGGAAATCCCCGGCGCTCATGGCGGTCTCATCCTCCAAGCGGGTTCGAATGATTTTCTGGTGGCCGGGACAGGAATGGTGATCACCTTTGCGGCGCATGGGGAGCCCGGCACCCTCGCAGGCATTGATTCCATCTGGGACGGAAGCTTCGTTAACGGTGCATGGACACCCGCCCGAGAGTTGAACGGCGACGACGACAATCAAGGTCGCTCTCTGCGCATGCCGGCCGGCGAATTCACGATGCGACGCGTGCGCCTCTATCACTTTCACTAGTCAAAATGGAGTGACCGGTCCAATGCGCAGACCGTGGGTTAGGCTGTGATTCAGTAGAGAAGCACAACTCAGAGCCACAAGCGGAGAGGAGCCGGTCATGAAGGAA
>JAJYSL010000285.1 GCA_021793595.1 Acidobacteriota bacterium
GATTCTGCGTTTACGACGTTGACAGGCGCGACCAGCGTAACAATATTTCAGCAGCCGCAAACGACGGTGACGGGATCTGCGCCGATTGCAAGCGGGTCGTCTGTCCACGCTTTTGGATTGCTGTTCTTCGACGCCGGACAGTGGAAGATGGTGGCCTCACGGATTGGCGCTAACTGACCCTTTCGGAAGCGGCAATGACGCCAAGCGGGACTTGTTCTGACGAGGAGAATCGATACTTCTACGAATGGTTGAAGGTGTCCGAGACTGACGCGGCAGCGCACGATCGGATTCTTGATGCCGATCGTGCGCCGCGTTGGACACTGTGGCTAACAATTCTTCTCTTCGAAGGTCACTATTCGAACTTACATTCGCGCTCTCGTGACGCACGCCGACTGAAGGCAAATGCCATAAGCAAGCGATGCTGCGACATTGTTGAGACCTTTGGGCGATGTCGCCAATTTACTTGGTCGATTCATCCACAATCGACACAACGGCCTTCTCGACCTGCGCGGCGATTGATTCGAGGCCGATGCCCGGAAAGAGATCGCCCATGACGCTGGGCAACATTGTGCTAATACAAGTTTCGCCTCCGATCCTGTATACCGCGATCGGGCATGGCAGCATGAGGACTGTTGCGATGTCCTTCTGCAAGGCTTCGTGGGCATATTTCGCGTTACAGATCTCGATAATCTTCAGCGGCTCGTGTTTGAAGCCTTTCTCTGCCAATGTGGCAGCGACGTCGTGAACGTGGAGGACGCGAAAGCCTTTTGCAGCTGAGTTCCGTTCGACGGCACTGACTGCTTCGTCAAACGGCGTGTTAGTTGGGACTGTATAGCCGAACTTCTTCATGGAAGATATCCCCTCCCCGCGAAGCAAAGGCCCTGCACGTCATCTTAGCGCGGCGGCAATCCAATGAAGGAACTGGTCGTGCCAAATCGGTAAGATCTGCCGATTTGGTCTCAATAACGTTCGCGTTGGTTGCTTTACTTATGTGATCCGCGTCACGTTTAGAACAATATTTAAGTCACAGGTTATTGCACAGAGAACTGCGAAAAATGAAGTACCGGGGCAGGTGGGCATGAAACGTCGCGGCTGTGCCCGCCTCAAATGCGGCACACCTCTGCCTCAAATGCGGCAGAGGTTCACACCGAATTGCCGCTAAGGTATTTATTTTCCGCTACGTACTGCCCTTCTTCTTTCCCAATGTTTGGCAAACCAAGTGCATCTGAACAAAGAAAAAGTGTCCGCCAAAGGATAGCCTGCAAAGATCGTCCCGGAAGTGCGGACAAGGGAGCCCTATTGTGATTTCGCGAAGCCGTCTCGTCTCTTTCTTTTGTGCCGCCGGAGCGTTCTTGGCGGTCCTCTTTCCGCGCCAAGCATCGGCTGTTCCTCAGTATGCCCGGAGGTATGGCATCACGTGCTACGCCTGCCACACCATCCCACCCGTCCTGAACGAACAAGGGTACATGTTTCAAAAACTCGGGCACCACTTGCCGCCATCTCTTCAACCATCGAAACCGGTGGAGCACATTCTGGATCTCGTCCGGAAGGAACGCGAATGGACGGTAGCCAACAATGCGTCGTTCGCGGTGTCGGATTTCAACTATCAAGCACAGAAAAATACGCAGCAGGGCCAAGGTTCAAACTCCACGTCCGCAATTCAGGTTGGCTCCTGGAACGCGTACTTTGGCGGCTGGATTCCAGACACACAGTTTTTCTACTACTCCGAGTTCGACATCGTCACCAACGGGCAGACCAATCCGAACATGCCCAACGCCCACATAGGATATATCGGCGGAACGGCCAAGAGTAGTTGGTACGGCATTGTTGGGCGGGAACACCTTCAGGTTTCGGAGGGGACTCGTGCGTCGCAGATTTACAGTCTTCTGCCCAACGCACCGCTGGTGTTTGAGAACATGAGCCCGACGAATTTCATCCTCGACCAGTCGCCGGTGGGCGCCGAGGTCGGTTACACCTGGGCGTCATCGAAGTACAGGAATATCCTCGGCGTCAACATGAAGGTCACCGACGGCGATAACGCCGACGGAAGCGAAATTCTTGGCGCCTCCAGCAAAAACGGCAAAGACGTCTGGGTCGACGCCGATTGGTGGTATGCGCCGGAGAGCGGCGTCAGCTTCATGACCTATCAAGGGAAAAAGTCCCAGATCCAGAACTCCGGAGCGGCAAATCAATTCAGCTTCAATCCGCGTATACGGCGTGAGGGGGCATTTGGCAACTACATGATTGGCCGCGACAAGGTCGATGTGTTGGGTGGATATCTGCACGGAGACGACGACTGGCAGGATCCTGCGACACAAACTCCGGGAACCTATCTGACCAACGGAGGATATGGAGAAGTCGACTATTACGTCTGGCGCGGGCTTGCACTTGCCGGCCGGTATGACCGGCTCAGACAGGACGTCACGGGCGGGATTCATCCGACCAATGCGGAAGAATGGCAGGTTGGCGCCGAAAAGGCCTTTACGCCGATGGGCAATATTGTGGGGCGAATTGCGGCGGGAAACTCGCACTCAATTGACCCCATCGCGTTCACCGGCAGTGCGACCAGGACCTTCGAGGCTGACATCCAGTTCAATTTCTAGCGGTACAAGCGAGGAGAAGCATGATGAAACAGACTGTTCTATGGCGTTTTCTTTTGACGGCCTCTTTGACCGCATTACTGGCGATCACCACCTCGGCCGTCGCCCAGTTTGGAACCCGTTATGAGGAAACGAAGATCGATGTCAGCTCATATCCGGCCGAGATTCAAAACGGCTATAGGGTGTTCGCAAACAAGTGCTCCGCGTGTCACGACCTTTCTTCCAGCCTGAAGCAATCCCGCTCGCCGGAAGCTTGGGCGGCGGAAGTTCACCGAATGCAGGCGATGGCGAGTTCGCACATCAACGACCGCGAGGCCGATCAGATCGTGAAGTTCCTCTCCTACGACGAGACTCATCGAAAGGCCGCTGCACGCCAGCCTGCAGGCGTAAGCCCTGGTGGTCCTCCAGAGGTAGCCGGCAAGCAGCTATTCGAGTCGTACGGCTGCTCATCGTGCCACTCCGTGGCAGGCGTTGGCAATACGAGTTCCCCTCTCGACGGAATCGCTAGTAAAAGGACGGCGGAAGAACTGAGAAAATCCATTGTTTCGCCGCCCTCAACAAGTACGATGCCATCGATGGATATCCCCGACAAGGATCTCACCAATCTCTTGGCATACCTCTCTACTCTGCAGAGTCGTTGAGTTATTGCAGGGCAGGTCACGCGTCATAAGTACCTGCCCTAACTAGAAAACAAAGTTCGACGTCGCTTTCGACTCACGGAATCACGGAGGAATACGCTTCTTCACAAATGAGGGAATTCAGGCTTTGTAGTGGGTAAATATCCTCTGCTCAGCCGGAATGGTTGTGGTGGCGCAGAGGGCGAAAGAACGGGAAAAGCTATGGAAAAGACGGAAAACACAAGACGTTTCCCGCTTTTCCACAGCAAGAACCACTGCTGCTACGGCTGGCAGTATGCTCACTTTCGACTTTCTGTTCCCGATTCACCCACTACAAAGCCCGAAGCGCCCCAAATGATGCTACCGTGAGTCGAGGAAGTATTACTGATCCGGCCCGAATGAGTGAGACATTTTGTTAGTGTGAATCGTCTCACAAATATGGAGAAGACCGAGGCGCATCGCCTTCCGAGAGTGGTTTTGAATGAGCGTCGTCGTCGCGCTGTGAAGTTGCGTCTTAGCGGAGCGACGATCGCCGAGACTGTGGTGCAGTGCGAGTTGGGTCGATCGGCGGTGATCCGCGCCATGCAGGCCTACGAGCGCGGCGGTTGGAAAGCGGTGGCGGTTCCGATTGTCGGCAGGCCGCAAGGTTCGGGCCGGATGTTGACCGCCGAGCAAGAGAAGAAGATTCAGCAACTGATTCAGGACCGCACGCCGGATCAGTTGAAGCTGACTTACGCCCTGTGGACGCGGCAGGCGGTAAGCGAGTTGATCGAGGCGGTGTACGGCGTACGTCTGACCGTGCGCAACATGGGCAAGTATTTGAAGCGGTGGGGATTCACACCGCAGCGGCCGCTGAAGAAAGCCTATGAGCAGTCACCCGAGGCGGTCGCGAAGTGGGTGAACGAGCAGTACCCGAAGATCGCTGCGCAGGCCAAACAGGAAGGCGCGGAGATTCAATGGGGCGACGAGACAGGGCTGCGCTCGGATGACGTGCGTGGTCGTGGCTATGCGCCGAGGGGAAAGACTCCCATCGTGCTGGCCAACGCCAATCGGTCCAAGCTGAGCGTGATCTCGACGGTGACCAACAAGGGGCAGATGCGCTGGAAGGTCTTTTCCGGAGCGCTGAACGCGAAGATCATGATTGGCTTCATGAAGCGGCTTGTGCATGGACGGCAAAAGAGAGTTTTCCTGATCCTGGACAACCTGCGGGTGCATCATTCGAAGACCGTCAAGAAATGGCTCAAGGAAAATGCAGACAAGATCGAGGTTTTCTATCTGCCCAGCTACTCGCCGGAACTGAACCCGGACGAGATGCTCAACGCTGACTTGAAGCAGCATGTGACCAAAGCTGCTCCCGCCAGAAACAAGATCGCCCTGACCCGCACCGCCATCGGCGCCCTGCGCAGCATCCAGAAGCAGCCTGGCAGGGTCGAAAGCTACTTCGGCCAGAAGGACGTCGGCTATGCCGCATAGGTCACACTCTTCAGGGCCGGATCAATAATCAGTAGCTGATGCGATGCCAACATCAAACCACACCGGGTATCTCACCAGCGGATTCCAACCGTAATGGGGACAACTGTAGTGTTCAGGTTGCTTGTAAATCCCTTGAAGAAGCGGGCTTCGACGAAGAGTTTTGCGCTCACCCATGGCGAAGGCATGTTCAGCCCGCCGCCCGCGTCGAATCCTCCGGAGTTATCGATAAGTGAACCGTTCGAGACATAGCCCGGCATGAGCATAAAGGGCATGAGTCTCGTTGAGTATCCAATCAGAACCGGCTTCACGAAATGCAGATCGCGGGCAACGTAACCTCCGCCCGCGAGCGCGTATGCGACGAATCCCCGCCGCAGCGGCAACCGAACCGTTGGATCGACCGTGAGCGCATAAATTCTGGCTGTCCCATCTGGCTCGTTCAGCGCGTTCAGAGTAGGTCGCGTGATTCCCCCATCGCTGAACAGAAAGGTTCCTGTCACTCCGAAGTGCCAGTTGAAGAAGTAACCGCTGTTCGCTTCGAAGTTGCCGCCATGATCAATATTGCTTGCAATAGTGCCCATAGGCTCTGTGAAGCCGCCGCCCAGGCTCAGGGTCATGTGGCGGGCAGGCTCTTGATCCTGACCAAGCAGCAGGATAGGAACTCCCAACGCGGTCAAAGCTAAAGCAGTGCGAAGTAGGTGACGGATCATCGCGTCCTCCCTGCTGCCTGTTACGAGGACAAATCACAAAACGAAAGGAGCAAATTGCAAGCCAAACCAAAGCATTACGGGAAATTCATCCTGGTATCGCTCTATAGCCGAAGCCAGGTGGATGAATCGAAAAGCGATTTGCAGTCTGTGCATACGAGAACCATCCAGAGGTGCCGTGAGGGTTTGCTGCGAATCCTCGGTCGATATGAGCCAGTTGGGTGCCGGATTTGAGGCACTCCCAGCGAGTTTCCCGGTTGCTCATAAACTTGTCCGTCCCGAATATCCCTGAAATATCGGCCAGTATGCAGTAATGGGGATTTGGCACGTTCCGTGCTGCTAAAGATGGCGGGAGAAGGACAAGTGCC
>JAJYSL010000286.1 GCA_021793595.1 Acidobacteriota bacterium
CTTGCCGCTGCAGTAGATAAATTTCCACCGGTCCGTGCGGATGCAGGCTTCTTCATTTTCCAGATATTCGCTGAAGATGGATTGCCTTGGGCTGGCGATTCGTCCCGATGTCAGGTATCCGGCCAGACTCTGTCCATGGTTCAGTTCAAATGGTTCTGCGCCCAGCATTTCCAGCAGTGTGGGCGGCACGTCGATTGATTCCGTAAAGTCCTCCACCACTGCGCCGGAGCGAATATGCCCCGGCCAGCGCATCAGCAACGGCACCTGTAGGGCGGGATCATAGCAGACGTGCTTTTCAAACCTTCCGTGCTGTCCCAGGCTATAGCCGTGATCGGCCATGTAGATCACGAGTGTGTCATTTTCCAGGTTCAGCCGGCGTAGCGCATCCAGAACCCTCCCGACATTGCGGTCTAAAAACCGCACGGACGTGTAGTAGGCGGCGATGATGCCCTGCTTCTGCTGGTCAGTCAAACCTCGAAAGACGAGAGGAATCTGATCGGGATCCTCCGGGCCTACCTCGGGAACGGGGAAATCGGCCGCGTTGAAATCGTTTCGATCCTCAATCGGAAAATTGAAGGGAGAGTGAGGCTCATGGAAGCTGACCCACAATGCGAAGGGCTCATCCTTGTGCTCCTCCATATACTTGATTCCCTGGTCGGCGATCCAGGTGCCTTCCATCTGCTCATCGGTGCGCGGCAATGGCAGCTTATCGGAATCGAGCCAGATGCTGGCCGGATCGTCGAACGGACGCCATTTGGGTTGTGTGCGAATCCCTGGAAACCTGGGGGGTGGGCCTACGGCCGCGAGCCAATCCCGCCCCACAACATCCAGGGTATCCACAACACTGAAGCCATGCAGACCGGGTCGAGCCGGCTGGTTGAAATGCATTTTGCCGAACACCGCAGGCTGGTATCCGCTGGCTGCCAACTGTTTCGCCAGGGTCGGCTTGTTGTCGGCGAGTACGCCACCCAGCACGGTCACTCCCGCTGAGTGCGGCATCTGGCTGGTGAAAAACGACTGCCGTGATGGAGTGCATACCGGCGAGTTGCAGTAATGCCGTGCAAACCTGGTTCCCTCAGCAGCCAGCCGGTTCATATTGGGGGTGTAGGCCCGCTTGTTTCCCTGTGCGCCCATCACATAGCCGGCATGATCGTCCGCCAGAATGTAGAGTAAGTTGGGCTTTCGATCACGAGCGTAGGCAGCGCGAGGCGCCAGATAGGCGCCAGCCAATGTGCCCGTCGCGCCGCAGAGCAGCTCTCTTCTTGTAATCATTGGATGGCGGTCTCCTAAACCATTCTCGATATCGAATCCTTGGTAAAGCCCATAAAATCTTGACTCCGCGAGAGGGGAAGATACCTATCTGACCGCAGATTACCCAGTTATGGCGTATTATGTCAATTCGTGTTCGAAATTGATCTTTTTCAAGGGTTGGGTTGAATGAGAATGCATGGAACCACCATGCTACCGACTTTTCCTGTTGAGATCGTTGGGTACGGAAAGGACTAGGGTAATCCCAAAAACGCGAAGATGACTCGATGGTTCACTTGGCCACGTTGGGCGATATCGACCAGACTGTTTCCGATAACGGTCTCAACCAGCAATTCCAGAGGATGTTCTTAGCCCATACGTCGAATGCATCTAGCCAGAGCGATGCGGCTCCGGCGCGCTCTATCATGAGGTTTTAAGTCGGTTCAAAGATGAGCCAACTGGCTGCGGCACGATTTCCGCTAGCCGATTTCTGGCCATTTGCGGCCCCGCCTCGATCACCTTCACGCCGGATTCGCGGAGTGACAAGATGTATTTTTGTTCAGTGGCCGTATCGGTAATAAGGGTATGGATATCTGTGGACGGTCCGACATAGGCGAATCCTTGATTGCCAAATTTGCTGTGGTCGGCTAACCCAATCCTTTCCTTGGCAACTTTGGTAATCAGTTTTTTGATCAGTGCTTCGGCCTGGCTGGCAGTCGAAATACCATAGTCCGGATCGATGGCGCTTACGCCGAGAACGGCCTTGTCAACCCGAATTTCATTGAGCGATCGCTGCGTCCAGAGTCCGGAAAGATAAAAAATATCGCGCTGCAGGTCGCCCCCAGTGCACATGACATTGATATGTGGTGCGCGCTGCAGTTGGCAGACAATCAGGGGCGAGTTGGTGACCACGGTGAGACGGTTCCGCTGTAGTAGACGCGTGGCCAGCTCATAGACTGTTGTGCTGCCCTCTAAAAACACCGTGTCGCCATCGAGAATCAAATCTGCCGCAGCTTCGGCAATCCACTGCTTCTCTTCCAGGTTGGTGCGTCCAAGAGCCTCATACGAGGGTTGGAAGTTCGTGCTGGTCGTCTTTGAAACGGCCCCGCCATGGGATCGCACCAGCAGACCCTCTTCTTCCAGCGCCGCCAGGTCTCTACGAATCGTCGCCGCCGTGACGCCCAGCGCCTTTCTAAGTTCAGTAGCGCTGACAGTACGCTGTCGAGAAAGTACTTCACAAATCCGAAAACGCCGTTCCTCAGCGAGCATAAATCGCTTCTCCAGAGCGTGTGATCACTCGGTTATGTCTGGCATTGTCGATCATTCCAGGTTTGAGCATAGCAGCAAAGGCGGCGGTTCGGGGTCGGCGGTATTGCAGCCGAAATTGGAGACGGGGATGGAAACCGAAAGTATTTTGAACATCTTCACCACCTAAACTTCCGACATTTCGGATCCCATCCATAGTCCGCGAATGGGGCAGAAATGCGCCATCATTTTCGGCAGGCCGAGGGAGAAGCGATCATAAAAGATAGATATAGAATATATACGATCATATTTCAAGCTATTTCGGTTAAATTGTAAAATAAAAGCAGGTCTAAGTGAAAAGCTCAGCAAAGGGGGGTTGCCTGGGAAATGTACCAGGCTCGCGCCATCCTGGAGCACGCAGAGAAGAGATGGCTTAATTATGAGCAAGGAGAATAAAATCCCATCCATTCCAACGCGTCGAAGTATTAATCGATGGCCGGCCCGGATTTCACCTTACCGGCAGCTGGCGCCACCTTGCGATCGCTGCCAACGAAGTTCGAGTCGTTGAAAGAAACGCGGGTCGAGCCGCTTGCTCCCAAGCGAGTGCGTTTCTTCCAACGAAACTTCGCTGAACACCCCATCCTGAATCCGCTCGTCTCCGCGCATACACAATGGGCGAATCTTGGTTCCATCAGATCGCATCTGGAACGTACTGCTTCAGGTTCCCAGATTCACTTCGGTCCGCTCCATCACTTGAATCACCAGCTGATTGTGAAGTGGATCGGCATCGAGCAGCACGCGATCTCCATGCACCACTTCGCCATCCAGAATCTTGATGGCTAACGGGTCCTGAATCAGCCGTTGAATCGCGCGCTTCAACGGTCGCGCGCCATAGGCACGGTCGTATCCCGTCAAAAACAGTTGATGCTTCGCCGCTTCGGTCATCTCCACTGTAATGCGGCGGTCGGCCAGCATACGATTCAGGTCCGCAATCCGCAGCGTCAGGATGTGCTCCAACTGCTCCTCACCCAGCGGTCGGAAGATCACAATATCATCCACGCGATTCAGGAATTCCGGACGAAAACTTTGCCGCAGAATCTGCATCACCTGCTCGCGCGCCGCGTCGAAGGATGCCTCGCTCTCCAGGGCTTCCGCATTCAGAAGCTGTGCGCCCAGGTTCGAGGTCATAATCAGCACCGTGTTCTTGAAGTCCACTGTGCGTCCGCGCGAATCCGTCAGGCGGCCATCATCCAGCACTTGCAGCAGCACGTTGAACACATCCGGATGCGCCTTTTCAACCTCATCGAACAGCACCACGGAGTAAGGTCTACGACGCACCGCCTCCGTAAGCTGTCCGCCCTCGTCATAGCCCACGTAGCCGGGAGGTGCGCCAATTAACCGCGAAACCGCGTGCTTTTCCATGTATTCCGACATGTCGATGCGTGTCATCGCCTGCTCGTCGTCGAACAGAAATTCCGCCAACGCCCGTGCGGTTTCCGTTTTGCCTACACCCGTCGGCCCCAGAAAGATGAAGGAACCGATGGGCCGTTTCGGATCGCTCAAGCCCGCGCGCGAACGGCGAATAGCATTCGCCACCACGCGCAGTGCTTCATCCTGGCCAATGACTCGCTCGCGCAGCCGGTCTTCCATCTGTACCAGCTTCTGTACTTCGCCTTCCAGCATTTTCGAAATTGGAATCCCAGTCCACTTGCTGACAATGCGCGCAATATCTTCCTCGTCCACTTCTTCCTTCAACATGCGCGGACCGCCGGCAGCGCCTTCCTGTGCGGCGTTCAACTGCTTCAATTCTGCTTCGAGTTTCGGTAGCTCGCCGTACTGGATTTGCGCAACGCGCTCGAAATTTCCTCGTCGTGTCTGTTCCTCGGCATCCTGGCGCATCGCCTCAAGCTGCTTTTTCAGCTCCGCCAGTCGCGTAATATCCGTTCTCTCTTTTTGCCAGTGTGCGCGCAGGGCTGCAATCTCTTCATGCAGCGCCGCCAGCTCCTGGGACACTTCTTTCAGTCGCTCTTTGGAGTTCTCATCCTTCTCGCGTTTCAGCGCCGTGCGTTCAATTTCCAGCGACGTGGCGCGCCGCTCCAGCTGGTCGATCTCTGTCGGCACTGAGCCGATCTGAATCGCCAGAGAAGCTGCCGCTTCATCCACAAGATCAATGGCTTTATCGGGCAGGAAGCGGTCCGAAATATACCGGTGCGACAGCGTTGCTGCAGCCACAATCGCCGAATCCTTGATGCGGACGTTATGGTGTGTCTCATAGCGGTCTTTCAGCCCACGCAAAATCGCGATCGTGTCCTCCACGTTGGGCTCGCCCACGTAGACAATCTGAAAGCGTCTTTCCAGCGCCGCATCTTTCTCAATATATTTGCGGTATTCGTTCAGCGTGGTTGCGCCAATGGCCCGCAGCTCGCCGCGCGCTAGCGCCGGCTTCAACATGTTGCTGGCATCGATCGCGCCTTCCGCAGCTCCGGCGCCTACCAGTGTGTGCAACTCGTCGATGAAGAGGATAATTCCACCCTGCGCATCTTCAATGTCCTTCAACACCGCCTTCAGGCGATCTTCAAATTCTCCACGATACTTTGCCCCCGCCAGCATCGCGCCCAAATCCAGAGAGATCACCCGCTTATCGCGCAGCACGTCCGGCACATCTCCGGAAACGATACGACGCGCCAGCCCCTCCACAATGGCGGTTTTGCCAACGCCGGGCTCGCCAATCAGCACGGGATTGTTTTTTGTCCGGCGCGACAGCACCTGCACCACGCGGCGAATCTCCTCATCGCGGCCAATTACCGGATCGAGCTTGCCTTGGCGTGCCAGATCTGTCAGATCGCGGGCATAGCGCTCCAGCGCCTGAAACTTTGCCTCCGGATTCTGATCGGTGACACGTTGTGTCCCGCGCACCGTCGTCAATGCGCGCAGAATTGTTTCATGGCTTGCGCCCTCCGCTGCCAGCGCCATCTGGGCCGGGTCGTTTTTCTGCTGCGCAATCGCCAGCAGCAAATGCTCCGTAGAGACATATTCGTCTTTGAAGTTGGAGGCTTCCTGAAATGCCTGCTCCACCACCTTGAGAAAAGTCTTCGACGGCTGCGCCTGGTTGGCATCGCCGGAAACTTTGGGGAAGTTTTGCAGCGCCTGCTCCAGTCGCTTGCGCAGTGCATCCGGGTTGGCGCCTGACTTCTGCAGTACCGGCGGCACAATGCCTTCTTTGTCCTGCAGCAGCGCCAGCAGCAGATGCGTCGGTTGCAGTT
>JAJYSL010000036.1 GCA_021793595.1 Acidobacteriota bacterium
GTTGATTTTTCGCTCGATAGGGGCGCCCTGCGATAATTCTCTTCGCAAAGACATCGCCGACGCCCGGCAGGACTTTCAATTGGTCTTCCGTGGCCGTGTTGATGTCCAGTTTGTCCGCATGAGACCGCGTTGCGGACATGGATGCGGCCTGACCCGCGCCGGAAGACGGAGACAGCGCCCAGGTCGCCGGCATGACAGCAAGCGCGAAAACAAGACCGGCCCCGCAAAGTACAAAACGGATTCGCTTTTGAAGGTCCATCGTATTTCCCTCCAGTGCAATCGAAACTTTCATCCCCAGACCACGGTAACGACCGCAATGGTGGCGCGTCAATGACAAACCTTGCCGACGAGAAAATCTCAATGGTCCAGCAGGATCTCCCGACCGATCCACCCGAAACTCGGAAGGCATGCTTGATGGATGATCGCTGAGTGCATTGGTCTGTTGGCGACAACCGGTGCAAGCTCTGAACGCGTCTTCTTGCCGTGCGGACGACAACCAGATTCTTCGCGAAGCTATGGCCCTGATCGGCCTTGCTTGCGATCCAACCGGGAGGATTTGCCAGCCGGTGAGGCCTTGGCGGCCATCGCAATAAAGAGATCCAGGGATTCCGTCAGCCGCCGTATGTCTCCTCCGCTCATATGTTCCAACATCAGCCCATCAAAGACGGCGATACAAAGGGAAGCCATCGCCTTGCTTTTCAGAGCGGGAGACATCAGGGCAAGGGCGGCCACCTGCCAGTCAGTGGATGCTTTTTGCAGATACCGGCCATATTCCTTCGGATTTTGAAGGGCGACAATCTGGGCTTCGTATAGCAAGCGAAAATACGGGAAATTATCTTTACTGGTTGCCCATTGCCAAAAGCGTTTCAATGGAGGGACACGCAAATGATCGGCACCAGTGAAAGCAATTGCCTGCAAGGAAGACTGTAAACGACAATTTAGCTCCTCCAAAACGTCCTGGAGCATGCCTTCCTTCGATTTGAAGTGAAACATCAACATTCGCGGACTGGTGCCAAGCGCAGAGGCCATGGGTCGCAAAGAAGTGCTCGCGACTCCGTGCTCGACCAGATACCGGAGCGCGGCGTCTATCAGGTCCATCTTTCTACTTGACATGAAACGATCGTTACATGTTACGGTCGTTACAGTCAAACTTTTCTCGATAGTGGATCAGTCCACTTAAGGGGCAATCGTGTCTGTGAAAGAATTTGCACCACAATCGCCGGCCACAGTATCCCGTCGCCGTCCTCTCCGAAAAAATGTGGGTGCGGCCGTGCTGATAGTGCTCCTTTCCCTGCCGCTTCCCAGATGGCTAGTTCCTGGAGAAAGCGTGTCTGCACAAGCGTGGCGGGAACTTGCGTTTTGGGGGCTCCTTCTCGTCCTTGTTGCCTATATCCTCCTGTTCGAGCGCCGCCCGCTGTCTTCTATCGGTCTGAAACGGCCAAACTGGAAGACGCTTGTTTTCGGGGCGTTAGGAGCCGTGGTCATGGTTGGAGGGATGGCTTTTATCTACATGGTCATCTATCCGGCATTAGGACTTTCTGCCAGGGAAGCCGGGACGGTCGAAGTCGCTGCATTGCCCTTTTGGCTTCGCGTCCTGATCGTCGTGCGCGCGGCCGTCTTTGAGGAGATGTACTTCCGAGGCTTTGCGATAGAACGCTTGACAGATATTCTCGGAACACGACGGGGCGCGGCGGCAATCACTTTGGTAGCGTTTACCGCCGAACATCTCAGCTATTGGGGTTGGGCGCACCTTATGATTGCAGGATTCGGAGGATTTGTCCTCACTGGGCTTTACTTATGGCGGCGCGATCTTGGCGCAAATATAATCGCCCATCTGCTTACGGATGGCATCGGATTCCTGTTGGGATAATGCGGACGTAGCAGTTACATCCTCTCGCGGGCCGCCAACGCAGCGGCGCGCTGCGGATTTGAAAACGAGTGCGAAATCGCCGAGTCGCTCAGGGAGTGCTTCAGGAGGGCTGTTATGGGCCAGACCCAATTTTTCGAGTTGCGGGCGAGTGATGGGCAATTCGAAAACTGATCTGCCGTCTGCTGGCCGCGATGCTTGACACAGCGGCGTGTTCTTTCTTATTCTCACACTATGCAGATGAGTCCGCTCCATCGCCATCATCCCCATCATCATCACGTGGCGAACGTGTCAGCGGACCATTCTGAGCAGGTTTCCTAAGATCCTGAGCAAGTTCAGAAATCACCGTCCCGCTGATGCGCACCGCATCCGCGGGTTTTTTGTTTTCACCACAAGATTTCGATACGGAAGAAGGACGATTCACAATGAGCGAAACGGCAACATCGAACCCCGCAATTGACTTTACGAAACTGGACGGACTTGTCCCAGGCATCGTGCAGGATGCCGGAACCGGGCAGGTATTGATGGTCGGATTCTTGAATGAAGAGAGCTATCGCAAAACCCTCGAAAGCGGCTTTGTCACCTTCTGGAGCCGAACCCGCGGCAAACTGTGGATGAAGGGCGAAACCAGCGGCAATCGCCTGCGGATCACCGAGACCGCCACCGACTGCGACAATGACACGCTGCTGTTCCGCGTGGTTGTCGAAGGCGACGGCCTGGTCTGCCATGAGGGGACCGTCAGTTGCTTCACCAAGCCGGTTGCGATGCCCGCTCCCACCACCACTGCCAAAGAAAGCGAGATCAGAGCATGAGCCAGAAACTGCGGCTTGGAATTCCCAAGGGTAGCTTGCAAGACGCCACCATCGCGCTGTTTGAACGTGCAGGCTGGCGCATCTTCGCCAACGGGCGCTCCTATTTCCCCGGCATCGACGACCCTGAAATTGAGTGCATGCTGATTCGCGCCCAGGAAATGTCTCGTTACGTCAATCACGGCGCGCTTGATGCAGGGCTCACCGGCAGCGACTGGGTTGCGGAAAGCGGGTTGACTGTGGAATCCATCGCCAGCCTCACTTACTCCAAACAAAGCCGGCAGAAGGTGCGCTGGGTGCTGGCCGTGCCGGAGGATTCGTCCTATCAGCGTGCCGAAGATCTGGCCAACAAGATCATCGCCACCGAACTTGTCGAAGCAACAAAAAAATACTTCGCCCGAAAAAATGTTCAAGTGCAGGTGGATTTCAGTTGGGGCGCCACAGAAGTAAAACCTCCCGTGCTGGCCGACGCAATTGTCGAAGTAACGGAGACCGGGAGTTCCTTGCGCGCGAATCGACTCCGCATTCTGGAAACGGTGCTTGAAAGTGAAACCCAACTGATTGCGAATACGACGGCATATAAGGATCTCTGGAAAAAAGACAAGATCGACAAGATCGCGCTGATGCTGCAAGGTGCGATTGCCGCGCAAGGCCAGGTCGGGTTGATGATGAATGTTCGCGCCACCGCGCTACCTGCTGTGTTAGGCGTTTTACCTGCGTTGAACTCGCCGACGGTATCTACACTCAGCGATCCGGAGTGGGTCGCGGTCAACACTATTTTGGACGAGCGCACCGTGCGCGATGTGATTCCCAGGCTGAAAGCGACCGGAGCGACTGGGATCGTCGAATACCCACTGAACAAGATTGTTTTCTAGGGAGCGTTTTCAAGAGCGATGAAACTGATACGCACCTACGGAAAAAATGCCGCCCAGGCGGAGACGATTCTGCGCCAGATTGAAGAACGATCGGGCGCGGCAACGGGCCGATTGGAGCCTGCGGTGAAACGCATTCTCGCGGACATTCGGCGCAAGGGAGACGATGCGTTGCGTCGATACGCAGAGCGGCTCGATGGTCTTGCACCATCTTCAAACCTCCAGGTGTCGCAGGAAGAAATGGCCGCCGCATGGGAACAAACTCCCAAAGAACTACGAAAATCAATGCAGGCAGCAGCGGGAAATATCCTGCGCTTTGCGCGCTGGCAAATGCCGAAAGAATGGACGCGAAAATTGCCGGGCGTGCAGCTTGGGCAGCGCGCTCTGCCGCTCGACTCCGTCGGCTGCTATGTTCCAGGCGGCCGATATCCGCTGCCCTCAACCCTGCTTATGACGGTGATTCCCGCTCAGGCCGCCGGCGTGGCACGCATCGTCGTCGTCTCTCCCCGTCCGGCGCGCGAAACTCTGGCAGCAGCACATCTGACAGGGGTCAAGGAGTTTTATCGCATCGGCGGCGCGCAGGCGATTGCCGCGCTCGCCTACGGTACGGCCAGCGTGCCGCGCGTCGATAAAATCGTCGGACCCGGAAATCTGTATGTCACCACGGCGAAGAAGCTGGTCGCGTTTGAGTGCGGCATTGATATGTTGGCTGGCCCGACGGAGATTGTTGTCGCCAGCGAGGATGGGAACCCGCAGTGGATTGCCGCAGACATAGTGGCCCAGGCCGAGCATGACCCAGAAGCGCTCGCCGTTCTTGTCACCAGCAACCCGAAATTGGCGCGGGAAACCGCAAAGCAAGTGCAACACCAGGCTTCCCTAAACAAGATTGCCCGCCAGGCGATAGCAAGGAATGGCTTCATTTTCCTGACAAAAACGGGAAATGAAACTGAAACGGTGACAAATCGGTTGGCAGCGGAGCATTTGACCATCGACAAGGAAAGCGATCTGAAGTGGGTACGTCATGCCGGCTCGATTTTTGTCGGGTCGAACACGCCACAGAGTATGGGCGACTACATCTCAGGTCCAAATCATGTGCTTCCCACCGGTCGCCTGGCACGTTTGCGCGGTGGATTGAGCGTCTATGATTTCCTTCGCCTGGTAACGACGCAGGAATATACGGCAGCAGGGCTTGCAGAACATGGCCCACATGTCGAGCGGCTGGCCACGGCCGAGGGGCTGCTTGGACACGCGGCTTCTGTGGCCATTCGCGAGACCGATCGCACAAACAGGAGAAACGCTCGATGAGCCTCGATCCGTCCGCTCCCGTTCTGCAAAAACTTCGCGCCCGTAAGGCGGTGGAGCGCATGCACGAATATCATCCGCCGCTGGCTGGGCGAGATGGGTTGCGACTCGATTTCAACGAGAACACATTTGCTCCTTCCCCGCGCGTACAAGCAGTGTTGCAGCGAATTGCAGCGAACACGCTGACCAAATATCCGGAGCGGCATCACGTCGAACAGATCGTCGCGAAGCACTTTGACTTGGCCGAAAATGCTGTGCTGCTGACCAACGGGGTGGATGAAGCGATCCATCTGCTGTGTGAGACTTATCTTGAGCCGCAGGATGAAGTTGTCATCGTGACACCAACATTTTCCATGTATGCCTTGTACGCGGAAGCCACCGGCGCGCGAATTCGGGAGGTTCAGGCCGACAGCACGCTTCAATTTCCCTATCAGCGGGTGCGAGAAGCCATCGGGCCCTCCACCCGGCTCATCATGCTCGCTTCGCCCAACAATCCAACAGGCTCAATTGTAGACTCACCACTCTTGCTGGAGCTGACTGCGGCCGCTCCACAGGCTGCGCTGCTCGTGGATGAGGCGTATTACCATTTCCATGGTGAATCTGTTCTATCTGTAACTACTTCTGTGCCAAATCTCTTTGTGGCTCGTACGTTCTCCAAAGCCTACGGCCTAGCCGGACTTCGGATCGGGCTTCTAGTCGGCCATCCAGATGCCATGCGATTCGTGCGAAAGGTCAGTTCGCCTTATAACGTCAACTCCATCGCACTCGAATGCCTGCCAGAGGCTCTGGCGGACGAAGCCTATATTTCATGGTATGCGGAGCAGGTGTTGCAGAGCCGCGCCGTTGCGGAGCGCACGTTGACGCAACTCCGCGTCCCGTTCTGGCCGAGTCACGCCAACTTTATTCTGATGAATATCGGCAGCAAACACAAGGCGTTCGTCGATGCGATGCGGCGGCAGGACGTGCTGGTGCGAGATCGCAGCAGTGATCCCGGCTGCGACGGATGTGTCCGCATCACATTGGGCACAGTCGAACATACCGGATGTGGTTTGATTGCATTGCAGAATGCTTTGAAGGAGATTCAATGGCAGCCCGGAAACTAGCCAGGCGTGGTGCGACACTACAGCGGCACACCACAGAAACACGGATCGACTTAAAACTGACGATCGATGGCGAGGGTCACTACAAGGTGGACACCGGCATACGGTTTCTTGATCACATGCTGGAGTTGTTTGCGCGCCATGGCGGATTCGATCTGGATCTGATCTGCAAGGGCGATCTGGATGTGGATCAACACCACACGGTCGAGGATATCGGGATTGCCCTTGGCGAAGCATTTTCGCAGGCCCTTGGCGACAAAAAAGGAATTCTCCGTGCCGGGTATTTTCTGATGCCGATGGATGAGACCTTGGCGGCCGCGGCCATTGACTTGAGCGGACGCGCCTCCTTCGTAATCGACACCAAGGTCCGCATGCGAATCGTTGGCGATCTGCAGACCGAATTGCTACCGGATTTTTTCGAAGGATTCGCCCGCGGCATTCGCGCCAATGTACATCTGAAGGTTCTCTACGGACGCTCCAATCATCACAAGATTGAAGCGCTTTTCAAGGCGTTCGCGCGGGCCCTGCGGTTCGCCTGCTCACGCGACCTGCGAATGAAGTCGATGCTGCCCAGTACGAAAGGACTGCTGTAGTGGAGTGTTTTGCATGAGCGCCGGGAAGACAGTCGTAATCGATTACCAGACCGGAAATCTGAATTCTGCCTGCAAATCGCTCCTCGCGGTCGGGGCGGAGCTTTTGGTCACGCAGCGGCCCGAAGATTTGAAGAACGCAGCCAGAATCGTGTTGCCGGGGGTGGGACATTTCGCATCGACAGAGCGTCTGATGACCACTGGGATTAGAGATGCTTTACGTGACAGAGTGGCCGAAGGCGTTCCGTTCCTTGGCATCTGCGTCGGTTTACAATGGCTGTTCGCTGGCAGCACGGAGGCTCCAGAGACCCGCGGCCTCGGCATATTTCCTGAAGTTTGCGAGCACTTCCCTGCCGGCATCAAGTCGCCGCACGTTGGCTGGAATTCTCTTGAACTGGTGCGCGAATCACGGCTGTTGCACAGCCTGCCCGCCTCACCCTACGTCTACTTCACTCATTCTTATCGGGCTCCAGTTGTGACTGAAACTTCCGCTGTTACAAATTATGGAGGCAGATTCTCTGCTGTCGTCGAGAAAGATCATTGGATGGCAGTCCAATTCCACCCTGAAAAGTCCGGATCTGTAGGGTTGAAAATTCTAGAGAATTTCATGAAGGTGCCCGGATGCTAACGCGCCGAATTATTGCCTGTCTCGATGTTTCTGCCGGACGCGTGGTGAAAGGCGTTCAGTTTATCGACCTGATCGATGCAGGCGATCCGGCAGAGTTGGCAATGCGCCATGCCGCCGGGGGCGCGGACGAAATTGTCTTTCTGGACATCACCGCGACCCATGAAAAACGTGCCCTGCTTCTTGACGCCGTGCGAAGAGCTGCCGATCAAATCTTTATTCCGCTCACGGTGGGAGGAGGCATTCGAACGCTGGAGGATGCGATGCTGGTATTTGATGCGGGCGCGGACAAGGTCAGCGTCAACTCTGCAGCGCTATTGAGGCCGGAACTGATCACGGAAATCGGTTCTCGTTTCGGCGAACAGGCCGTCGTTGTCGCCATCGATGGCCGTCGAAATTCCGGCAGCCCTGAAAACGCGGAAGTCTACGTCAGTGGCGGCAGAAAAGCCACGGGATTGGGTGTATTGGAATGGGCACGGCAGGCAGAGGCCCGCGGCGCAGGAGAAATCCTGCTTACTTCAATGGACTCGGACGGAACACGAAGCGGGTTTGATTGCGAATTAACAGCGGCCGTCAGCGCGATGGTTCAGATTCCGGTAATTGCCTCCGGGGGAGCGGGCAACGTCCAACATTTTGCCGATGTCTTTACGCTGGGTTCTGCCGATGCGGCCCTGGCGGCAAGCATTTTTCACTTTGGAATTTCTGACGCACGCACCCTGAAAGAAGAACTAGCTGCGTTGGGCCTGCCGATGCGTCTTCCATGCTGATCAATTCCCATACACTAGAATTCCCATACACTGGAAGAATGCAAATGGACTTGAGGTCGTCATGCTGATCCCGTCAATCGATCTGATGGGCGGCCGCGTTGTACAGTTGGTCCACGGAGAAGATCTCGCGCTTGGATTCGATGATCTGGAATATTGGATTGACCGCTTTTCAGACTATCCGCTGGTGCAATTGATTGACCTGGACGCGGCCAAGCGACAGGGAGACAATCGTCGCCTGATTGAAACCATTGTCCACCGCCTGCCGTGCCAGGTTGGCGGAGGTATTCGCAGCAGTGCGGAGGCGCAAATCCTGCTAGACATGGGCGCCCAGCGCGTGATCTTCGGCTCTTCCCTTTTCAATGGCCGCGTAGCGCCCGACTCGATCGATCGCGAAAATTCTGCCGCCGTCGTCAATCTTGTGCGCACACAATTTGCCGAAGAGCTCGCATTTTCCCTGGGCGTGGAGCAACTGGTGTTCAGTGTCGACACCAAAGACAGCAAAGTTGCGGTTCGCGGATGGCGAGAAAAGATCGAACTTCGGCCGCAGGATGCGATGCAGCAGCTGGAACCTTTTTGTGGAGCTTTCCTCTATACTCACGTGGACACGGAAGGCACGCTCTCTGGATTCCCCATCGAAGTGGCGCGCAGTCTTCGCCGGCAGACGCGCCGTCAGCTGATTGTTGCAGGCGGCATTCGCGCACAAAGCGAGATTGACGAACTGGACGCCGAGAACATCGACGCGGTTGCGGGGATGGCAATCTACACGGGCCTGATGAAGGCCTGAGTCACACAGCGCCGCTCCATTCGCCCGATACAGACGATCAGGAAATCGGGACATCTCCAGTCGGCTCGTTCGGCGGCAGCCGCCAAGAGTCGTCCGGAGCGATGGGCCCTGCCGGCGGCGGTGGCGTCACAACACCAAATCCTTCCTTCCGTACTCGCAGATCGTAGTAACAAAGCGCGGTCGCGATCCCGATGAATGCCATGACGAAGGCATATACCAGGAGCCTGACGACAGCGAGTAGTATCCCACCGGCGCCTACTATCGCGCCAGCGTGCATGTTGCCACCGTGCTGTAGCAGTAGTTGTAACGGAACTGTTACCAAGGCGATTGCCAGATCCACGCCGATCATTGCCACCAATAACGCATAGAGCCTGCCTCGACTTCCGTGGCTCAAGTGAATCGATCGACGGATGGCTTCTGTCACGGAAAGGTTTTCCGCAAGGGCTGCCGGTATGGACAGGGAATATCGTGCAACCAGCCACAACCAGAAAAGCAGGTAGACAGCCAGCACGCAGAGAGATGCCAGGATGAAGACTCCAAGCCCGAGCAAGGACCGATGCTCCAAATGAAATGAAGACACACCAGATACATGCGCGATGCCGACGAAGACAGAGAGAGCACCCCCAACGATGGCGGCTGCACCAAGAAACAAGAGTGTGTAGCCGATGACCCTGACCAAAATCAGCAATGAAATTCCGATCAGCCTGCCGGCGTGGTCCGCGGCAAGTTTGCAGGCTTCTCCCACCGTCATCGGTGCCCGGACCAGCCTCGCCTGGGTTGCAAGGAAAAGTGCGCCTTGGATGATCTGGACAAGAATGAAGAGCAAGACTGCCCCAACCGCAAACACGGGCGCAAGGAAGAGAAGGCGGGCCACCGGGGCTGCATCGGAGGCGAAATGGGCTGTCCAAAATGCACTGCTTCCAAAAATTCCGGCGACAATGATTTCTACCCCGATCAGGATCAAGACAATTCCCAAAAAAAGCTTGAAATTCTCACGGAGAAGAGTGAAAGTCCGTTGGAACATCTGCCCGGCTGTGATGGGGCCGTAGATATTGGATTGAGAAGGGTTCGGAAGAATCGCTGGCTCGCTCATGGTTTTTGTCTGTGCGCGCAGCGTAGCACAGCTCAGGCCTTGTATCGAAGAAAAAAATCAATTCTTACGGTATGGCTGGGCAGCGGGATCCTAGTGCGGCGTCGCTTGCGGCGCCTTGGCCAGATCGCTCAAGCTGTAAATCTCGATGGCCCCGTCATGCAAAACTGCCATGCGCCTTCCATCCGGAGAAAAATCGACGTTCCGGCCCCCAGTGTAGGCAGGAGAAGTCCGAAAGGTCGCAATCCGAACTCCGGAAAGGGTGTCGTAGATGTCGATGTCCTCCCCAGCAACATCCTCTTTCGTCAATGGATCCAGCGCAGCGCGGGGATGATTTAGGCGAAGCGATTCAATGGCAAAATGGAATCCGTTCGGAATCGGGATAAGTTGCGGATTGTACTGGTCTGGCGCGAGCGAGATCTTCCACAGGGGGGTTCCTTGAAGGCTATATCCCAGAATGGTCTTCTGGTCGTTTTTGGAACACGTCGTCGCCATGAACACTGTGTTGGATATGGGCTGAACCGCCGGCGGGCATAGGGAGTGAATGGTGGCGACCTGGCGCTCGGCTCCGTGAAATTCCTGCAAGTTCACGACCCACTGATCGTGAGGCGCCGTCAACACTTCGAAGAGCCCGTTCGCTATCACTGGAATCTCACTCGGCACTGCAATTTCGGCGTGGCCGATCATGCGCAAGGGACGCAACTGAATAAAGCTGACATTGGTGCGCTGGACTTCCGTCCCTTGAGCCAGCACCGATGGGACAGCCCCACTAAGTTTGTCCTCCGCGTCCGGCTTCGTATTTTCCTGAACGACAACCAGAGAGTGATCCGGGGAAAAGCTAACATCCTCCACGGTTCCAGTACCTTGAATGAGTACTTGCGGGTCCAAATCCGCGCCAATGCTATCAAATTGGTTGCATCGACGCAGCAGCAGTTTGCCATCGCCTAAGCCCCAAAGAAAATCCATGAAATCGTACAATTCCCAGTTTGTCTGCTTCAGCACTTCTCCGGAGGGTAACTGGAACACCACCGCATGCACCATGCGCTGCACGTCGGAATCGGGGCAGTTGTCATCGCGTTTCAGCAGGCCCGGCGTATTGAATGCGAACATTAAATGGTCTGCATCGATGAAATGCAACTCAACCATTGCATAGTAGTAGAACGCCGGCAGATCTCCGGGGGTCAGGTAGCCAAGCGGAACGACAGGAATGCTAACTTGGGGATGTCGCTGATTCTGGTTCGCGTCCGCTGCGGGTTGCGCAGTCTGTCCGTGCAGTCCCGCTGGCAGTAAACTCATCAGCGCCAGCACGATTGCGCACCCCCAATATGCCGCAAATCGAAGCGCGCCGACCGGGGTGCCTATTGACTTCGTGATAACGTCAGTTTCTGATGGTAAGGCGCTTATCATCTACAGAAAAACGTTACGCTTTCAGGCGAAAGGAACCAAGAATCATGGCCACAACTCTCAAGTCTACGCTGGTGCTGGCACTGGCCGCGACATTCTCCGCATTCTGCCTTCCGGCCAGGGGTCAAAGTTCTACAACTCCCGCCGCCGCGCCCCCGACCTCAAAAAAGATTTCGCCCATACCCGGCTTCGATACCTCGATCATGGACACAAACGCCGACCCATGTACCAACTTCTATCAGTTTGCCTGTGGCAAGTTCGCGGAGAAGTATCCGATTCCGGGCGACCTGCCGCTGTACGACCAATTCGAAAACCTGAATGAGTACAATCGACAGCTGCTGCACGGCATTCTGGAGCACGCTTCAAAGCAAACTTCCGGACGTTCCTCAAACGAACAGAAGATCGGCGACTACTATGCCAGTTGCATGAACACCAAGGCCATCGACGCCGACGGCCTAAAGCCATTGCAGCCGGAGTTGAACAGAATTGATGCGCTGAAAAACAAGAAGGAATTGCCGGCGCTGCTGGCGCACTATCAGAAGATCACCGTCAACGCCTTCTTCGACCTTGGCTCCATGCAGGACTTTAAGGACGCAACCAAAGAGATTGCCAGCGTCGATCAGGGCGGCCTGGGACTTCCGGAGAAAGATTATTATCTTCGCGAGGATCCGAAGAGCGTGCAGTTGCGACAGGAATATCTGCAGCACATGACCAATATGCTGCACCTGTACGGCGAGCCCAATGACCAGGCGACGACGGACGCAAAGGCGATTCTGGCTCTTGAAACTTCCATGGCCAAGGCATCCATGGGGATGACAGAACGGCGCGACCCCTACAATACCTATCACATTGAAACGGTAGCCACGCTGGCCGGGACAGATCCCGGCCTCGACTGGCAAACACTGCTGCGCGAAGCTGGAACGCCGCCCATTCAAACCTTGAACGTTGCCAATCCCGCATACTTCCAGGCGCTGAACGGCATTCTGGAACAGACCGACATGGCAACCATCCGCAATTATCTGCGGGTCCATCTGCTTGACTCGTTCGCGTCGCGGCTGCCGACGGCGTTCGATGAGGAAAACTTTGACTTCTATGGCCGAAAACTGGTCGGTGTACCCACGATGCCCGTCCGCTGGAAACGCTGCGTTTCTGCCACCGATGCAGCCCTGGGGGAGGCGTTGGGCAAGGTCTACGTAGACAAATACTTTGCAGGAAACAGCAAGCAGCAAACGCTGGCTATGGTAAAGACCATCGAAGCAGCGATGCATCAGGACCTGACCACGCTCGCGTGGATGAGTCCAGAAACAAGAACCAAAGCCATCGAGAAGCTCAATCTGATTACCAATAAGATCGGCTATCCGGACAAGTGGCGTGACTACTCCAAGCTGACGATTCGACCCGAAGATGCGCTGGGAAATTCCATTCGGGCCCGGGAATTTGAGGCCGCCCGCCAACTGAACAAAATCAACAAGCCAGTCGACAAGGGTGAGTGGGAGATGTCGCCGCCGACGGTGAATGCCTACTACGACGACAGCATGAACAACATCAACTTTCCTGCCGGCATCCTGCAACCTGCGTTCTACGATCGGTCGGCTCCGGAGGAAGTGAACTACGGTCATATCGGCGCGGTGGAAGGTCATGAGCTGACCCATGGCTTTGATGATGAGGGAGCCAAGTTCGACGGCAACGGCAACCTGAAAAACTGGTGGACCCCTGAAGATAAGAAGCAGTTTGAGGCCCGCACTGCCTGCATTGAAGACGAGTACAGCAGCTTTATCGCTGTCGACAAGCTTCACGTGAATGGCAAGCTGACGCTGGGTGAGAATACCGCTGACAACGGAGGCATCCGCCTGGCTTACATGGCGATGGAAGCCTACGCGAACCAGCATCACGTCGATCTGACGAAAAAGATGGGTGGATTTACGCCGGAGCAGCAGTTCTTTATTGGCTATGCGCAGAACTGGTGTACGAACGACCGGCCTGCCTTCATCCGCCTGATCGTCCAGAGCGATCCACATTCGCCCGACCAACTGCGCGCCAACGGCGTAGTGCGGAACATGCCGGAATTTGCGCATGCCTTCAGTTGCAAGAAGGGTGCGCCCATGGCTCCAGTTGACCGTTGCCGCGTCTGGTAGTCCGTCTCAGGTTTTCCCCTGGGTGCGGCTGCAAGGCCGTGCCCGCTTTGTTTCCGCGTGAAGCGAAATTTAACGATGCAGACACTTCATTCATCGCGTAGCCACGCGGCGCTCGGCTATGCTGCCTGTGCGCTGGCCGGCAGCTTGTGGGGAACAGGATTCTTTTTCGGCAAAATCGCTATGCGCGAAATGAGCTCGGCGCACATGGTGCTGTACCGGTTTCTTTTCGCCTGCCTCGGGCTTAGCCCCATCCTATTGCGAGGACGTCCCGGGTTGGATGCACGCGGTTGGCGGACCCTCCTGATCGCAGCGTTCTTCGGCGTTCCTGTACAGTTCTTGCTGCAATTTGCCGGCCTGGCACGCACTACCGTCTCCCACGCTGCGTTGATGGTAGGTACATTGCCGGTCGTTTTGGCAGTCGGCGCCAGCATCTTTGCCCATGAGCGGATGGACCGGGTGGGATGGATTGCGCTCGCAGTTTCCTCAATTGGCGCCGCATTTATTGCCTTCGGCCAATCCTCCCCCTCGGCCCGCGGCGGTGCCCCAAGCATGATTGGCGATCTGATGATCGTGGTGTCGCTGATGATTTCGCTGGTGTGGATTTTGATGAATCAGCGTCTGTTGCGGGATCATTCTCCACTGATTGTGACCGCCTATGGATTGATGACTGGAACCGTCATGCTCGCGGTCTGGGTCTTTGCTGTGGATGGGCCGCCGCCGCTTCACATATCGCTGCAGGCATGGCTGGCGCTGGCCGCCAGCGGGCTGCTGTGCACCGCCAGCACGACGTTGCTGTGGAACTGGGGACTGACCTGTGTGCCTGCCTCCAGAGCCGGCGTGTTTCTGAACCTGGAGCCGATGATTGGCTCGCTGCTGGGTGTAACCATATTGGGCGAGCAACTGGGCTCCGCCGCGTGGCTGGGAGGAGCGATGATTCTTGGCGCGGCCATCACTTTGACGTTGCGGCCCGGCAGCCATGCCGAAGATGAGCACCTGCTGGCGTGAGCAGGGGTGTCAGCGCGTGGAGAGTGTTCCAGCGGCTCGGCCCGCATCCCTGGCTGGATTTCCAATCTTGGCAAGATCAATGACCATGCGCTCCAGCACCAGCCCTTTGTCCGGCGGCGACGAACGAATCTCCACGTCGGCGCGTGCGATCCGCTCCAGCATTTGCATCAACTCCCGACGCGATTTATAGCGGCGCGCCTGCCGAATGAGTTCGTCCACGGCAAAAGGCGCTACGCGAAAGCCCGGCCACAGTGCCTGCCAGATTCCGCGGGAGTCGCGAACATTTTTCTCCAGAATCACCAGCATCTGGCGAAAGGTACGCGCCAGCATGTGCAGATGCCCGATGGCTCCGTCCTCGCCGCTCTCGCTGGCATTGAGAAGCCCGCGCAATAAGAACAGTGCCCGCGCCGGATCATGCGCGGAAATCGCATCCGTTAGTTCGTACAAAGAGCGCTGTTTGGCGGAGACCACCATCTGCTCCACATCGGCCAGCGTAATTTTCTTTTTCCGATCCACAAACAGCGTCAATTTTTCCAGTTCGGAAGAAAGCCGCATCAAGTCGCCGTGCAACGCATCGACCAGCTCCCGCGCTGCATCCGCCTCCATCTCCACACCGCGCGATTCGGCCGACAGAATCAACCAGTGCATCGCATCCTCGTCTCCGGGCTGACTCAGTTCAATGATCCCGCAGTGGTCGCCCAGGGTTTCACGGATGCGCTCATACCGGTCCTTGTCCTGCATATCCATGCGGCGCACGTCGCTGGGAATGTGCAGATGGTCGGCGACAAACACCAGCAGCGCCTGGGGATTGGGCGACGTCAGATATTTCTGAATGGCGGCGAATTCTTCCTTCTTCGCGCCTCGCTGATACAGCAGGCGAACGTTGCGCACAAAAATAATCTGAAACGGAGCCATCAACGATGGCGTACTTACCTGGTCAAGCGCGTCAAAAACAGTTGCCTCGGCAAGGTCCACTTCGGAAACGCAGTAGTCGCGGAATTGCGGATCGATCAGCGCATCGATGATTCCGTGACGCGACTGTTGCTGCAGATACGCTTCATCGCCAAGCAAGACATAGCCGGGCCGGCGCGCATCCGTGGCGACTTCCTGCAGCAAACGCTCCATGGCGAGGAATCCGCCACCAAGCTTCGAATTGGCTTCGCTGCGTGCCGCCATCGCTAAAAAGACTCCATCAGGTCGCTGACCAGTGATTGTGCAAAATCTCGCGCCACGCGTTGCACAGCCGGCGAATCTTCCTGAATAAAGCTCGACAGGTCCGCCGTCTCCTGGTACTGAGTGTGAAAACGAAAATTCCCGTTGCTGTACAGCACTTTTCCGGAGGCATCGGTCAGCACTGCGCTCGCCGTGATGGTAATCAGGTAGCTGGAAGATTGGCCGGTCTGCGCGTTGTAGGTGAGCGGCGTGACTGTCTCTGTCAAAATTGTGCCACGAAGCGTGGCGTCGTTGACCCGCGGGCGATCGCTCTCGGTCACACGATCTTTGGTCCGACTGGTCAACTCACGAACCACCGCGTCTGTGAATGCAACTTCGGTGTGATAATTCACCACGTCGGTCTGAAAGATGGGAACATCGATGGTACCAATGTCCGGTGGCAGGTGGGTCGCGGAACCCACAGTGTGATAGCCGCACCCGGTCAAAAGCAACAGAAACGAGGCGGCGAAAATGGCAACTGGACGCATAGAGAGCAGAGAAGAACTCTTTTGATTGTACGGTTTCGTCGGAAGAGTTGCCGACAGGCGAAGCAATTCAAGCGTTCGAAGAAACCGCACATAAAGAGAGGAGCAGCTCGCTGCAGCGAACCGCTCCTCTCTTCGTTGACGACACGCAAAATCCAGCGACGAAGGTCTATGCCGGCGAGGGTTGTTCGCCCGCAAAGCCAGGTGCGCGTCCAGCGTCCGGTTTCAGAACCTGCTGCACATCGCCGCCCGGACCATTCGGCGGCAGTTCAAGCGGCGGCAAATCTTTGCCTTCGATCAGCAGTTTTAGTTCCGTTGCATCCAGCGATTCCCGATCCAGCAGGGCCTTCGACATGCGATGCATCAGCGGCTTGTTGTTCTCCAGCAGCGAGTGCGCCGACTGATAGCCGTTGTCGACCAGCATGCGGACTTCCGAATCGATCTGGCGCGCCGTCTCTTCGCTGAAATCGCGGTGCTGCGAAATTTCTCGGCCCAGGAAAATCTGCTCTTCCTTCTTCCCAAAGGTAAGCGGTCCCAAGCGGCTCATGCCATACTCACAGACCATCTTACGGGCCAGTTCCGTCGCCCGCTCAATGTCGTTGCCGGCACCGGTGGTCATCTGATTGAGGAAGATCTCTTCCGCGCAGCGGCCGCCCATCAGAATGGCCAACTGCGTTTCCAGATACTCCTTGCTGACCGTGTGCTGCTCATCTTCCGGCAACTGCATCGTCAAGCCCAGAGCCATTCCACGAGGAATGATGGTGACCTTGTGCAACGGGTCCGCATGTTCGCGCAGTGCAGCAACGATCGCGTGGCCGGATTCGTGATACGCCGTGGTCCGTTTTTCCTCATCGGTCAGCAACATCGACCGCCGTTCCGCGCCCATCAACACCTTATCCTTGGCGGACTCGAAGTCGTACATCGTGGCCACTTTGCGATTGGCCCGCGCCGCGCTGATTGCAGCTTCATTCACCATGTTGGCCAAATCGGCGCCGGTAAATCCCGGAGTGCCACGAGCCAGCACGCGAAGATCGACATCCTCGGCCAACGGCACTTTCTTCACGTGAACCCGCAAGACTTCTTCCCGTCCCCGCACATCCGGGCGTCCCACAATGACGCGACGGTCAAAGCGACCGGGCCGCAGCAAGGCAGGATCCAGTACATCCGGCCGGTTGGTTGAGGAGATCAGAATGACTCCGTCGTTCGATTCGAAGCCGTCCATTTCAACCAGCAGCTGATTCAGGGTCTGCTCCCGCTCATCGTGACCGCCTCCCAAGCCAGCTCCACGATGACGACCCACGGCATCGATTTCGTCAATGAAGATGATGCAGGGAGCATTCTTTTTCCCCTGCTCAAACAGGTCGCGAACGCGGCTGGCGCCCACGCCGACAAACATCTCGACGAAGTCCGACCCGGAAATGGAGAAGAACGGCACGTTGGCTTCCCCGGCAACGGCGCGCGCAAGGAGCGTCTTGCCTGTTCCCGGAGGCCCGACCAGCAGCACGCCCTTGGGAATACGTCCGCCCAACTTCTGGAACTTGGGAGCGTCACGCAAAAACTCAATGATTTCTTTGAGTTCTTCCTTAGCTTCCTCCACGCCGGCGACGTCCTTAAATGTCACTTTTTTCTGCTGCATCGACAATAATCGGGCCTTGCTCTTTCCGAATGACATGGCCTTGTTGCCGCCCGTCTGCATTTGCCGCAGCATAAAGAACCACAACGCCCCTAGAAGAAGGATCGGCGACAGCTGCAGCAGGATATTGAACCACGCGCTGCCCTGCGAATCCTTAATGGTGACGCTAACTTGATGGTCTTCCAACACTTTATACATGTCGGGATAGTTGGAAGGCACGATCGTATGGAAATTCTCTTTGCCGGTGCGATAGTGACCGTGGACTTCATTGCCCACCACTGTGACATCGGCAATCTGACCTCCCTGGGCGTCTGACATAAACTTCGAGAACGGGATTTCCGCGTCTTTCCCCATTCCCACGCCGCTTTCAACAACGTGCCACAGCACAATGAGACAGGTTGCGATCAGCACCCAGAAGACTATTGTTTTTACCGTTGAATTCACGAACTACCCTCGTTTCGTACGCTGCATGACGGCAGAGCAACCGGCGCAAAGCAACCGGAAAAACCGCCCAATGACGCACGCTTCCTGACCGTTAGACGCTGCAATCGGCCTGTAGGTCGCACAATTTAAGCCGTTGTGTCACAACGTACAACGATATTACCCGACTTCGGAGAAGGTCGCATAGCCAAAAGACCTCTCGCCTAAATCTTACTCCAAAGCTGCCGGCAGGCGAAGAATCGAAGAAACCGCAGAAGTTACCTCTCGAGCGGGATTTCAGAGATGACGGGAGCGGGCGATGAGCCTGCCAGCGTACCGGCCGGCTGGCCGTCCAGATTGGGGACATTTGCCAGCCTGACCCCCCGCATCCAGATGATGTTTCCTCGCCAGGTGACGACTGGCCACGCGGCCCGATTCTCTGCCGAAATCCGCATCCGGCTCAGAATTTCCTTCACCTTTTTCGGTCCGCGCGAATGTTGCAATTCCACACGATCGCCAGGTTTCCAGGCACGAATGTGCGCGCTCGGCAACTGAACGCCCGCATCCGGCAAAGAGATATCGTGAGGCCAGTCCGCAGAGAATCTGGCGTGAAATTCCGGCGCGTCTACGGCTCCCGGAACCGGTAGTTCATAGACGGAAATCTCTGAAAAATGCTTTGCGAAACTTCGGCCGAATCGCAATTCACGCGCTGATCGTTCGACGGAGACGTCCCCCGCCAGTTCCAATCGAACGCGCTTCCCTGAACCGTGGGAGGACGTCATTACCAAGGAAAGCAGGCGCTCTGTGGCTTCAAAATCCAGGGTTGCACCCGCTCGTTCGGCGGTTGCCCGCAACACTCGACGCAGCAGAGCCGTATCTATTTCACGCAGACGGGCAATTTCAATCGCCAATTCGGAAGAACCATTGGATGTCGAAACGCTGCGGCCTCCGCCTCGCGTCGGCTTGCCAGGAAGCAGTAACAGCGGCAGCAGGCGGGCGAGTTCAGATTGCCAATATTGTTCTTCAGCGCGTGCGTTGGCGGCCATGTGGGCAAGGATGGAGTCGATCTGTGGATTGAATTCCCGCAGCTTCGGCAATAATTCGTGACGAATGCGATTGCGCGTGTGTTCGAATGAATCGTTGGTTGCGTCCTGCCGCCACGCCTGGCCGATCGACCGCAAAAAAGCTTCAATCTGTGCCCGACGAACGGCAAGAAACGGCCTCACGCAGATTTTTCCTCGCGCCTGGCCATTTTGACCCGTCCGGCCTGTGCCGCTTTCCATTCGCAATTCAGGATGGATGCCGCTGAGGCCGTCCGTCCAGGCGCCTCGCAGCAATTTCATCAGCACCGTCTCCGCCTGGTCGTCGAGGGTATGAGCCGTCGCCACTTTATCCGCCCTGCCCCCGGCAAGAACATCTCGAAACGCCTCATAGCGCAAGGCTCGCGCAGCCGTCTCCATTGACTCCTTGTGCTCTTTCATGCGCTGCGGCGTGTCGACATGCACCACCTCGCACGGCAGGTCGAAGCGTTCCGCCAGCCCGCGAACGAACATTGCATCGTCCATCGAAGTCTGTCCGCGCAGTCCGTGCTCGACATGCAGGACGCTCAACACAATTCCCAACTCTACCCGCCGAGCGAGCAGCGCACGCAGCAGCCCTGTGGAGTCGGCGCCACCAGAAACAGCCACGCAGACACGGTCTCCGGGAGCAAAAAGGGCCGTCTCCAGCGGCAGCGTCGCTGCTTCTTCTCGGGAGACGTCGCGCTTCAATTTTGACTTTCTCGGCATGGATTCGCCAGTGGTTCGATCCTGCGCCACCGTCCCTTGTATGGTATCGCTGCCAGGTCGAACGCGGTGTCTGTCGCCAAGGACATTCGCCTCCCGCTGTACGCATCTCGGCCGCTCCGGTATACTTCAGCTTTCATGCAGGTTTTCGTCATACTTCCCGCAGCGGGCCTTGGAACGCGCATGGTAACAGGAAGCGCGACTCGCCAGGCCCCAAAGCAATTTCTAGAGTTGCATGGGCAGCCCATTCTGGTGCTCACGGCGCATGCATTTCTGCAGGTACCCACTGTGCGACGCATTTTTGTCGCGGTTCGCAAGAACGAGATGCAGCGCGTCGAATCGCAGTTGGCCGCGCACGGTTTGTCCGACAAGGTCTCCGTAGTTGAAGGCGGAGACACTCGCCAGGATTCCGTCCGCAATGCCCTGAAGGCGCTGCCTGCCGCCGACGAAGATATCGTGCTGGTCCATGATGCGGTGCGTCCGCTGATCGATGCCGCCACTATCGAACGCACCATCGAATCGGTCGAGCACCATCAGGCAGCCATTGTCGCTTTACCCGCCGTTGACACCATCAAGCAAGTGGAACGAACCGCCGATGGCGCCATCATTAGCTCAACAATTCCGCGCGAACGCATTGTTCTGGCTCAGACGCCGCAGGGTTTTCGCTTCCGGCTGCTGCGACAAGCCATGGATGCCGCAGAGGCGGATGGCTTTATCGGTACCGACGAGGCTTCGCTTGTCGAGCGCCTGGGAATCGATGTTGCCGTCGTTCCCGGATCGCCGCGCAACTTCAAGATCACGCAGCCAGGAGATCTGGCGCTGGCCGAGTTCTATCTCAGCCAAAGCTGAATCCGAAGCGGCGCCGCGAAAAAGCCGTGTATTCTGCCTATGGAAGGTCTGCATCGCTGCCGCAGGCAAAGAACTCCCCGGTACGCCGAGAAAGATCGCGATACGACATGATGAGGATTGGATACGGCTGGGACTCCCACGCATTTAAGCCAGGCGTTCCCTTGAAGATAGGCGGCATCGCCTTCGACCACCCCTCGGGACTGGCCGGCCACTCCGATGGAGATGTCCTGCTGCACGCCATCACCGATGCGCTACTGGGCGCAGTGGCCGCCGGCGACATCGGCAGCTTTTTCCCGCCCGGCGACGCACGCTGGAAGGATGCTGACTCTTCCCTGTTTCTGAAAACGGCTCTGGAAGAAGTCCAACACGCTGGCTATCGCATCTCGAATGTCGATACCACCCTGGTGCTGGCCGCGCCCAAAATTGGTCCGGTCGCAGAAAGGCTGCGGGAACGAATCGCGGATCTGCTCTCGATTGAGCCGGGTGCAGTCGGGATCAAAGCGAAAACTCCCGAAGGGTTAAATCAGGATGACGTGGCGGTCGCGCACGCCATCGTGCTGCTGGAGAAATTCGACGAAGATTCCCTGCTGGAAAAAATGGCCGCAGCATCTGAGCCGGACGTGCAGAACGCGCAGATGGACGATGTCGTGCGCAAGCTGGTCGGACGGACGGCCGGCACATCACGGCGCAAGCCTGGATTCAACACCGACGATATTTCCTGAACAGACGCCCCTGCGCACCAGAAAGAAAGGACCCGCTGATTCATCAGCGGGTTCTTTCTTTGTCAAACGTAATCCGGACGTAGCTAGACTAGAAGTGGTACGCGAAGCCAATCGCAGGTTGCGACATGATGTAGCGGCGACCGGTGCTATATCGGCTGATCCCATAATCCGGCGTATTGAAGACCTGTCCGCGGTACTGCACCCGCAGATCCCAGCTGGGGCTTAGCTGATAGGCAATCCCCCCACCGAAAAGAACAGTCGGCACATACGTTTGTTCTGTGTCGTAGGTGGTCGTCCCAGGGCCGATTGGAGTAAAAAAGAGCATCCCGCCGCCGCCCTCAATAAAAGGGTTGAATTTCTTGAAAGGGAACGTTCGCACGTATGCCCCCGTCGCTTCCTGCAAACCAGTGTAGACTCGGGCGTTGAAGGTACCGGCGGAATAGGCCGAAAACTTGCTTGTGAAGTGGCTATAAGAATAGTTGGCTTCCACCGCTCCATTGGGCGTCAGTTGATAGCGATACCCCAGGTAAAGACCCATTCCAAGGGTCGATTTCAGGCGGATCGGCGGCGTGGTCGGTGCCGGGGTGTTGCCTTCAACGTACGGCTGAATAACGCCCATGGCGCTAAGATTTATATCCTGCCGGGCGCCCTCATCCTGTGCATAACCGATTCCGGCCAGCATCGAAACCAGACACATAATCAAAAACAACTTCTTCATTCGCGCGTGAACCTCTGGTCGACCCAAATCCCCATTCAAATTTTCAAGCCGGCGTTCGTCTTGCCTCGCAACCCGAATCATTCTCGGCCCAGGGCGAATGGAACGCGGTGCAACTGCATCCTGCAATTCTGTTAGAAGTGGTAGGCGAAACCGATCGCGGGCTGCTGCATCACGAACCAGCGATTGGTGTTGAACTGGGCGATCCCAAAATCGATGGACTTAAAGACTTCTGCCCGGTATTGCACCCGCAAATCCCAACTTGGGCTCAACTCATACGCGATACCGCCGCCGAGTAAAAGCGCCGTCGCTTTTGTTCGCGCGCCGGCGTTAGTGTTTGTCCCGGTATCGTCAATGGGATCGAACAAGAGCATCGCCGCGCCAGCTTCTGCGAACGGATTGAATTTCTTGTACACAAAGCTGCGCACATACGCCACAGACCCTTCCTGCAGCGAAGTGTGGAAGCTGTTGCCGGCGACGAAAGGAGCAGTAAATTTCGTATTGAATTGGGAGTACTGGTAATTCCCTTCAAGCGCGCTGCTCGGCGTCAACATGAAACGGTAGCTTAACAAGACGCCCTTACCCCAGTCTGAGGTTTGGGTCACTGCATTGCCCGTGATTGTGGGCTGATAGGTGCCGAGATAGCTGATGCTGGCATCCTGCCGGCTTTCCTGCGCAAATCCAGTCGCTGCCAGCAGTGGCAGCAGACAAAACAAAAGAAACAACTTCTTCATGCGGTAATGAACCCCTCGTCCGCCACCTCCACACGCAGATTTTCCGAACTGTTCCGCGCGTGAAGTTTGGTTTGGCTCTGACTCCGTGACCTGCTCCCAATTGTACCTGTCAGAATGTGCCTACGGCAGGCGCGGACTCATTTTTCCATAGCGTTCGCCAATCGTGCATGGCCGACAAATAGACAAGGGCAGAGAATACCGAGTTCCCTGCCCTGTCTTGTGCTTGGCACACACCACTTTTATTGTGGCTGCGACGAAGGAGCATTTTGTCCGCCGGGTGGAGGCGGAGGTGTGCCGCCACCTTGCCAGGGACCCATTCCGCGATTCCGCATGCGATCGCGACGCTGCTGCATGGCTTGCTCAAACTGCTGCTTCTGCGTCTCGGTCATCAGCGCTTCCAGCTTTGCATGAGTATCCATCATTGCCGCGCGCATCTGTTGACGGCGTTCTTGTCGATTTAATGCATCGTTGTTGTGGATTGCATCCATCTGCTTGCGCTGGTCCCGCAGGATGGGCAGCATTTGCTGCTGCTGATCGGCAGTCAAATTCAGCATCTTCGTCAGATGATGCAACTGACGCTGCGGGCTTGGCGGACGACGACGACGCATCGGCCCCATGGGCTGTGCGCCAGGGTTGGATTGTTGACCTGCCATTCCTTGCGCCGGTGGGGCTGGGGCCGTGTCCTGCGCCAGCATCGCCGCAGGAACACAAAGAGCAACTCCGAGAATTGCAACTCCCGTGCTCATTCGAGTGAAAACTTTTCGAGAATTCATCTGATTCCTTTCTCCAGGACACGCGCCGCACAGCAACCGAGCCCCATAGGACCCAGCTGCAGACGCACGGTCTGTACCTGTAGACGACATCGGAGGACAGGAAGTTGCGCCGACCGCAAAGAATTCAAACGGCAGCGAAGATCGCGGACAAGGACGCCTTTTGAAGGCGGTTCTGGCGATCGCGCGCTTATTCTCGATTGAAACGGCTCCGTGACGGCGCAGCGGCTAGGTTGCTCCAATGGCTCAATCTCATATCCGGTTCCCCGCCAGCATCTAAACTATTCTTTTACGTTCGATACATACAGAACGTATTGATGGGTCTATGCGACTTCTCAGTTTGCGCTTGATTGTAGCGTTGATAGTTGGGATCACACTCGTGTCCCTGGCCTTGTCCTGGTATGACGTCCAGGCCGATAAGAACGCCCTGCGCCGCGATCTTGAGCACAAGGCGGAATTGCTGGACGAAAGCCTTGCCGCCAACGCGGAACTTTACCTGGCCACGGGAAACAGACTGGGACTCGAACAAATGGTCCAGCGCTACAGCAACCGAGATCAATTGATTGGAATTGCCATTTATGACCGCGATGGATCTCCCTTGGTCGTCACGCCCGCACTGAATTCTGTTCTTTCAGGTGTAGCGCAAGAACTGAAGTCGGCGCTTTCCAACAATCGCGCGGAAGGCCAATTCATGCGGTTACACTTCAAGCCGGTTTACGTGTGGGCATCTCCGCTGCATTTTATAGATAAGAGCGTCGATGGCAGAATGATCGTAGTCCACGACACTGCGTATATCCGCGCGGCAGTCTTTCATATTTGGGGCCGGGTTTTTGTTCACATCGCCATCCAGATGCTGGTGATTGTCGCTATCACTATGCTGATTGTTTACTGGAGCCTGGCCGGACCGATCGCTCGCGCAGCGCAATGGATGAAGGCATTGCGCACGGGACGGCACGATTCACAAATCCCCCCGAAGGATCTGGATTTCCTCTCGCCATTGGCTCGCGAGGCGGCTCCGCTCGCAGAGAGTATGCGTCAGTTGCGTGCGGCGGCAGAGACGGAAGCGAGACTGCGAAACTCAAATGAGTCGCTGTGGACCGCACAGCGGCTGGCCGATCATGTCCGCAATAAGCTGGACGGAAGCAGTCTTTTTGTGGTCTCGAATCGTGAGCCGTACATACACACCCGCCAGGGCAGCGTCATAACAGTCGCGGTGCCGCCCAGTGGCCTGGTCACAGCCATTGAGCCGATTCTCTGCGCCTGTAATGGAACCTGGATCGCCCATGGAAGTGGCAATGCAGACGCAGAAACCGTGGACAAGCATGACCGGTTGCAAGTTCCCCCTGACAATCCCCGATACACGCTGCGTCGCGTCTGGCTCAGTGCAGAAGAAGAAGCGGGCTACTACAACGGTTTCGCCAACGAAGGGCTGTGGCCGCTGTGCCACATCGCGCATACACGTCCAATATTTCGCGCATCGGACTGGGAGTTCTACAACAAAGTCAATGAGAGGTTTGCAGACGCGCTCGTGCAGGAAATGGCAGGCGAGAAACATCCCGTCGTCCTGATTCAGGACTATCATTTCGCCTTGTTGCCACGCATGCTGAAAGATCGGCTTCCTCACGCGAGAATTGCGATCTTTTGGCACATCCCATGGCCCAATCCTGAATCGTTTGGCATCTGCCCATGGCAAGGAGAACTGCTGGATGGCCTGCTCGGCGCGGACCTGATCGGGTTTCATGTTCAAGCCCACTGCAACAACTTTCTCAATACGGTGGATCGCGTTCTTGAGTCGCGGGTCGACTGGGAACACTTCTCTGTCAAGCGCCGCGGCCACTGGTCTACAGTGCTGCCGTTCCCGATCAGCGTGGACTTTACCGGCGAGACGCCCAGTGCTCCAGGAGAGATCAGTGCCGAAGAAGAACGCAGCGCCCTGATCGCGGAACTCGGCATCGAAGCGACCTTCCTTGCTGTAGGCGTGGATCGTCTGGACTACACCAAGGGTGTTATCGAACGCTTCCAGGCGGTCGAGTCCTTTCTGGAGAGGCATCCGCGCTATCAGAACAAGTTCACATTTATTCAGATTGGCGCGCCAAGCCGCAGCAGTATTCCACGGTATGCCGATTTTCAGAGGGAAGTGGAGGCGGAGGCCAACCGTATCAATGATCGCTTCAAACGCGGCAAATGGAGACCAATCGTTTTTCTGAACCGTCAACACACACACCAGGAAGTGCGGCGCTATTATCGAGCGGCGCATTTATGTATGGTCACGTCTCTGCACGATGGAATGAACCTGGTGGCCAAGGAATATGTTGCCGCGCGGCAGGATGATCGAGGGGTGTTGATCCTAAGCCGATTCACCGGAGCAGCCAGGGAACTGCGGGATGCCATCATTGTTAACCCATATGACATTCAGGCGACCGCAGACGCAATTGCGCAAGCGCTCAATATGGACCTTGACGAGATGATCGATCGGATGCGACGCATGCGAAATTCCATCAAGGAACACAACATCTACTGGTGGGCGGCCAGCCTGATCGGACAGGTATGCGAACTTCGCCTGGAAAAGACGCCGACAACAAACATGCCTCAAGGCAGAACCCCGGGATAGCATGGAGGACCCATCTGCGAAAACGGCACTCACGGATTTCATGGACCGGTTGAGTCCTGCCACCGAATCAGCGCTGCTGCTGGACTACGACGGTACGCTGGCGCCGTTTCAACAAGAACGCGACCGGGCGTACCCCTATCCGCACGTCGAATCCATCCTCAGCGCCATCGTTCAATGCCGCAAAACAAGGGTGACCGTCATTACGGGACGATCCATTCGTGATCTGAAGACTGTATTTCGCTCACTCAATAATCTCGAGATATGGGGCGCACATGGTATGGAACATATGCGGGTCGATGGAACCTACGCGCAAACAGCCATTGACCCGCAGGTCGCCGCCGTTCTGACACAAGCCGAGACCTGGTTGGTCGAGGCAAACTTGACATCGTTGTCTGAGATCAAGCCCGGCGGCATTGCCATTCATTGGCGTGGACTGCCTGATGCCGAAATTGAAAGGGTGCAGACACGCGTGCGGGAGGAATGGACCCCACTTGCTGAACAGCCAGGAATCAGGCTGTTCAATTTTGAGGCAGGGCTGGAATTACGCATGGCTCATCCCGACAAAGGGGATGCCGTGGCTGCGGTTCTACAGGATTTGAATTCCCAGGCTCCGATCGCTTTTCTTGGTGACGATCTTACGGATGAAGATGCATTTCGTGTGCTGGCGAATCGCGGGCTCTCTGTTCTGGTGCGACCTGAATATCGGGAAACCAGAGCCGACATTTGGCTCAAGCCACCTCATGAGCTGATCGGCTTTTTAGAATTATGGTTGAGCAGAATATCGACGTAACTCGATGAGGACGGAGTCTCCCTGAGTGAATCCATCATCCTGAGCGAAGCATCTCTGGCATTGTATTTTTTTTTGCGCAAACAGAGATTCTTCGTTCGCTTGCCGCAGTCTACGTGCCTTTTTCCACCTGAAAGTGAAATGGATCGCCGCGCTCCTTGGCCATCGATTCGATGACTTTCAAAAATGCCAGCGAAGCATGCGATAAATTTGCGTGCCGGCGATGCACGACACGCAGGCGGCGCTCAAACGCCAACTCCGGCACACGCAGCTGCACCAGTTCCCCGCGTTCAATTTCCTGGCGCGCCGTCAGGCCCGGCAACAGAGCTACGCCGTTCCCCATCGCTACAAAACGTTTGATGGCCTCCAGACTGGGCAACTCCACTGCCATGTTGAGCGGCGTCTTGTGGCGCTGAAATGCCTGCATCACTTTTTGCCGCAGCGGCGAGGGAACGTTATGCGCGACAAAATTTTCCGCTCCCAGTTCGCGGATAGAAACTTCTTTTCCGTGCGCCAGCGGATGTCCGGGATGCATGACGAACACCAGGTCATCGCGATACACCACAATGGAGCGAATCTGCGGATCATCTGGCCGATACGAAACGATACCCAGCTCCACCGAATGTTGCAGCAGATCTTCTGCCATGCGGCTGGCCAGCGATCGATGCACCGTCACATGAATCTGCGGCGACAGCCGACGAAACACGTCAATGACCGGAAGTAAATACAGGCAGGTATATTCATTTGCTGCGACGTTAAGGCGACCGCGATGCAGCGAGCGCAACTCCGACAACGCTGTTGTCGCCTCGCCGCGCAGATTCAGCAAACGCTCCGCATACTCTCGCAGTAGCTCGCCTGCGGCGGTCAATGTGGCGTCGCGAGCGGCGCGGTCGAACAGCACCTCATCCATTTCCACTTCAAGCTTGCGGATCACCTGGCTGATGGCCGGTTGGGTGCGATGCAATTTGACCGCAGCGCGAGAGAAACTTTTCTCTTCCGCAACCGCCATAAAGGTTTCCAATTGAAACAGGTCCATCGAGTGTCCTTATGCAGTACGAGGCCACAGCTCCATTAATAAGATATTCTAATACGAATAGAAGTTAACATTAGATTCGTTTATGCTACTGTAAGAGAACAAAGGCTGTTTTCACTTTGCCGCCCAGAAGGGGATGCCATGCATCAGGATCAAATCTTTTTCTTCGATACGACCCTCCGCGACGGAGAACAATCGCCCGGCTGCAGCATGTATATGGCGGAAAAAGTTCGACTGGCCAAGCAGTTGGAATCGCTCGGTGTCGATGTCATTGAAGCCGGATTCGCCATCGCGTCCGAAGGCGACTTTGCCTCCGTCCGACAAGTGGCGCATGAAGTGAAGGGCCCGCGCATCTGTTCCTTGTCGCGCGCCAAAGAAGAAGATATTGTCGCTGCCGCCCGCGCATTGGAGCCGGCAGCCAAGTCGCGCATCCACATTTTTCTCGCCAGCTCCGACATTCACCTGGAATACAAACTGCAAATCTCACGGGAGCAGGCGCTGGAGCTGACGGATAAATCAGTTCGCATGGCCCGCAACTATGTCGATGACGTTGAGTTCTCGCCGGAAGACTCATCTCGGTCCGACAGAGATTTCTTATGCGAAATGGTTCAGGTTGCGGTCGATGCCGGAGCCACTGTCGTCAACCTGCCCGACACCGTGGGATATACCGTTCCTCACGAATACGCTTCCATGTTCCGGCTGATGAAGGATCGCATTCGCGGCGCTGAAAACATCGTATTTTCCAGCCACTGCCATAACGATCTCGGCCTGGCTGTGGCAAATAGCCTGGCGGCGCTGGAAGCGGGCGCGCGACAGGTGGAATGCACCATCAATGGCATTGGAGAACGAGCCGGCAACGCTGCGCTGGAAGAATTGGCGGCGGCCATGCACGTGCGTCACGATCAATTGCCGTTCAAGCACAATCTGGACCTGAAGCAACTGTATCCAACCAGCCAAATGCTGAGCGAGGTGATCACGTTCGCGCCGGCGCCGAATAAGGCTGTTGTCGGAAGCAATGCTTTTTCGCACGAAGCCGGAATTCATCAACACGGCGTCATGTCGAATCCTCTTTGCTATGAAATTATGACGCCTTCGCTGGTGGGAGTACCGGCGAACAAAATGGTTCTGGGGAAGCATTCCGGACGTCGTGCGCTGAATCATCGTCTGAAGGAACTGGGTTATAGTTTAAGCCGCCCAGATCTGGATTTGGCCTACGAGCGATTCATCGAAGTCGCAGACCGTAAGAAATCTGTCTTCGATCAGGATCTGGTCAGTATCATGCTGACGCATCTGCGGCAATCGCCAAGCCTGGGCCAGCACGGCTCATCCGGGTCGTCCGCTGTCGCTGCCCCACAACCGTGACACGATCGCCGCGCAAGATTGCGATTGCAACCAACCACTAACCGATAACCGGCCGCGCGATGAACGCCAGGCCCATACTCAGGAGTTTTGATGTCACAAGAAATCAAAGTCACTCTGGTTCCCGGAGACGGGATTGGCCCCGAAGTGACGCATGAGGCGGTTTTGATCCTGGAAGCGATCAGCCAGTGGAACGGCTCCGCTTTTCAATTCACAGAGAAACCGATCGGCGGCGCTGCCATTCGTCAGCAAGGATCGCCCTTACCTCCGGCAACGCTGGAAGCAGCCCTGGACAGCGACGCAGTCCTGCTAGGCGCGGTGGGTGGAAACGAATTCAATTCCCTGCCGCCGGACAAGCGCCCTGAAGCCGGCCTGCTGCAGTTGCGACAAGCACTGGGCGGCTTTGCCAACCTGCGCCCCTCGGTCGCCTACGCTCCGCTGAGCAACAATTCTCCCCTGCGTCCGGAAGTCACGGAGGGCGCGGACATTCTGTTTGTTCGCGAATTGCTGGGCGGTTTGTATTTTGGCACGCCGCGCTCCTGGGACCGCGACGCTGGCATTGCGCTCAACACCATGGTGTATACGCGCGAAGAAGTGATTCGCGTCGCCCGCATCGCGTTTGAATTGGCGCAAAAGCGTCGTCGTAAAGTCGCCTCGGTCGACAAGGCGAACGTGCTGGAAGTCTCGCAACTGTGGCGCGCCACGGTGACGGAGATTGCCGCGGAATATCCCGACGTCACTCTGGAGCATCAATATGTCGATGCCTGCGCGATGCACCTGATGAACACTCCGCGCAACTTTGACGTAGTGCTGACGGAAAATTTATTCGGCGACATTCTTTCCGATGAAGCCGCTGTGATCACCGGTTCGCTGGGAATGCTGCCCTCGGCGACGATTGGCG
>JAJYSL010000287.1 GCA_021793595.1 Acidobacteriota bacterium
CAGGCGGAGCGGATAAAAGCAAAGGAAGCAAAGCTGGAGGCCTGATGTACTCTCGGTTGGCACGCGCCGCGTTATGGACAGGCCTGATGTTTGTATGCGGCTTCCGATTTCCCGACATTACGCGGGCGCAAAGTGAACGCCGCGCACGCGAAAGTGCCGCAATCGAGTTCAATGGAAGCCGCGCCTACCAGTATGCGCAGCAACTGGTCAACTGCGGGCCCCGGTGGATTGGAAGTACAGGCCATGTCTGCGCGGAGAACTTCCTGAAGAAACAGTTTGCCAAAGACAACCTCGAAGAGGATACATTCACCACCAATACTCCGACGGGCATGATGACGATGCACAACTTTATCGTGAAATTTCCGGGCAAGAAGGACGGCGTGATTGTGTTGTCATCTCATTATGAAACCAATTACCCGCTACGCAATATCGAATACTTAGGCGCCAACGATGGAGCGTCCACCAGCGGTGCTCTGATAGAGATGGCAAACTATCTGCGCGGACGAAAGCTCGACGGCGACAGCATCTGGCTGGTGTTTTTCGATGGCGAAGAAGCGATTCAGCAATGGTCGGATACGGATTCCCTGTACGGCAGCCGACATCTCGCAGCGAAATGGGACCGAGATGGGACGCTAAAACGCATCCAGGCGTTTCTTCTGCTCGATATGATCGGCGATAAGGACCTAGACATCTGCCGCGACCAGAATTCAACTCCCTGGCTGCTCGATCTGGTGGGGAAAGCCGCGAAAAACGAAGGGGACGAATCTTACTTTTTTCGACAGCCCAACGCGATTGAAGACGACCATCTTCCCTTCGTGCGGCGCGGAGTTCCCAGCGCCGACATCATAGACATCGATTACGGACCCCATACTTTTTTGCATCCAGACGGCTACCATCACACGACTGAGGACACCATGGACAAAATCAGCGCGCATAGCCTGACGGTGGTAGGCCAGACGATGCTTGAAACCATTCATTTGCTAAATCAGCGATAGCATCCATACATGCCTCTTGGCAACTATCTCTTGCATGGCCCAATGTTAGGCGGAGCGCCGCTGTGGATGTGGCTGCTCTTTCATCTCCTCATACTCGCGCTGCTGGGCGTGGATTGGGTTTGGACACGAAGTTCGCTCGGGGTGCAAACCATTGCTCGCCGCGCCAACTGGTTGACTTCCGCCTGGGTTCTGGCGGCAATTCTTTTTGCCCTTCTTGTCTACCGCGTCTTATCCAGGCAATATGCGTTGGAATATCTGACTGGATACGGCATCGAAGAGGCGCTGAGTGTCGACAATCTTTTTGTCTTTCTCGTTCTCTTCCGCGCTTTTGGCCTAGGCCCGCTGCAACAGAGGCATTTGCTCTTCCTGGGCGTATTCGGAGCGATTGTGATGCGCGCCGCAATGATCTTCGCAGGCATCCAACTGCTGCACGCCTTCTCCTGGATGAATTACATCTTCGGCATCATCCTGCTCTTCACGGCTTGGCATCTGCTCGGGAAATCCCGGAAGTCGGAGCCGGACAGCGTTCCTGGCTGGATGAACTGGCTGGGGCGCCATCTACCTGTTTCCAGCCAGCAGCACCCAGATCGTTTCCTGGCGCGGGAGACCGGGCGTTGGTGTTTTACACCCCTGTTCGTAGCTTTGATTGCCATTGAGACAACGGACCTGGTCTTTGCCACCGATTCCATTCCAGCGGTGCTGGCGGTATCGCATCATCCGTTTGTCGTCTATTCCTCGAACGTCTTCGCGGTTCTGGGGTTGCGTTCGCTTTACTTCACACTGGCAGCGGCGCTGGAACGGCTGCATAAATTGCGCTACGGGCTGGTCGTGATTCTGGCGTTCGTTGGCGTCAAAATGATGTTGAGCAAGATCCTTCCCATTTCAACCGGGGTCTCGCTCGCCGTACTCGGATCGGCAGTCGCCGTCACTGCGGTTTGGTCTCTGCTTTCCAAACCAAGCCTAGAGAAAATAGAGGCTAAGAAAAATCGATGAAATCGACATGCCCTCGCAGAACCCGGGAATGCAAGGCATGGCCTGGATTGTGTTGCGGAAAATCCGTGCGTGCATGAGCGCCGCGAGACTCCTTACGCGCCAGAGCAGAGGCAACAATCAGCTCCGCGACCGTGTGAAGATTGCATAATTCCGCATTTTCGCGTGTGGTAGCGCGTGGAAGTTCCGGACGCATGGCTTCCAGTTGAGCCTGCATAGCTGAAAGCCCAGCCTGATCGCGCAAAAGGCCCGCGTGTAGCCACATCTGATTGCGCAGCCGCTCTCGCAAGGCGAATGTTCTGGCGGCTTCCGATTCTGAGGCAGCCTGAATTCCTGTCGGCACAGATGTCTTCTCCACAGTAGCGGGAATTTTTCCAGGCGGATTTTCCTTTAGCATGGTCTCGGCGGCTCGAGCCCCGAAAACCAGTCCTTCCAGCAAGGAATTGCTGGCCAGGCGGTTCGCCCCATGCACGCCTGTGCATGCCACCTCGCCCGCCGCATAGAGGCCGGGCAGAGTAGTGCGTCCAAATAAATCGGTGCGCACGCCACCCATCAAATAGTGCGCTGCCGGACGAACCGGGATTAGATCGTGAGCCAGGTCTAATCCGTACGTTTGCAGGCAGGAGGAAATTCCAGGAAAGCGCACATGGAGATCTTTATCTAAGACATGGCGCATGTCGAGATAGATCGGCAGAGCCTCCCCCGTCCCCTCGGCAGTTCCTTCTTGCATAATGGCCCGGGCCACTACATCGCGCGGAGCCAACTCTGCCATGGGGTGATATTTCTCCATGAATCGCTCGCTGCGATGATTACGCAGCACTGCCCCCTCCCCGCGCAGGGCTTCCGACAACAGAAAGCGCGGCGCGCCGGGCAGACTCAGAGCAGTGGGGTGAAATTGGTAAAACTCCATGTCGGAGACTTCCACGCCGGCCCGGTAGGCGATGGCAATGCCATCGCCGGTGGCCACCGCGGGATTGGTGGTGTCGCTATAAACCTGGCCTGCGCCGCCGCTGGCCTGCAGCACTGCGCGCGCAAGAAACTGAAGCGGTTTATCGTCCGCATCCAACGCGTAGACTCCTGCGAGTCTGCCATCGCGGACAATTAGATCCTGAGTCGTGACCCGCTCGTGCAGGTGGATTCGCGGCTCCTGCTGCACCCGCTGCAAAAGAGCTCGGCCAATTTCCCTACCGGTGGCGTCGCCATTTGCATGCAGGATTCGCGGCAGACTGTGCGCGCCTTCGCGCGTCCGCATCAGATCGCCCTGCCCGTGTCCTTCGCGGTCAAAATTCGTTCCCCACGCCAGCAGCTCCGCAATTCGAGATGGACCTTCTTCCACCAGCAGGTGGGCGGCCTTCTCAAACACCAGGCCATCGCCGGCCTGGATTGTATCCCGCGCGTGCAGTTCGACATCTTTCGAGCCGCCCATGGCGACTGCGATGCCGCCTTGCGCATAGTGTGTGTTGGATTCCGACGCACCTTCCTTGGTGATCAGGGCCACTTCCCCAACTTTGGCCAGTGTGAGCGCTGCGCGCAAGCCGGTAATTCCAGCTCCAATAACAATCCAGTCAGACCGATCAGGTATCTCCACGATGTTGAGGATAGCATGGAGGAAGAGGCTTTTCTTGCAGCGAGGACCAGGGACGTTCGGTCCATGGGCCGTCTGGGGTACGATAGAAAATCAGCGTGTCTACTATTCATGTCCAAACCGCATCGGCAAATTATCCGATTGTTGTGCAACCGCGATTGCTTGAATCTCTGGCCATCCATGTGCGCAAAATCTGTGGCGAGCAGCGCACGCTCTTCGTCGTTACTTCTCCGGAGATTTGGTCTCGGTGGGGGCACAGCTTTCGCTCCTCGTTCTCTGACCGCAAGATCGACATCCTGCCGCTTTTTGTTCCTGCTGGAGAGCGCTATAAACAGCTGAAAACGGTGGAGCACCTTGCCGAAAAGATGATCGTTGCCGGAGCTAAGCGCGACGCTATTCTGGTAGCTTTTGGCGGCGGCGTCATCGGAGATATGACTGGCTTTCTGGCGGCTATTTATATGCGCGGCATCCGGTACGTTCAGGTGCCGACTACCTATCTTTCCCAAATCGACTCGTCTATCGGCGGCAAAACCGGAGTGAATCTCCGTGTCGGCAAAAACCTGCTGGGCAGCTTTCATCCCCCCGCGGCGGTGTTTACAGATCCGACCGTTTTGTCTACATTGCCGCCTGCGGAATTGCGTTCAGGTGTCGTGGAGAGCGTAAAAGCTGCCGTTCTAGGTGACGCCGACTACTTTAGTTGGCTGGAGCGCAATCTGGATGGGTTGCTGGCCGGCAACGAAAAGATACTTACGCAGGCGATTGAAACCTCTGTACGTATCAAAGCGGAAATCGTCAGTGAGGACGAGCGCGAGTCCGGCCGGCGCATGCTGCTGAATCTTGGCCATACCGTGGGCCATGCGATTGAATCGGCCACGCGCTACCGCGGGCTGCTGCACGGTGAAGCTGTGGCTTGGGGGATGATCGCGTCGCTGCATCTGGCAGTGGCACGGCATGCCCTTACGGTTGAAGATACCGCCCGCATTGAGGAACTCGCGTTTCGACTGGGTCCGTTTCCGCGATTCCGTGCAACCCCCAAAGTATTGTTGGACCGAACCGCTGGCGATAAAAAACATCTGCAGACAGCGCGCCGTTTTGTTCTGCCCATCGCCATTGGAAATGCGATTGTGGTGGAAGACGTCAGCCAGCAGGAGCTACTGACGGCTATCCAGTCCATGTTACGAACCATGAAGGAACGTGGTGTATGAATGCCCCCGCGAAGGGCGCTGAGCCGACCGGAGCGACGGACGAGCAGAGTGCCAGCCACGCCGTTCAATCCATGTTCGACGGTATCGCGCCACGCTACGATTTGTTGAATCACGTCCTGTCCGCCAACATCGATCGTATATGGTGGCGCCGCACAGCACGCACCTTTGCACCCATCTTGAAAAGACCCGACGCGGTTGTTCTCGATCTTTGCTGCGGCACCGGAGATATGACGCTGGCCCTGCTGCGGCTTCGTCCGGAGAACGCCGAGCCGGTACTGGCGCTAGACTTTGCCCACGCTATGCTGGAACGCGCCAAAGAAAAATTCTCTTCGATGAAATTATCGAATCGGGCGGTCATCACTATGGAAGCCGATGCACTTCATGTACCCATGCCCGACGGCTCGGTCGATCTGATCACCACTGCGTTCGGATTTCGAAATCTCGCCAACTATGAAGCTGGACTGAGAGAGATGCACCGGGTGATGCGGTCAGGAGCGGAACTGGGAATTTTAGATTTTGGTGAACCCGGTGGACTATTCGGAAAAATCTATCCCCTTTATTTTCGCCATGTTTTGCCCAAAATTGGAAAAGCTCTCTCTGGCTCATCCGCACCGTATGCCTATCTGCCGCATTCTGTACATCGATTTCCCAAGCCTGAAGAAATGTTGGCGATGATGCGTTGCAATGGATTCGTCCAAACCACGTGGACCCCCTACACATTTGGCATTGCGGGTCTGTACCACGCTGTGAAAGCATGAACGTTCCCCACGCTTATAACGGCTATTCCCGTTACAGCGGAGGGCGAGAAGACAAAATGGCACGTCCGGTTTCCATCGCAGCCAGCAGAACATTCGATCCTGCGATTAAAAAACGCACCGCCTCTTTCTCCGTGATGGCGGCTGCGGTGATGACGTTTCTGAAATTATGGACGGGACTGCAAAGCGGCAGTATAGGCATGTTGTCGGAGGCCGCACA
>JAJYSL010000288.1 GCA_021793595.1 Acidobacteriota bacterium
GCCCAGAAGGGCCGGTGCCCAACCGTCTACCTCATTCATAAATTGGCCAGCCTCACCGACTTCACAGGCGTTGAAGAAGTACAGCGTGCCGGCGACGGCGTTGGGGGCCTTCAGCGATGCCCATGTCTCCGGCCCGATTGCGCCATCTTTCAAAAGAATGCTGTACTGTGTGACGCCATCCTCCTGAATCACCTCACCATGCCCGGCAAAGTGCAGGAATCCCTGTGGCGGATTCGCCGCGAGCGCTCGGACGGAAGTGTAGCTTCCATCCATCGCCTGAAATGTCGGGGTATGCAAAACTGCGTCGAGTTCCTGGGTCGTCTCGGCCAAAGTCATTCCACCGCTATACTGAGGCGCAACCACAACACTTCGGGACGCCTCCATACTGTGCGTTCGCGGCACGTATTCCTTGCTCATCGGCCAGCGGGCGATTGATACTAGTTCGCCCAACGGCAGTAAACGTTGGTGGGTCTGAGGGTCCATGATTCGTATCAATTCCCATGGGATGGCAGGGTCATCGCTGATGACCTGTATCGAAGGATGCCGCTTGTCCGTGAGCGCCTTATAAAGGACGCCCTGCAGTTCCTCCGGCACCACCTTATCGTAAAGTTCTCTGCCGAATGCGTTCAGGTAATCGTTTCCACTTTGTAATGTCGTCTCCGCGTGCTCCGGTCTGAAGCCTCTTCCATAGCGGGCCATCTTCGCATAATGCGCATTGATCCACATGTGTAGCGTGGATGCATCATCAATATTTTTTTCGATGGTTCCTTCTGAAGAAAAATTGAAATTGATGTCCAGAACGTTATTGACGCGATTCTCCGTGATCGTCAGGGTGGGTGCGGCAGCCGGGAGATAGAGGACTCTGGCAGCAGTATCTGAGCGCGCGGCCACCGTCGCCGATACCGGAGTAGAAGGAACCGGGCTTTGGGCTAACGAGACGTCGGCCGTTTTCTGGCCGTCCGTAATCGTGATTGGCTTGGATAGTCGGGCCACAAACGCGCCGTTGTGAAACAACGTCGCGAAAATGAGGGTGTCCCGCATCGCGGGCAACTCCCCGTGGAGTCCGATCTTCGGCCGCATATAGAAGGCCGCGACGTCCGAGTTGCCATCGCGCGTAACTGTGATCTGCTGAGTGTTCGTTCCGCGCGAAAATTCCAGTCCGGGTGCGCTCACAATGTTCTCACACAAACCCCAAACAACACGCATGTTTTGCAATGACTCTATCTATTGGTTATGTCAGCAGTAACATTTTGCCGGTTGTCGAAGCTTTAATTGCATCCTTTTACAGCTATAAACAAGGTTCACCTATGTTTCAGTTGTGAATACCCCATACTTGTATTTTTACGAAGTATATTGACATTTCTCCCAACAAAAAGATATAAAAATTCCCAATCGAAGCTGGAAAAGTAAGATTGATTTAAGCATTGCGCCCGCATCTATTCAGGCGGCGTAGTTGTGCGCGGAAATCCGACGAATCGAGATGGGAAGGTAGAACCGTTTACTTACCTTCTTATGACGTTTCTCGTCGTCGTGAGTGACAGTTGCTTTTACCCCATTTGTACAACCTAAAAAAGTAAGGAGACGCTTTCAGTGAAAAAGCTAGTCCGGGGCATCAATCTGTTTGATTTGATAAATATTATTCTGCCCGTTGCAGTTTGCATGCTTGTGTTGGTTTCCACCGCAGTCGCGCAAACCACCGCAGCTCCTCCGGCAACAGGCCAAGTCCCGTTGCCGCATGTACAGTTCAATGTATCGTCCATCCCCCAACCAAGAGCTGGCAGAGGGTACGCCTACAGCTTGTGTACCGGCCAGGTGATTCCAGATGCAGCCATTTGGGGGAGATATGGGGTGCACGAGCACGTTACACCAGCGAAGGGGCTGAAATACGACACGGCTCATCCATGCGGCCCATTTTCCGACTCAGTAAATCCTATGGTCTCAGGTGGCAACCCACCGTACCATTTCCAGCTCGATTCGGGTGGGTTTCCGCCCATTGGCATGCACCTTGGCCTGAACGGAACGCTGTACGGTAAGCCCGTTGGGAATCCACCACTGGGTGGCTACCAGCCATTTAGTGTCTGCGCGGTGGATTTGAACGGAAATCAGGATTGCCAGAAAGTCACATATTCCGAACCGCCGCAGACGCAGGCCAAGGCCAAAGGCAGCCACCATGGTCCTCCGCCACTTGTGTTGGGAGCTATCGGGCTTGGGTTGGTAGGAGTAGGTGTTGCCGCAGCGGGTAGTTCAAGCTCAGGATCAGGATCAAGTTCTGGCATGTGCGACGGAACGGCGTCCTCGAACGCTTGCGGGGCCTGCACGAGTGATTCTCAATGCCCAGGAGCCGGATGCTGGACCGGTAACCCACCAGCTCCGTTCTGCCCGTAACGAGAGCGGAATGAAATTGCCAAAATGTACACAACATTCTCCGCAGCATTTCTCTTCAATGGGGTGAGGTTTCGTGCAACGGAAGAGGATGGTGCTGCGGGGGATGGTTGTGTTTTTCCTGGCTAGTGGGTTGTACGCGCCAGCGGAGATAGTCTCCGGCACGGTTGTTGATCCTCAGCAGCACATTGTCGTCGGCGCTACAATCTCTCTGGTTTGTGGAAAGCACGCCGAAACGCACAAGACCAACGGCGAGGGAACGTTCACCTTTACCCAGCAGGATTTTCCAGCAAGCTGCAAACTTCGCGCGGAATATCCCAACTTCGCTGCGCTCGAACTTCCAGTTGGGCGCAGGCGAACATTCATCTTGCAACTCCAGATCGCGGAACAAAAACAGACTGTGTCCGTCGCTGCCGAGCAGCTCTCGCGCGCTCCGCTGGATTCGGTCTCGCTTTCCGACGCTGAACTGCGCGCCATCTCCAACAACAGTGATGACCTCATTGCATATGCCAAGCAAATGGCTGGAGTCTATTCCGGGGCGGATGCTCTCTATGTGGATGGTTTGCCTGTCGACCATCCCCCACCCGCCGACAGAATTGGGAACATCACTGTCAACGCCGATCCATTTTCTGCGGAGTACTCCGACGCGGGCTACGCGCATATCGACATCACCACCAAACCGGCGGAACGGAAATTTCGGATTACCAGTGCTGGGGGATCGCTGGGAACCAGGGCACCGAATGGCTTGGATCCCAGTCTCGGTTCAACGACGAATACGGCCATTGTTGGGTTGGTAGGGCCAGTGCCCTATCTGCCCTTCGCCTTCACAATGAATGTTAATTATGTAGACACCGTTGTGGAGCAACCGATCGAGGCCGATGTTCCTTCTCTGCAAGCAAGCTCGATCACTGCAGCGAACTCGGTTACATCAAAAGGCCAGAATGTCGTGTACGGTTTAGGAGCGGATTACTCCAAAAATGAGACTCTGCACGCATATGCCGAACTCTATGTCACGACTTTGAGTCAGACAAACATGGGCGCAGGGGGCATGACATTGCCCGACTCCGGAATGAGTCAGAATGCAACAGCGCAAGAGCTTCGGGCCACAGCCAGCAAGACCACCAAACATTTTGTATCGAACGGGGGTATCTCTGTGGACTGGATTCACTCCGATACAACTGCAAATTCGACCACCCTGGGCGTAAACGTATCGGGTGCTTTTATTGCGGGCGGAGCGAATACCAGCAAGCAAAGCACGCCCTGGAGCCGATGGACGCTCAAGGATGTCGTGCAGTCCCATTGGAAAAATCATCTCTGGAGTGCTGGGGCTACGGTCATGCGCCGAGGAGATGCGGAAAATATCATTCCCAATCCATACGGCCAAATCTATTTTGATAACTTGGCAGACTATGTTCTCAGCGCAACGACGGGAGCCAACAACGGGACAAAGATCATCACGCAGGGACAAGGCAACGCCGCGTATGCGTCGTACTTCGCTGCTCCTTTTATCGAAGCGGAACTGCTTCGCAGGCAGAAACTGGTGGTCAGAGGAGGGATCCGGGCCGATGCCCAAACTGCTGGCGGCGTACTCTTTTCGCCCCGGCTCTCTGCTGTTCGAGTCTTGCATGGATTCGTCTTGAAGGCCGGAAGCGGCATGTTCGTCAAACCCTGGACGAATGACATTTTTCTGCATGTGATAGAAGATGATGGCAACCACCTGAATCAATACCTGACGACCAATGCTGCCTTCTCCGGCCTCGCAACGGGAACCACCACGGCCCAATCGGAGATCGTTGCCAAAATTTTGCCGAACTTCGTCCCCATTCGCGATTGGACATCCAGGATTTCCGTGGAGCATCCGTTCGAGAATTTTTCTCCCGGCATCGAATACACCTGGACGGATGGAACGCATCTTCTAGGTTCGCAGCGACTCAGCGCACCTGTCGGCACATCCGCAGGCTGGATCGACTGGCTGGGATCGAACCGTGCGCGGCAGGAGCATCAGATTCACCTCCGCGCGTTGTATAAAATTCGAGGCCAAAGCCTGACGGCCCATTACGAATGGATTCATGCTCGCGACAATACGGATGGCCCATTTTCATTCCCAGCAGTACAAAATAACATTCGCGGCGAGTGGGGGCCATCGAGTGGTATCGCAGCTCAAAACCTTACCTTGGTTGCAAACTCAAGGTTGGGGCAAGCACTTTTGCTCACAGTGGTGGATAGTTGGCATGGCCCACTGCCGTTGAACATTACCAGCGGGCTAGACCCTGGAGGCAATGGGCTCTATACAGACCGGGCTGGATTGCCGCGAAACAGCGGGAGCGGTACGGATTACAACCTCATGGAGATGTATGTCTATCGCAGGATTGCCGTGCCGAAAGTATTATTGAGATCGGCCCAGAAAACCTACCTGGATTTCAACATGCAAGTGCTCAATGTTCTGGGGAATAAAGACTACTCCAGCTTCGGAACCGTTCTGGGATCGCCGCTGCTAGGGCAACCTTTGGCAGCAGCACCGGGTCGGTCCTACCAATTTTCCTTCAACCTTTCTCATTGATTTTAGTGGCCATCGAAGCAGCGACGCATTTCGGTCACGCCGGCGGCGATCCATATCTTCGTCCCGGTGCGAAGTTAGATCACTTGCGCAAACTCTCAAGGATCGATCTCAGCAATGCCGCATCAGCTCCGCTCTCCACGCTGATCATCGCTCGTCCAGGAAACTCGATGTAAATCGCGCCGCCGCCTGGCGCCTGCTCCTTCGCATCAATCTCTCGTGTCTTCATGACTGGCTCACAGGGAGCAGACAACCTGACTGGAAGCAACGCCGTCGATGCCGTCGCGGGTTCGACCAGTTAGCCCTTCTTCAGCGCACGACGCCACTTGAACACCTGGCTCGCGTTCACGTCGTGAGCCCGCGCCATCAATGCAACACTCGCACCGGGCTCCAACGTCAGCTCCGCAATACGCCGCTTCTCCGATACCGTTCGCCACCGGCGAACGCGACGCCCAACTGCCTCTTCCCCTGCGTCACCCATGACGCCATAGTCAGCCTCGCACCCTGACTTATGCCAGAGGGGAACTCAGGACGCTTACGGTGCCTGCAGAGTTTGCTCGGGAGATGAGCTATGGAAAAGACGTGGGCTCCGTCCACTTGGAAAACACCGCAGGCGTTTCCCACTTTCCCACAGCTTCGGCGACTGCTGGCCAAGTTGTAAGATAACGGTGCGGACAATGGGGGCAGGTCAAATCCATTCGGATCGACAGGGGGTATGTTAATGCTTGACAAGATGAATCGTCGCAGGTTTTTAAATGCACTTGGAGTTCTTTCAGCGGCAACGGTTGGCCGCAGGGCATGG
>JAJYSL010000289.1 GCA_021793595.1 Acidobacteriota bacterium
CTGCGTGGATTCGGCGATTTTTTGAGTCAGGGGACGCGCGGGCAGGATGTCGCATGCCGTTATGGCGGGGAGGAGTTTCTTATCGTTCTGGCCGGTGCAACCATCGATGCCGCTTTCAAGCGCGCGGAACTCCTGCGCGAAGATCTCAAGCAGTTGACGGTACGCCACGCGGGTCAGGTTCTGGGAAGAGTCACTGTTTCCATCGGCGTGTCGGCATTTCCCGACAACGGCGCGACAGCTGAAGAATTGGTGCATGCGGCAGATAAAGCTCTTTACCGCGCTAAGGAGGAAGGGCGCGACAGAATCGTTGTGGCTGGAGCGCTCACCGGAAGTTAAGCTCCCCAAGAGCGATGATTCTGCCGCGGGTAAAGTCATTGCGTTTCGCTGTTGCATCCGCCTGAGTTTTCAGTGCGCCTTCGCACCGGGAACTGAATCATTCTGTTCCTTCCCACTCAGCGCTTGCGAACTGTCAGTTCGAAAACCAATGCGCGTCAGCGCGGAGGTGATCTCAGGATTGGCCATGAAGTTTCGCCAGACCAGTCCAGTACGACGGTTCTCGATCATGACCACCATTGGTGCCTGGTTGAGGCCCATATAGATTCCGGAGTACCAGTTCTGCTGCAGATTGAAGGCGTCGCGGAACCCATAAATACTCCATACTTGCGCGCCCAGGTCACGGTAGAAATGTTTGAGTGCCAGTAGCGAAGCATCCGGCGTATAAACAAAGGCGCTGATAGCCCCTGTGGGTGCAACGGTGCCGTCGTCTAAGTGCAGAGTCGGCTCATATGGTACATATCCTTTCGGCCCATCTACAGCGGTCAAGCCCCATGTATTGGCGCCGAATCCTTTCCGATGATTCGGATTTTGTATGCAATACGCTTGATTAATTAAAGCCTGATTGCGATTGTTCTCAAAGTAGTCAGCGTATTTATCACGTTTGTCACGAGGATCAAATCCCATGAAGGAATAGTCTGTAAAGAAAAGCGGGCCTCCGGTTCCTGTGCCAACGTACAGTGGTATCCCATCGTAAGTTCTGCGGTCCGCGTAAGGATTATGGATACCTCCGCCAGCCCACCCGGTGTAGTACAGACTTGCCGGCACGCCATGCGTAGGCGAGGCGATGGCCAACAGATAAGTTACCATGACCTCATTCCAGCCGGTAAGCCGGTTAGCAATGTAGAAGGAGTATTCCGGCGACCAGTGCCAGTAGAGTGCGTCTCTCTTGGGGGTGGCGCGAAACCATTCCCAATCCACACCTTGCCAAAGATTCGTGATCCGCGCATAGAGTTCTTTCTCCGATGCGCTGTTTCCCTTGAAATATTGGCGTGCAGCCATCAAACCTTCCATCAGAAAAGAGGTTTCGACCAGGTCGGCGCCATTGTCGAACATGCCGAAGACGGGCAGTCGATGTCCTGTGTTACCACTTAAAAAGTGCGGCCATGCGCCATGATAGCGGTCCGCCTTCTGCAAAAAACTTGTAATCAAGAGAAGACGATCAATTCCTTGTTGACGGGTAATAAAGCCGCGGTCCACGCCGACGATCAGCGCCATAATGCCGAAACCGCTGGCGCCGGTGGCGATTATGTCGTCGTCTCCAGGCATACTTTCCCGCGTCATTCCGGAGTGTGGTTCCGCGCCTTCCCAGTAGTAGCGGAAGGATGCTTTCTGCACCATGGTCAAAAGCTCATCGTCCGTCATGGGATGCGTGCTTGCGGTGGCGGCTGCGGACAAAGGAGATTCACGGAGCGACGACGTCCGCACGGAAACTTTGTAGGAGGCGGTGATGTGTGGGTCACCCAGAAAATCCGCGTATCGATTCACTCCGGGCCTTTGCACGCCGATCGGTTGAAATGGTCCTCCCTGCATGGAACGATAGATGACATATTGATCGAAGTTCGGATCTCGAATCGGTCTCCAGGAGATGTCGATGTGCCGCTCGTATCCTGCTGCGTGGACCCCCTGCACTGTAGGCAGCTCAGGCTGCGTCGTAGAAGCGTCGTCTTCGATCCGGATGTCATCGATAAAAAGTGTATGTATGGTATGGTCCCCGGCTCCCTGCACAAAGATCAGGGTGTTAGTCCGATGCGGGTGGAAAGGGTGTAAAGATGCCGTGACGAACCGATGCAGTGGAATGCGAACTCTGGTCCATTGACCGGCTTTCAAGTTAGGGGAGAACCCGGATAACTCAAGCGGCTGGGTAAAATTATGCTCCGTGTCCTGCAGGACGATCTCAGGTAGATCTTTTGATTGGATGCCATCTGGGGCATAAAGCCACAAGTACAGGTTTTGCCCGGGGAAATCAACGAATCGGTCCCGCCATTGGTAGAGATGCAGAGTGGCCTCCCATCCCCCTTGCGGAGCTGAGTCCCATTGCAACTCCAGCGCATTTGGCCCGCTGATAAAAGTGTCCGTCTCTATGGGCAGCTTGCCATTGACCAAAGTCAGCGTGCTGGGAGCAGAAGCCTTGCCCGAACTGTAGAAATAACTGCCGGGAGACAGGCTGTTTTCAAAAAACATCTGTTGCGAGTAGTTCTGATCGGCGTGTGCGATCTGCGTAAAAGCCAGAGCGCCTACCAAGAGGAACTGAAGTCGGAAAGCGTGAACGATCTGCTTTGAGATTCTGCAAATACGCGTGATTGGGTCGATTGCTTCTGCTGGCGGAGTGTTCATCGGCGCTTCCTGTTTGAATTCGTCGGGGCTGACATTTCTGTCGATGCGCAGGCTAATAGAACCCCCTAATTTTCTTCTTGACAATTACTACTGTCAAGTGTAAGCATTCTTTTCGCTGCGCAACCGATTGCGCAAATGAAGCCAGCTACGCGCAGCCGGGGCCTTCTCCTTCGCTTCAGGGTGGGGCTCCAACGATTCGTTCGTGAAGACGAAGCTAAATTTCATGGGGGTGGTTTGATGCAAAGCAATATCAGTTCCACGTGTAGATTGAAGAGTGCACCGGGCTGGTCTGCCTGGACGCTTTTCATCCGCGGGCTTGTGATGCTCGCGGTTGCCTGTTCATTATCCACAGTTGCAAATGCCCAGTTCAAAGCCTCGATTCAGGGCGTGGTGACGGATCCTTCGGGAGCCGTTGTTCCGGGTGCGACGGTCACCCTGACCGACACCGCGACCAATCACACCATGACAGCCACAACTACGAAGGCCGGCGTTTATACATTTAATGCGCTGCCTCCGGACCAGTTTACGCTGACTGTGACGGCTGCCGGGTTCAATAGTAAGACGCTCAGCAATGTCCAGATTCTGCCAGAGCAGGGTAACTCGGTGAATGTGCAGCTTGCCGTGGGACAAGCGACGCAAACGGTGACGGTCAATGGCTCCCAGGCGGCGCTGCTGGACACGGAAACGGCGACACTCAGCGGTACCGTCGATAGCAACAAGATTCAGCATCTGCCTTCCTTCAACCGCGACGTTTTCCAACTGGCGCAACTGGCTCCTGGCGTCTTTGGTGACGGTTCGCAGGGAAGTGGTGGCGGCACCCACAATCTGCCCGGAAATGAGGGTCCAGGCGGATCGAGCAACGCTGCATCCGGAATTTTCCAGACGGAGAACGGCCCCCAAATCCAGACCCTCGGCGGTCAATACGAGACCAACGGCATCTCCGTGGATGGCATCAGCACGGTGAGCGCGGTGTGGGGTGGCACGACGGTGATTACCCCCAGTGAGGATTCCGTGCAGGATGTCACGATCGTTTCCAACAGCTATGACGCGGAGAACGGCCGCTTCAGCGGCTCGAATATCGAGGTTACCACCAAGGCAGGAACGAACAATCTGCACGGCAGCATGTTCTTCAAAGCATCGCGACCCGGACTGAACGCCTACCAGAGATGGAATGGCTACGTTCCAGGAGTAACTGCCTCCACCACGCCTGCGCAAAAGGGTGTGAACCTGGACGAAGAGCGCACGAACAACTATGGCGGCAGCATCGGCGGTCCCTTCTGGAGGAACAAGGTTTTTGGATTCTTTAATTACGAAACCAGTCCGGAAACGGCCATTACGACGGGACAAGGATGGTATACGACCTCTGCTTTCAACTCCAAAGCCGCAACCAGCGGCAGCATTGCGTCAAAGTATCTGGCGTATCCGGGAGAAGGAGTGGCCAGCAACAGCATGATTGCCCAGACCTGCGCCCAGGTGGGACTGACCGAAGGCCAGAACTGCAATACGACACCCGGAGGCCTAGACGTGGGATCGCCCCTGACGAACGGGATCGGTAAGCAGGATCCGACCTACGGCGGTAATTCCGGGAGCCCCGGCGTGGGCGGTGGCCTGGATCAGGTGGCCGACCTCGCGCTCTTCAATACAGTGGATCCAAGCAGTACGTCGCAAATCCAATACAATGGCCGCCTGGATGCGTACGCAACCCAAAAGGATCATGTGACGTTCACGATTTACTGGGTGCCAGTAACCAGCACCTTCTACTATGGCCCCACGCGTCCCGCTAACCTTTGGCACCACTCGCAGATCAACGATGCGTTTTCGGGGATATGGAACCATGTGTTCTCGCCGACCCTGTTGAACCAGGCGCGCGCCAACGCAGCCGGATGGCGCTGGAATGAAGTCACATCCAATCCGCAGGAACCTTTCGGCCTGCCCCGGGACAATATTAACGCCATCGGCGGCGCGAATCCGCAGTTCTTCGGAGCGCCGGGGCCCAGCAACTTCGACCAGTGGACGTACGACTACAACGACGTCCTCACAAAAACATTGGGCAGCCAGAACATCAAGGTTGGCGGCGATCTCACCCGTCTTTACTACCTCAACAACCCTGTCTACGCGGCGCGCCCATCCTATAATTTTGATAACCTTTGGGACTTTGCCAACGATGCTCCGTACTTCGAGAACGGACAGTTCAACCACTCCACCGGCGTTCCCTTTGCCAATCGCCAGGACGACCGTGTCGACCTCTGGGGCGCCTTCGTGCAGGACGATTACAAGATCCGGCCTAACCTGACCATCAATGCCGGCTTACGCTGGTCGTACTTCGGGGCGATGTCTTCCAAGGAGAACAACCTGGATGTGTTGCAGTTCGGGTCGGGCGCGAACTCGCTTTCGGGTCTGAACGTGCGCGTGGGCGGCAATCTATTTACGCCGCAGAAGAGCAACTGGGGTCCGCAGGTTGGCTTTGTCTGGCAACCCAAGGAGTCCAGCGGCAGAGCTGTCCTTCGCGGCGGTTTCGGCATCAATTACAACCAGGATGAGATTGCCATTCTGGCTAATGGAAACGGCAACCCACCGAATGCGGTCCAGGCAAACTTCACCTGCCCCTATCCGTACACATCGAACCCCTCTTGTTCGGGTACCGGTATCCTCTACGAGATGGCGTCGAACGTGAATTCTCTCTTCGGCTACGCTCCCAACCCGGCGACCGTTACGACGTTTGGCGCGAACAACCTGCCGACCGGCTCACAACCGATTTTTGTGACTGGGTTTCAGGCCAATCCGAAGACAATCGTCACCTATCACTACTCGATGCAAGTGGAGTATCAACTGCCTTTCCAGACCGTGGCCACTCTTGGTTATCTGGGAAGCCAGTCGCGCCACCTGTTGACGCAGTCGAACTTCAACGTGATTGCGTTGGCCAACGGTGTCGCGTTGAACCCCAAGGTGAATTTCCTTGATTACTATTCCAACACCGCGAACAGCAACTATAACGCCATGACCGGCACGCTGAAGCATAATCTCGCGTATGACTTCAGTCTCGAAGCGCAGTTCA
>JAJYSL010000290.1 GCA_021793595.1 Acidobacteriota bacterium
GCTCCTGAGACCGGCGGCGGCTACACCACGGTGCGGACGGCGGTGCGCGCCCGGCCCGGAGTGTTTGTGCGGGCGGCCCAGGACTTATATGCCGCTGACCTGACTCGCTCACGACTGGACGCCTATGTGAATGCAGTCAAAAAGATTTCCGCCACCGATCCGAGCCGTTTAGAATCGCGCGCCAGACTGCTGGCTCGGACGCTCTATCTAAAAATCAACATGGACTGTTTTGATTTGCCGACTGAGCAGCAAGAAGCCTGCCTAATCCAGGATCCTGACAACGTGGTATTGAACGATGCGCAGAGCCAGTCGATGGTGGCGGCGCTGACCTCCGGGGCGGCAGGCGACATGATCAATCAGATCAGTTCATCCCCTTTAGCCGGGGGTGGGGCGTATAGCCCGTATGTCGGTGCAGTGGTTGACATGGTGCGCATCATGGGAAGCTTGCACACTGCCCAATATGCCTATATTCCTGCGCTGGCGATTATGGACGACGACATGCTAGACATAAAACTGAGTAGTCCTCCGTCCTTCAGCAACCCCAAGTCCGTGATTGTGGCTAGCCTGCCGCCTGTTACGCCAGTTCACTTTCCGATGTTGAGTGCTGTGCATCCGGGGGAATTGCTGTGTCTGGAACAGCCCTCGCTGGTACTTCCTGTGGAAGGTGCTCCGCTGGTGTTTTCTACCAGATATGCCCACGATCTGTATCTACGGGTGAAAGACAGCGCCGGCCGTTCGCTTGACCTGCCTGCGGTTGCCAGTGCCGAGCGCGGCGGCTTTGCGGTGGATGCGCGAGCCCTTCAGAAGACGCCCGTGGCCGGATCCCTTACCGGAGAGCTAGGGGGGCAATGGGGCTTCGATTCCTGGAGCGGTCCAGACTTCGCCTTTACCAATTCCCGCCCACAGCAATGGACCTTTCTGCCCGGCGAGACGGATGCCCTGACCGCAGCCAGCAATCTCTCGCTGAATCTGCAGGCTCATAGCGTTGTCTGCGTCAAGGGTGTCGACGTTATTACTCCGGAGAGTAAGGTGGTCAAGGCGGACTGGACCCGCACTTCTCCGCGGCAGATGCAAGTCCATCTCCCCACGACGGAAACATCCCAGGGCTTGTACACGGTCGCTGTGGCGGAGTACGGCCAAAGCAAGCCGGCCAAGGTTGTGGTGCATGTCTATCCACCCTCGGCTGTCATCACCGATTTGGTTCTGCACGCCGGCGACAACGAAGGCGTGCTGCGAGGAACTCATCTGCAGGAAGTCACATCTGTGGAGATGGCCGGAATCGTCTTTCATCCCAGCCAGGTGCCGCTCGTCCATGCGGGCGAGACGTTACATCTGGACACCAATGCCAAGCTTGCCGGGAACAAGACTCTGGTGGCAGGCGCCACGGTGACGGCGCACATTCACCTGAAGGATGGTCGCGTGCTGAATGTTCCCGTGACGATTGCCCCTCCACGACCGCGCGTACAACTTCTCAGTAAGAGCATCGCGCTCAATCCCAGCGGTAGCTCCGGATTTATCCATCTGAGCAATGGCAATGACCTGCCGCAATACGGGCACCTCACCTTCTTCCTGCAGTCGGTGGCTCCGGTGCAGTTTCCGCGAGATGAAAAAATCGAAGTGGCATCTGCTGACGGCGGTTTCGATACCACGCTGAGCCTCGCGAACGACGGATTGACGTTACAGGATTCGCAAACGGTGCTGGCCATGCTCGATCCGGCGAAGGCTTTTGGTGGGTCCGCCTTTGGACCCATTCGCTTCCGCCCTGTCACCGCCGAAGGGGTTGCGGGCGACTGGGAGCCGCTGGCCAATCTGGTGCGTTTGCCATCGTTGAAACAGGTGGAATGTCCTTCGAGTCCCCTGCTTCCCTGTACGCTGACCGGGGAAAATCTTTTCCTGATCGACTCCATTGCCTCCACGCAGCAATTCACCCAGCCCACGGCTGTGCCGCTGGGATTTGCAGGGAGCTCGTTGACCGTACCACGGCCGAATGGGACCACGCTGTACCTGAAACTGCGCGACGATCCCTCCACCGTGAATTTGATTTCGCTGCCCGTGCTACCGGAACCGGACGATAATTAGAGCATTTCGCTGCTCCTGGAGCGAATTATTCAGGAGTAGAAGTCTTGGAGAAAATAGATTGCCTGAATGCACTTGGGCTGGGGCTGATGCAGGCGCGCGTCGGCCAGCAATCCGCTCTTAATTTACCGGGCCGGGGACGGCTTCCATGGGAAGCATAGCTTGCGGCTGTGGGATCAGGCCGATCATTGACATCAGGGAAAAAGTGAGCTGCGCCGCTCCTTGAAACTTCCATTCGCAGCGATCGAAGGTCGCATTCACCACCTCAAAGGGTCCGCCCGAATAAAAAATGATGCATTCCCGCAGGGCGCAGTTTACGATCCAGACCTCCTCCAACACGATCACCTTTCCGGTGAGCGTAATGCCTTCATACTTGGTTATAGGCATGCTTTCTCCTCGCTGGCATTCTGGGTGTTCTCCAAGTATAGGTCGCCAGCTCGTCGGTTTCCTGATGTAGTCAAGGGCGGAATCAGGCTTCCAACCCCAGAGAAGATGAAGCGAAACATGATTTGGATCGGGAGCGCTGCTAGAGTTTGGCAATTTCTACGGCCATGGAAATATCGCGCCCGGTGACGCCGCCGGCATCATGCGAGACCAGCGCCACACGGACTTTGTTATAGCGGAGATCGATGTCGGGATGGTGGTTGGCTTTTTCCGCCAGCAACGCCAGCCGCACGACAAACGCGAAGGCCGAGGCAAAATCGGCAAAGTTGTAATCACGGACCAGCGCGCCGGCGTCATAGTTCCATCCGGGAAGCGCAGCCAGCTTATCCTGAATTTCTTTGTCCGATAACTTCGCCATGGTTCGGTTCCATCCTGTTCCTGAGGAGTCAACGCCGCGTGCAGCCATTTTGGACGCGGGCAGGGAAGATTGGCAAAGGAAGGGGCAGGGAGGTTCAAACATGAGCATTCTTCAGGAAAAACGACGCGATCGGTGTGGCCGCTTGATGCTGACAGGGAGACCTTCTAACTGACGCCGCCGAAGGTGTAGCTGAACGGGGAGAAGGCAGGGCCATCGCGCATGATTCCCTCCCGCAGATCCTGCCACAGAGAATCGGGAGTGCCCTCAAACACATCGACAATGGACGGATCGAACTGGGTCCCGGCGCATCGAAGGATCTCCTTGCGCGCGGCAGCTATGGTATTGGCTTTGCGATACGGGCGGTTGGAGGTAATTGCGTCAAAGGTGTCTGCGATGGCAAAGATGCGCGCGCCAATGTGGATTTGCTCTCCACGCAGACCGCGGGGATAGCCGGTGCCGTCAAAGTATTCCTGGTGCGAGTAGACAATTTCGGCAGCTTCCTGTAAGTAGGGAATTTTGCGGATCATCTGATAGCCCAGCTCGCAATGGGTACGCATAATTGCCTGCTCCTCTGGAGTCAGCTTGGCTGGCTTGCGCAGGATCGCATCCGGAATGGCCATCTTGCCGATGTCGTGAAGAAAGGCGCCGCGACCCACGATGCGCAGTTCCGGCTCGCGCAGACCCACCGCCCGTCCCAGCGCGAGGGTGTAGGCAGTGACGCGCTTGGAGTGACCCTCCGTTTCCGCATCTTTCAAGTCAAGCGCGTAGCCCAAGGCCTCCAGGGTCACGTCGTAGGAACTTTCCAGTTGCTGCATATTATGCTGCAGCAATTCGGTTCGCGCGGTAATCATCTGTTCCAGGTGATGCCGGAACAAGTCATTTTGAGCGCACAGCCGCTGGTAGTCCAGCGTGCGATGGATTGCGGCGAGAAGCTGTTCCGCGGAAAACGGCTTGGCAACAAAATCGTACGCGCCCTGTTGTAAAGCCTGTATTGCCTGTGAGACATAGTCTCGATGTGTCAGCACCAGGATGGGAATCTGTGCACGGTATGAGTTCCAGCCGGCTCCGTTCGGACCCAGCAGATGTTCTGTCACCTGCTTCAGCCACAAGGAAAGTTGCGCGGGATGCGGGCCTGTGTCGAGCAGGATCAAGTCGATTCGCAAATGGGCATGTGGATTCGAAGTTGAATTGGAGGCAAGGGATCTGATTGCCTTTGCCGGCGAGGCAAACGTAAGCACCGACATATTCTTCGCCTGTAGCATCCGGGCAATCGAATCTCCCTCGTCGTGATCGTCCACGAGCAAGAGGATCTGTCCCGCGGCGGCCGCCGGAGGGGGCGAGGATTCGGTCGCGATCACTGAGGATTCCACAGTCATTGCGTTGCTATAAGAAATCTACCTTCTCTACTCACAAGCTTCCAGAAAAAATCGACGTGGGATCAAGTAAATAGCACCCACACCCTGGTAAAAATCACGTGTTGGGTTCCAATCTGCTGCGGGTATAAAGATTACGACATGGTATATGTATGCCCAATAGTGGTATTTACATTCCATATATCAGTATGTCGTTTTAGATGCTAAATCTGTGCATGGAGGTGCCCATCGTCCTGCCAAAACCGAAGGAAAGCCATCATCCCCTGAAAAAGCCGCCCCAAGTGTGCAGCAGCTTTGCGCATCTGGAGAGCAAAATGAAGAAGTGGCCCACGGCTTGCATATCTTATGGGCAAGATGCAACTTTTTTCCGAATCCACCATGGGAAATTCCGTCGGCATGATCCTACCGCGATCCGCGACTGTCTCACAGTCCATTATCGTCAGGAATGCACATAGCTATAGCACTGCGGATGAGCAGCGGGATGTTTTCGAGAGCCATCGTCATCATATTTTCTCCGTTGCCTATTACATGACGGGCGATGAACGGGAAGCGGAATCCATTCTGCAGTCGACATTTATCCATTCATTTAAGAAGCAAGGCCGTCCGTCCATCGTAACTCTGGACGAGGCGCTGATGGACGAGTTACATCATCGCCTGTCGCTGGAAGCAGTTCCCGCCATGAGCACGGAAGGAAAGGGGCTAAGCCGTCGGAACATTCGACGCACCGATCTGGAAGAGGCGTTGTGGCAACTGCCAGCGCGGGAGAGGCTCTGCTTCCTGCTGCGGGATGTTGAGGGATATGCTCCTGGCCGCATTGCGGGGCTGCTGCGGACTACTGAGGTAGAAGTTCAATGCACAGTCCTCTCGGCTCGGCTGAGAATTCGGACGCTACTGGCGGAACAGCGCGTCTCCGACCGAAGCTGGACGGAGCACCAGTTCCACATGGACGCCTGATCGGACGACTCTTGCGCCACTTCGGCGGGCTATCATAGAGAGTCTTCCTCAAACAGGATCAGTGTCTGCGGTGCGATTCCGAAGCATCATCCTCTGCGCCATAAATCAGAAAAGGTGCATCCTCGCTATAATTGGGCTCGATTCCAGGCCCCTTCAGCCGGAATAATACGGCATACTCGCCATCCACCAATTTCAATTTGGGATTGTCCAGCGGGAAGGCCGTGGTGGCGACAAAACTGCCATCCTTTGCCTCCAGCCACCGAATTGGTTCTTCCGCAAGTCTGGACCCCTTGGCATCGACAATCAGAAAGCTGCCCTTCCAGTCCTTCGACGGACGGTTGGCCAGTTTCCCCACCGGAGTGATACGAACCAGCGTCCAGACGATGTCTTGCGGAGTGTAAGAATGGCCTGGATCGAGTTGCAGAATACATTCGCCGGCTCTGAGATAATCCACTGCCTGAGGTTGGGCGCCGGACTTCGCTGTGAGAGGCGAGAAGACGCAGCCATT
>JAJYSL010000291.1 GCA_021793595.1 Acidobacteriota bacterium
AGGCGGTGCTGGCCATCCGGCTGGATGGCCTGAGGGCAGGCGGATATTCCTATATGGTTCGAACCAGTACCGTGGAGCGGGTGGAGCAGGGGAAAGGCAAGCGTTCCCTCTTCATGACCGGTGGTGGCGCGGGTCTTGGGGCACTGATTGGCGGCCTGGCGGGCGGTGGCAAGGGAGCCCTGATTGGCGGACTGGTGGGTGGCGGCGGTGGCGCAGCTGGCAGCGCATTCACGGGGAACAGAGACCTGGTGCTGCCGGCTGAGAGCGTTGTGACCTTCGACCTGGAGCGCAGCTTGACGGTGAACCAATAACCTCATTCCCGTCTCCGCAGCAGGGATCAAGACCATGAAGAGCGGCGTTGGCCGGGGCAGGGTGGAGGATTGCCGGCTGCCAAATGCGTTGGGAGAATCCACTTAGATCAGGTAGTGCGAAATCGGTCATGAGGCATCTAAACTTAAGAGAGGTTCCGTCGGTGTGCTTATAATGGGAGTCCGTGGAAGTCTGCCTGATTGCCGAGGCCATAGGGTTGGCAGGAGTGGGAGCAAGTGGCTGGTTTTGGAGAAAACGACTTGCTCATTTTTTCAGATGGATTTTCAGATGGGTTTTCGAAGGCGATGAGTTCTTCTCGCTACTGGAGACATTTTTCAATGAAGCTGCGGTCTTATGGTTTGTTTTTCCTTTCCTAGATACGCTTTACCAAAACAGAAAGGCGGGAGATGCGCCAGCGCCGAATATCTTTAAAGTAATGGAGCAAAGCTGGATCGTCGCGCTCATATTGTTCATCTTGGCGATCATTGCTAAAAAATTCGCCAAGAAGCAAAGAGATAGGAACCAACAAGGAGGATAGATTATGACTGACATGACGCTAGTGGCACTCCTCTCTGCCGCCGCTGGTATAGGAATATTGCTTCTGGGTATTGCTTTCTCGCGTGCCGTGGGAGTAAAGAAACAGACTCAAAACTACAACGCTGTTGTTGCAGTTAGCCAGGAATCAATGGGAGGTCTTACGAATCCCACAGGAAATGCCGCAATGTCCTCTGTGCCTTCTGAAAATAATAGAGGTGCGAGTTGGAATCAATCTAGCTCGGAAAGACAGGCAGCATCTGTTATGGGAGATTAGTACATGAGTGATGCTGAGAAACCAAAAGCCAAGTGGGTTAAATCTCCACAAGGAGTGGCGGAATACTACATAAACACGTCTTCTATTATGTGGTCACTTGACGATGTCAGATTCAGATTAGGACAACTAATCAATGCCGAAGACAATTCTTTGGACAAAGACTTCAAGGCAGTTGCCCAAGAGAGAGCAGCGGTGACAATGTCTTGGCGGAACGCTAAACTGCTTAGAAATCAACTTGTGCAGTTGGTCAAGCTCTACGAAGACGCCAACGGAGAGATAAACGTCGATGTAAACTTACCCGTCGAGAAAGCAACTTGAGTCCATCACCCAAACTTACAGAAGAAGAGAAACAGAACGGTAAGCGCGCCGTCCTGATTCCATCCAAAGAGATTCAAGGGTTGATGCAGCCCTTTTCGTATCAGGAATTTGAAGCTATTGTGAAGAAAGAAAGCTGTTCTGCCTTCGCAACAACATCAACCAATAACAAAGTAAACATTGCGTGAGCGGCAAATCGGCGGTTGTACCGATAGGCATATTCATCACAGTAGGCCTGCAAATATATTCTGTTAACCGAGTGGTATGCGCGACTAATCCCGCGCTTTAGAAGACTCCAGAAGCCCTCAATTGTGTTGGTGTGGACGTCACCCATCACGTATACCTTCTCCGAGTGCTGAATCCGATGATGCACATACCCGTTTACAGGGTTAGCCATCCGGACATTTCGCTACCCTCGCAAATCCTTTCAGCGTGCCTACCATGATGGAACGAAATTTGCTCGCCACGGAAGCTACGGCCCAATGTTTGTCGGCTCGCATGGATTGTAGCCCAGCGATGCCGCGCTGACGGGGGTGGGCGGCGGCGGCGGGGTTGCCCATGGGATGTTCGTGAAGTCGAAAAATTCCAGCAGGTTGGGTTGCGCGGCATCGCGGGCAGTCAGATGGGCATTGGGGCCAATGAACCGGTTCTCCACAAACTTGATCACGGCGGTGTGATCCATCGGCGTGTGAGAGACATAATGCTTCCTGATGAAGGGCGAAACGATCAGGTTCGGCACGCGGAAGCCAAGTTGGGCGGCGAAGCCATTGACAGCCGCGGCATCGCCAGAATGAGCTCCGGGGTCATCCGACCGGAGGTCGCAGTGGAGCGTGGGCGTGCCGCCGGTTGGCAGGCAAGGGTTGTAGGTATCGGGATTGACCGCAATCGTTGAAATATCCGGGATCGTTCCCAATGAGGCGTCGGTGTTGGCGTTCGAGTGGCCGGCCACGGGCGGGACGTGATCGTAGGGACCGCCGCCCTCGTCGTAGCTGAGGAAGAAGACGGAATCCTTCCATTCCGGACTAGCCATGAACGCATTGATCACTTCTGCCACCTCTGCCTGACCGAGCAGGATCGATGCGTTCGAGCCGGGATGCTCGTCATTGAGTCCGTACCCGGCTTCAATAAAGGCGAAGCTGGGAAGCGTGCCGTTGGCCAGGTCGGTGTAATACGAGGATAGTGGGGCAATATGGGCTGTATCGATACAGAATGAGTTCGTGGTATCGCCGACGACGCTGGATGGCTGGGTCGGGGCGGCGCATGTTCCTGTCGTATTTGCGCGCAGGTACTGATATGCGTAGGTCAGGTGAGTAAAGTAGATCGCAGGATAGTCGGCGCCTCCGCCGGGGCAGTTGCCTCCGGCGAGACAATACCCATCGGTGGAGGTGTAGTAAATCTTCCAGGACACCTTTGCCTGGTCCAGCTCCTCGAAAATATTGTTGATGTTGAGTGAGGCGAGGTGGTCATCGCTGCCGGGGTCGAAGACCAGACCCTGGGTGGTGCCACCCGTATAAACCGCGATGCGGTTGGAAACACTCTTGCTCGATACCGGCGAAAACCAGCGATCGGAGACCGCGAACTGCGAGGCAATGTAGTAGTAGTAGTTAAGAAATTCCTGGTCGTAGTATCCCATCGAGCGCTCGCCGGTCAGATCGGTGAAATTTCCGGAACAAGTGCCAGAAGCGGCGCAACTCTTCGCGAAGCCTTCCGCGTTGTGGACGAATCCATCCATCAGGATCGGGCGCGTTGTGAGGAAATTGTAACGGTTGACATCTCCGTAACTTGCCAGCCAATCCGAACTTTCATCGTCGATGCAGGTGGTGGTGAACTTGTACAGCTTGTACACGTCGCCTGCGTCGTCCGGGTTGCTGATGGTGGTCAGCTTGTCGTCGATGCCGTCCACGTTATAGGTCTTGCCGTCATCGCCGACGTTCCAAGCTTGCCCGTTGGTCGCATTCGCTTCGCGGTACGGATTGAGCATGCCGAAATAGTTGTCGAAGGTGTGGTTCTCCTGCAGCATGAAGACGACGTGGGTGATGGCGTTGGCGCTACCCGCCGGAACCACAGTGACGGTTGCGGTGGCCGTGGTGCTTCCCAGAGCTCCGCTGGCTTGCGCCGTGTAGGTCGTGGTCACGGTCGGGCTGACCGATTGCGTTCCGCCGCTGGCCGACAGGGTATACATGCTGCCGTCGGTTCCTGTGATGACGACCGAGGTGGTATTGGTCGCAGTCGCGGTGAGCGTAGCGGAACTCCCGGAAGAAATCGAGGGTGAATTGGCGGTGAGAGTGAGGGTCGGCGCAGAAGACGCACCGACGGTGATGTTGATCGTGGTGTACGCAGCCCCACCGCAGTAGTCCCACTCCTCCACGACCGTGTGCTGGGCCCCTGCACTCAAACTCAACTGGGTGTTGATCTGCTGTGCTCCCTGGGCGACGTACACCAAACTATTGTTTACGTAAATCCCCATGGCAGCCACGCCTTTGGCGCACGTGTTCGTGCTTGCGGTGGCCACATAATTCACGGGTGACGTGACCGTACTGTTCGGCAGAGGCGAGGTGACGACCACGCCGGTTTGGCCGGGGCTGCCGCTGGAGACGGTGATGGAGATCTTCGTATAACTCGCGCCTCCGCAATAGTCCCACTCCTCGACCACGGTCTGGTAGCTGCCGGAACTGAGGGCGAGTGTCGTGTTCAGGCTGGTTCCCTGCACCGTGTATTTCAGAACATTGTCGACGTAGATGCCCATCGCCGCCACGCCCTTGGAGCAGGTGGTCGTCGTAGAGGTCGCGACATATTGCACAGGAGAGCTGACTGTTTGGCCATTGGTGGGACTGGTAATGACGACGTTTGCGAAGGCAGGGGCCGCGAATAACAGGAGTACTAGGGCGACGGCGGGATTCTTCATGACGGGCCTTTGCAAAATTCAGTTCAGGTACGCGCGATTGGGTTCATGCGTATAGAGGGCTCGGTTTCGCCGCTGTTGGAGCTGTCCGGGAGAGGGACAGGCTCCTGAGCAGTACGACTCAGGTTGACAGTAGGAGGATTGGCGGCGGCCTTCGAGATGCCTGCGGTCAAGCCTTTATTTGTTTGGGAAAGAATTTATGGGTCGGATAAAAAACAGGATGGGTGGGAGCCCGAGATTGGATATGCCACATTTCATCGCCGCGGCGGACGAGATGTTGATGGGATAAGGACGAAGGCTTCAGCGATCTATTAGTTTTTGGTTGAGGACCATGAGCTGCTGGATCAGGAGAAGCCCTCTATGAAAATTATAGGATGTGATTTTCATCCGAGTTGGCAACAGGTGGCGGTTTTCGATGCGGAGACCGGCGAGGTCACGGAACACAAGCTGATGAATGGCGATGGCGAAGCGGAGCGGTTCTATCGCGCGCTGGAGTCGCCGGCGCTGGTTGGAGTCGAGGCGTGCGGCAACAGCCAGTGGTTCATCGATTTGCTCGAGCGGTTGGGCCACGAAGTGTGGGTCGGGGATGCGGCCCAGATCCGTGCCAGTGGAGCCTGCCCTGAGCTTGCCGAAGGGTGCGCAAGCAGAAGACCGACAAGCGCGATGCATCGCACATTCTGAAGCTGCTGCTGGAGGGGCGGTTTCCGCGCTTGTGGACGCCGAGCGCGGAGCAGCGCGACCTGCGCCAATTGCCGATTCACCGGCACAAGCTGGTGGAGATCCGGACGCGGGTGAAGAACGGATTGCAGCATCTGGCGCTGAACCGCGGGGTGCGGAAGAAGAGTTCCCTGTGGAGCGTTCGGGGGAGGGCTGAGTTGGAAAAACTTCCTCTGCAAGGCTGGACGGCCCGGCGGCGCGAAGATTTGTTGCAGCTGCTGGCGGAGTTGGATCGGCAGATCGGCGAGTTGGACAAAGCGGTGGGCGATGCGGCGGAGCAACACGCGCAGGCGCGGCTGTCGATGACGCAGCCGGGCGTGGGGCCGATCACGGCGCTGGCCTTTGTGTTGACGATCGGCGAGGTAAGCCGGTTCCGGCACAGCAGGCAGGTGGCCAGCTATCTGGGGCTGATACCGCGCGAGCACTCGTCGGGCGGCAGGCAGCGGCTGGGCGCGATCACCAAGCAGGGCAACCGGTTTCTGCGCCAGTTGCTGGTGGAAGCGGCGCAGAGCGTGACCCGGTTGGATGAAGGATTTCGCAAGCAGTATCAGGCTCGTTGCCACCACAAGCCGAAGGGCGTGGCCAAGGTGGCGGCGGCCAGGAAGTTGGCCGTGCGACTCTACTGGATGTTGCGGCA